>SXRM01000045.1 GCA_005792545.1 Pseudomonadota bacterium | reverse complement strand
TGGCTGTGGCACTTGGCGATGTCGGGGCGTTGCCGACGTGTGATGTCGGGGCGCAGCAGGCGCACCAAAGCGGCGCACGCTTCGGTTTGGGCGGCCGGTTCAGTCTACCGGCGCGGGGTGGATGAAGGGGCTTGAACCCTCGACATCGGGATCCACAATCCCGCGCTCTACCAGCTGAGCTACATCCACCGCTGGCGGACGGCAAGGATACGCCGGCGACCGCCAGCGTCAAGGCCCGGCCGCGCAAAAATCCGTTCACGAACGGCGACCACAGGTGCTGCGTCTGCGCATTCTCTGTGCGGTGTCAGGTATTTGCCGCACAAGGGCAGGCCCGGCAAGGCGGCACGGACTGTGGTGGCCGCGGCCGCAGCCGGCCAAAATCGGGGTCGGCGCGCGATCAACGCCGCCCTTGCCGGCGCCGCCACTGCTGTTACCGTGCTCGGGCACCGTCGGGAATAACCCACGGCAGCCCGCAGTTTGAGCTAACGGTCGCAGCCACCATCGGCACCGCGGCCTGGCGAGCAACGACGACATGATTCATCTTTTCAACCCTTTGCGCCGCCAGCGCAACGCCTTTGAGAAAGAGGCGATGCCCCACCTGGAAGCGCTGCACACCTACGCTTTGCACCTGAGCCGCGACCCGGCCGACGCCGACGATCTGGTGCAAGAGACCTACATCAAGGCGCTGCAGAACTGGGGCTCCTACGAACAGGGAACCAACTGCCGCGCCTGGCTTTTCCGCATCCTGACCAACACCTACTTCAACTTGCGCCGCACGCGGCGCCGCCACAACCCGGTCGATATCGACGCCACGCCCGATCTGCAGATGCAGGCCGCCGAAGCGTCGCAGGAGTCCGGCATCTACCGGCCGATCGACATGCAGTTGCTCGACGGCGTGGTGTCGCGGCACGTGCAGGAAGCGATCGATAGCCTGCCACCAGAGTTTCGCTCGGTGCTGTTGCTTGCTGATTTGCAAGACTTTTCGTACAAGGAGATCGCTGAGGTGCTTGATTGCCCGGTCGGCACCGTGATGAGCCGGCTGTACCGCGCCCGCAAGGCCATGCAAAAGCAGTTGGTCGATCACGCGATCCGCGAGGGGATCGTCAGTCGACCGCCGGTGGACGACGCCGGGGTCATCGACATGGACGCTTTCCGGCTGCGCGCGCGCAAAGCCGCTTCGTAGCCTGGGGATCTCAAGATGAATTGCCAGGAAGTCAACAAGTTCAGCCAGACCTACCTCGACGGCGAGTTTGCCAGCCACGAGCGCGGTGAGTTCGAAGAGCACCTGCGCCGCTGTCCGCCTTGCCGCGGCGCGGTCGACCGCGAGGCGCAGCTTCGCGACGTGGTCGCCCGCCACCTGCGACCCGCTCCGTGCGCGGTGCGTTCGGCCCACACCGCAGCGTTGCGCGGCAAGCTGTGCGCGCAGTTCGACTGCTTGGAGCGCCGGCAGCGCAACCGGGCGATTGGAACGACCGTGGCCTCAGTAGCGGTGGTGGCGGTGGCGGTGGTGGCGCTGTATGGCGTGCCGGCCGAGCAAGCATTGCCCTTGGCGGTGCAGCCGATCGCCCAGCGCCAGCCGCAGCCGCGCCGGGCGCCGCCGCGAATTGCCCAGGCAGAGCCCGTGGCGGTGGCGGCTGCGCCCGAGCCGCAGGCCGTGCCGGGTACGGTTGGCCATGGTGCAATTTCGGTTGGCCATGGTGCACCGGCTCGCCTGCCGGTGCTGGCGGTTGCGGCTCCGGCAGGCAACCCGCATGTGCAGACGGTGGCGGCGCGGCTGGACCTCGGCCTGGACCGCGGCAATGGTGGCCAGCCAGGCGGGCAACTGCATGCGCAGCCAGTGGGTGATCGCAGTGCGCTCGGCGCCGCGCGCAGCCCGCAGGCGCTGCGAACCCTGGTGCAGGTGCATTTGGCCAATCTGCAGCCCGAGATCACGGGTTCGCCCGCCCGCATCCAACGCTACCTGCAGGCGCGTGTGGCCGGTCTGTCGGCGCTGCCGTTGGCGCAGGGCGCGGGCGTGCAGTTGCTGGGCGCGCGCATCCACGTGCTGGGCAGCCAGCCGGCGGTCATCTACCAGTATGTGGCGTTTGGCTCGGCCCTGACCGTGGTCAGCCGCCCGCGCACAGCCGGCGACGACGGCGAGATCGAGGCCGCAGAACCCGAGACGCGAGCGCCGAGCGGCCTATTGCTCGACCGCCACAGCGGGCTACATCTGCTGCATGCCGTCACGGCCGACCGTCTGGTCACGTTGGTCGGTGAGCTCGCGCCGCAGGCGATGGTGCAGCTGCTGCCTTCGGCGCCGATTCTGTAGTAGGCGGACCGGATCGCCACACTGCGAGGCCCCGCGCGTCCTGGCGTCCGTTTGACGCATGGGGCCGGCGGGCATACCCTACGCGGCCGGCGCGGGCCGTCGGCCCATCGGTGATAGCCGTATGATCTCCAAAAGGTTTCTACTGCCGATCGTGACGCTGGCGTTGGCCGTCAGCGCTTGCGGCCCCGGCTACCTCGACGCCGGCAAGAAGATCGCCGCCACCGACCAGAACAAGCAGGTGTTCGAGGTCGTCAAGACCTACCACGGCGCGGTCGAGGCCAAAGACGTCGACACCATCCGGTCGCTGGTATCCAAGCGCTACTTCGAGAACGGCGGCACGACCGACGATCCGAGCGATGACTACGGGTACGATAAGCTCATGCCGCGCCTGGAGATGCTGGTCAAGAACGTCAAGCGCGTCCACCTGGCCATCCAACTGCGCGACATGGAGGTCGCGGGCGACACCGCCTGGGTCGAGTACTTCTTTTCGGGTCGGACGCTGATTAGCGAAGGCAACACCGACGCCTACGTCAAAAGCGACGACACCATGCGCATGCGCTTTGCCAAAGAAGGCGGCAAGTGGCTGATCATCGGCGGTCTGTGAAGGCAATCCCCGTACCCTGAACCGGGGGCCCGGCTCGGGCGTCTGCGACATGCGCCCGCGATCGGGTGCAGGAGGTCGGGGTGGTGACGGCGCGCGACAGACAGCGATGGTGGACATCGGTCGCGGTAGCCGCACTGGTCGTCGCGCTGGTTGGTGCCGGGGCACAGGCCGCAGAACTCACGGCCACCGAGCGCGAGCTTGGCGAGCACCTGCTGCACGGCAACCGCGAGGCGGCCAAGAAGCTGCTGGTGGAGACCGCCCGCGCCCGCAGCCCCAAGGATCCCGACCGCGCCGCCAACCTGGCGCAGGCGCAGTGGACGTCCGTCGAAGCTCGCGGACTGGCGCGCCTGTGGCTGGTCGAGGGCAACGTCGCCGACGCGCGCAAAGTGCTAGCGCCCCACCTGACCGGCAAGACCGTCGATCCGTTGACGCTGCTGGCTGCGGCCGAGATCGACCAGTTGGCCACCGACGCGGGGACGCGCCTGAAAAACCTGACCAAGGCGGTGACGGCCCACCCGCGCCACTTGCCGCTGCGCGTTGCGCTGGGTGAGGCGCTGCTCGAGACCGGCAAGGCGCACGAGGCGCGCAAGATCTTGGACCCGCTCGCCGACCTGTACCAGGACGGCGCGCTGACCGAAACGACCGATCTGGTCGCAGTCGCGCGATCGCTCGCGCTCAACGGTTACTTCAAGGACGCGCTGTCGGTGCTCGACAAGGCGGACGAAGGCGCCAGCGAACCGGCCGAGCGGCTTGCCGTGCAGTTGGCGCTCGGCGAACTGTACTTGCAGAAGTACAATTACCGCGACGCCGACGTCGCGTTGCGCAAGGTGCTGGCCGTCAATCCGCATCACCCGGCGGCGCTGACCGGGCAGGCGTACATCGATCTGGCGAGCGACGGCGACGAGGCCAAGGCCCGCGCGCGCTTGGACAGCCTGTTGACTCAAGCGCCCGGCTGGCTGCCGGCGGTGGCCCTGCGCGCTGAACTGGCCATGCAAGACGAAGACCTGCCGGCCGCACGCACCTGGATCGACAAGGGCCGCAAGCAACGCGCTGACCAGCCGGCGCTCCTCCATGCACTCGGGGCTCTTGCCAAGCTCGCCGATGACCCGGCGCTGTGGCAGGTGGCAGTGAGCGAGGTGCACAAGGTCAATCCCACCGATGGCGACCTGTACTTCGTCGCGGCCGAGCACCTGGAGCACGCCCACCGCTACCGCGAAGTCAGGGAGCTTTTGCAAGAGGCGCTCAAGCGCGACGGCGACCACCACCGGGCGCGGGCGGCGCTCGGCATGGCGTGGGCCCGCGTGGCCGACGACGCCAAGGCCAAAAAGGAACTGGAGGCCGCGTTTGCCGCCGATCCGTATGACGTGCGCACCGCCAATCAATTGACGGTGCTGTACGACGATGTGTTGAAGCACATGCCGGTGCTGCCGGGCACGTCGGTCGACCTGCGTGTGCACAAGAAAGAGCGCAAGGTGCTGGAGCGCTCGGTGCTGCCGTTCTTGCAGCAGAGCATTGAGCAGCTCGACAAGGCCTATGGATTTTCGGCCAGGCGGCCGCTCGTCGTCGAGATCTTCCCGACGCCCCAGCAGTTTGCGGTGCGCACGGTTGGGCTACCGCAGATGGGCGCGCACGCCGTGTGTTTTGGTCACCTGGTGACCTCACGATCGCCGATCGGTGAGCCGTTCAACTGGAAACTGGTGCTGTTTCACGAGCTGAGCCACGTCTACCACATCCAGGTCACCGACGGTCGGGTGCCGCGCTGGCTGACCGAGGGCCTGGCGATGATGGAGACGGTGTGGGCCAACCCGCGCTGGCGGCAGGCCAACGATCGGCGCGCCTGGGACCGGCTCAAGGACGACAAGCTGGCCAAGATTGCCCGCTTCAACCTGGCGTTTTCGCAGGCGCGGTCGATGCAGGACATCTTGGACGCCTACGACCAGTCGATGCGGCAGGTCGACTACCTGGCGGAACGGTTTGGCCGCGACAAGGTGCGGCAGCTGGTGCTGGCCCACAAGTCCGGCAAGTCGACGGTGGTGCTGGTCCAAGAAGTGCTTGGCGCCTCCGCCGATGACCTCGACAAGGGCTTCGCGGCCTGGCTGGGTGGCCGCCTCGGGTACTACGCCAAGGACTTTCGGGTCGATGCCGACGAGCTGTGGCCCGCGCTCGGCATGGCCGGTCACGATCCCGACAAGCCCGAGACCGGGGCCGCGCCGCCGCTGGCGGCTGCCTTGCGCGCGCTGCGCAAGGGTGAGTGGACCGCGGCGACCACACTGCTCAACAAGGTCAAGGTCGACAAGCCCGACGACGGCCACGACTGGCGGCGCGAGGCGACCTATCTGTTGATGGATCTGGCCAGCCGCGCCGGCAACCAGCGCGAGGCCCGTCAGCATGCCCAGTGGCTGGTGGAGCAGCCGAACGGTCGTGGCGACGGGCTACGGCAGCGGGCGGTGTTGTTCCTCGGCGCCCGCAACGATGGCGACGTCGCGGCTGCAGTTGGCCACTTGCGGGCGGCTCAGGCGATCGCGCTCCACGACCCCGTGGTGACCGAGCTGACGCGCGAGGCGGCGGTGCTGGCGGCCGCGGGCACGGCGCCGGATCGAGCGACTAAAGGCCAGGCGTGGTTCAAGGCGCTGGCGCAGGACAACGACGCCAACCTTGCGCAAATCCTGCGTGAGCTCGCGGAGCGCGAGGCCCATGACGGCCGCGCGGCTGCGGCACTAGGGCGGTTGGCCTGGGCGCGGGTCGCCCCCAACCTGCGCAAGACCCCCAAAGATCCTGCTGCCCACGCCCGGGCGATCGCCGATCTGGAGCTGGCCGCCAGCATTATCGACGAGCGCGACCCGGCCAACCCTCTGCCGGTGCTCTTGGAAGCGCGCGCGGCCTGGGCCAAGGGTCAGCCGCGGGCAGCGCTGCCGCTGTTCCGCATGGCGGCCGAGCGGGCATCCAAGCCAGCCGCGCGCACGCAGGCGTGGTGCGAAGCGGCAGATGCCGCCAAAGACGGCGTGGACCCTGCCGACCGCGCCGAAGCAGAGCGACATTGCGGGCCGAGCGCCGTCGATGCCCGGCAACCCGGCGCCAAAGACACTGGCGCCGACGAGCCTGCACAAGATTAGGCAATTGTTCGGTTCCACTGCTGTCGAGGTAAGCCCGGTTGCGCGCGCGCGCATTGCGGTGCAGGCTTGGTTGCGGGCGCCGAGGCGTCGCAGGGGTTGAGATGGCTGTTCCGTCAAAAGTGCAGGCGATGACCCGCAAGGGCTTGGAAGAAGCCGGCTTTGCCTGGCTGTTCGAGTCTACGTTCCTCAACCAACTGGACGCCGCCGACCAAGCCAAGCTGCTGACGCTGATGACCTGGCGCATGTACGGCAAGGACGCCGTGCTGGTGGTCGCCGGCAACAAAAGCGAGGGCATGACGCTCATCGTCGAGGGCGAGGCGCAGGTCGTCATCCCCGCCGGACACCAGGGCGATACGCTGTTCTCGCGGTTTGCGATGCGCACCGAGGGCGGTGACTCGGTGGTGGCCAAGCTGGCCCCCGGGCACGTGTTTGGTGAACGATCGCTGCGCAAGAACACCGCCACCAACGCCACCGTCAAGGCGCTGAGCCCGATGCGCGCGCTGCAACTGGCGACCGCCGACTTCAACCGCGCTGTCGCCGAGATGCCAGCTTTTCGCGACTATATCGACGGCCTGGTCGAGATGCGCGATCAAGCTGCGACGATTACCGATCTGCTGTTGCGTCATCCGTTCTTGCGCCAGCTCGGCCGCGACGACATTCAGCGATTTTGTGAAGCCGGCAAGCTCGTCAAGGTCACTGCCGGCCAGCAAGTCGTGCGCAAAGGCGACCGCACCAGCGACGTGTACGTGGTCGTGCGCGGCCGCGTCGGCGTCATCGGCGGCGAGGGCAACGCCCGCGAGATTATTGCCACCAAGGGTCCCGGCTGGATGTTTGGTCACGCCGCGGTGCTGCTCGAAGTGGCCCGCACGGCTGACATCGATGCGCTGGAGCCGACGGAACTTCTGCGTGTGCCGGCGACGGTGATGATGGGCATCGTCACCCGCAACCCGACGTTGTACCGCCACCTGTACACAGAACTGGCCACCACCGGCGTAAAGGTCGCCCAGAAGGCCGCCCGCCAGGCCTCGCTGGTGTCGATCTACGGCACCAAGCCGGGGCTGGGCACCACCAGCCTGGGCTGGGGTCTGGCTGCGTCGCTGACCCGCGAGATCGGCGACAATGCCCCGATGCAAGACGCCGCGACGCTGCCTTGGAGCGCGACCAAGGTCGTGCTCATCGACATGGGTGGCGCGGCGGCCGTGCAAAAAATGCACCTACGTACCCGGCGCATGGAATTGGGCGAGGCGACCGCCGAAGAGTTGCTGCCGCCCCTTGGCCAGATCTGGCCGATCCGAGTGCTGCGGCCCTATCTGCCCGACCAGACCATGCGGCTGGTGACGGAGCTGCGCAAGAACATGCCGGCCGATGGCTGGCTGCTGGTCAGCGCGCGCAGCCAGGACAGCCACGACAAGGCGGTGCTGCACGAAGCGCAGTCGGTGGTGCTGGTACGCAGCTCCAGCGACGGCAGCCACGAGGCCGCCGCCGAGCGCCACCAGTACCGCGTCGATGCGATCCGGCTGATGGGCGGCGTGCTGCCGCTCGAGTCCACTTCGCGCGCCAGCCGCGTGCCGGACGACGCCCCAACGCTGCGACGCTTCGAATCCGCGGCGGAACTGCACCTGCTGTCGACCGAGGCGACCATTTTTGGCCGCGCTTGCCGGCGTTTGGCGCGGGCGCTACTCGGTCGGTCGGTCGGCCTGGCGTTGGGCGGCGGCGGCGCACTCGGCTTTGCGCACATCGGCCTGATTCGCGCAATGGAAGAGGCGCGCATCCCCATCGACTACATTGCTGGCGTGTCGTTTGGCTCGGTGGTGGCCGGCATCTACGCCGCGGGTCGCCGCGACGGCATCGAGCGCCTGGTCGCCGAACGCTGGGTGCTCATCCCGACGCTGCTCGGCGGCTTTGTGACCACCATGCCGTTTGAGTGGGCCACCCGCTACCTGCTCGGCAAAGACGTGATGATGTCCGACACCGAGATCCCGTTCTTTCCGGTCGGCGTCGACATCCACACCGGCAAAGAGGTCGTGCGCGCCCACGGCACGGTCGGCCACGGCGTGCGCAGTTCGTCGTGCCTGCCGGGTGCCTATCCGTCGCTGGTTGTCGGCGGTCAGCGCATCGTCGACGGCGGCATGCACAACAACGTGCCGGCGTCGGTCACCTGGCAAGCGGGCGCGCACTTCATCATCGCCAGCAACATCATCCCGGACTTTCCGTTCGCGCCGCCCGGCGCCAATAGCAAGATGATCGATCTGGCGCGCCTGGGGCTAACCCGCTTTGACGACCTGATGCGGTCGATGTTCCTGCTGATGAGCCAGTCGGGCCGTGACCGGGCGCAATTGGCCGACTACGTGTTCGACCTGCAGGTGCGCGGCTTCAATGTCTACGACTTTGCCAAGGGCGACTACCTGGCCAAGGCCGGCTACGAGCAGGCGCAGACGATCATGGCCGACATCGAGTCAGCTTGGCGCAACCAGGGCATCGGCGTTGCGGCGGGCGCGGTGGCGGCGCAGGCCAGCTCGGGTGCGGCACCGGCGCATGTCGCCCGCGAACCCTAGTCGTCAAGGTGTCAGCGGCGTCGGGTCGCTTGGCAAGAACTCTGCGTACTTGAAAGCGTGTTCGCCGCACAGCCGGGCGTACAGCTTGCCCTGCTTGTCGTAGACGTCGACCACCGGCAGGCCAGGGATGCCCGGCAGCAGGCGATCCATCGCCGCCTGATCAAAGTCGGTGGCGTCGACCTTGGTCAGCGCCAGATCTGCCTTGCCATGCACGAACGCGTCGAGCTGCGGCCCAAGCTTCAGGCACGGCGCGCACCAGGTGGCCCAGTAGTCGACGATGGTGGTTTTGCCGGCGACCAGTAGCGCCGCGATGTCGGGTTGCGGGGTGTCGCCGCGCGCAGCAGGGCGCACGGTCGGTCGCTTGTTGGTCGGCGGATCACCAAACAGGCTGCTCCAAGAAACACCGGCGAATACCCAGTAAGCAGGCGGGGTTTGGATTCCGAGCACCTCGCGGCGCAGCTGCTTCTTAAGCGTCAGGTCAAACGCCAGGTTGTCGACTGGCTGCACCCGCGCCGACACCGTGGCGTCCAGATAGGTGCCGCCGACGCTGACCGAGTCGACGCGGTCGCCGAAAAAGTCGATCTCGGTCGGCATGCCGCGCTTGAGGTAGTCCACGGACGCCGACACCGACAACAGGCGCGGCACGATCTGCCCCGACAGGCCGACACTGGCCTGCCACTCATTGGCCCACGAGAAGCCATCGCTGGCGTTGTTGACCGGTGTGCGGGTGCGCAGCGAGGTGTAGTAGCCCAAGCGCTCGACGATCGGGCCGAACAACTCGAAGTCAGCGAGCAGCCAGTACACGCCGCGGCCGAGCGACAGGTTGGCGTCGAGCGGTTGGCCGCTGGTCAGGTTCTTTTTCGACACGTACTGGCCGGTCGGCATGCCGGTGCCCAGGCTCACGACCAGTCGCGGCAGGTACTTGCCTTGCACGTCGAACAGGCGGTTCAGGTCCTGGCGCAAGCGCAACTCAATGTCGCCCAGGCCCATGTCGTCGGTCGCTTTGAGCTCGCCGCCAAACAGTTTGCTCGAGCGCAGTCGACCCGACGGCACCACCAGCCCGGCGCCAAAACCGCCTGGCAGGTCCACGCCCGCCAGCAGCATCGCCAGCTGCAGGCGGATCTTGAATTCCTCTGGATTGGCTTCGGGCTTGGCCCCGTTGTAGGGCTGGTCGCCGTAGGCGTACGCGTAGCTTAAGCCCGCGCGCACCCGAGTCTGGGTCTGCACCTGGCCGCCGTCGAGCAGCCGCGACATGTCGGTGTCTCCCACCGGGAGAGCGGGGTTGCCTCACGCAGAGCATTGCGCGCGCGCCGGCATGGCCCAGAGCGTCGCTGCAACTACTGCCAACCCTGCGATTCTGCCGAGCATCCTGTCCCCGCGGCGCGGGAACTGGCTCGCCCGCTGCGCGGCGGCAGGATAGCGGGTTTGCGGGGTGGGCGTCGAGGTTGCCACCGGCCCCAAAAAGCCACCGCGGCCGACAGGCAACCCCGTCGGCCGCGGCGAGAATTGTCTAGTTGCTACTGAGCCTTGCTGAAGACGTAGCTTTGCGAGAAGGTCGCCGCGGCCTGCAACATCGGCAGGCCTCGCAAGCGCGCGAACACGCCTTGGATGCACTCGGCAAAGCCGCCGCTGGCGCCTGCGACCGCGCTGTCGATGACCGTGCCTTCGCTGCCGACCGTAAACGTCACCGTGACTTTGCCACCCGCGCCGGAGTTGCTGCGCAATTCCTGCTCATAGCAGCGCTGCACCGCGTTGGCTTTGCCGCGCAGCGCCTTGGCGACGTCGGTCTTGCCCTCATCGGGGCCAACCGGTGGCGTCGTGCGCACGATGACCACCGTCTCCTGTTTGGCCGGGCCGCGATCGGCGGTGGTGCTCTGGTCGCGATCCGCGACCGCTACCTTGGTCTTGTCGACGCGCGTTGCCGTGTGGTTGCCGCTCGCTTGCACCTGTACCCGGTCGGCACCCGGTTGCGCACTCGTCTGGCCACTTTGGACAGGCTTGAAGCTGCCGGCCGCAACCTGCTCCGCAGCTGCCTCGTCTTCGGGCTGGTAGAGCTTGCTGGTCGGCCGAAACTGACCGGCAATGGTGTCGCGCTCGATGCGTCGGGCCGGATCGGTCGCCGCCAGGGCTTTGGGCCCCTGCTGGCTGCTCGGCTGCGCTTTGCCCCGGTCTTTGCCGGCCTTGCCTGCGGGTGCCGGCTTGGGCGCCGGCTTGCCATCGCTGGGCGCGGGCGCGTCGGCGGCCGGTTGCAAGGGCGGCGGCTCGATCTCGGCGACTGGCACGATGTGGATGTGCTCGATTTCTGGCACCCAGGTGACTTGCACCAACTCCTCCGGCACAGTCCGCAAGAAGCGCCCGGTGGTGCGGTTCCACACTTCGGCCTGCGCGACCACCGAGCACAGTAGGCCCGCCGACAGCGCCAGCGACGCCTTCCAGGCCGGCTCACTGATGGCGGCGCGGCGCATCCGCTGCAACAGCGACAACGTGGGCAGCACCGGCACGTCCACCGTCTGCTCGACGACCTGGAACAGCACGGTGTACGGCCCAAGCTGGCAGCGGCCGCGGTCGTTGCGGCCGACGCTGAACCGCAAGAAGCCGTCGCGTGCTGTCACGACACCCTGACGCCGCGCGGCCATTTCGTCCAGCACGGTGTCGTCGACTGCCAGCCGTGGCTGTGAATCTGCGGGCGCAATGACCGCGCAGCCGCCCGCGTCCGTTGGCCCAAATACCAGCGCGGCGCCCTGGTAATCCACATCCGGCAGCGCCAGCGTGTCGCGCGTCGAGGCGCCAATCGTCACCGTTTGGGCCGGATCGAACGCCTGCTCGGTCAGCAGCCGGTCGTCGTGCACCAGGCCAATGCGCAAGCGTAGGCGTCGCAGCGGGTTGCTGGGGGGCTTGCCATAGGTTTGTTGAACGGAAATCATCGCTTCCTCCATCCGGTGCGTAGGTAGTCCGGCTGGAGGTTTGGACGGAGGCAGCGGCCCCGGGGTCTTGTCGCTTACAATTGCTCGAAAACCACCGGGTGCGGCGGTGCGGTCAGGCTACCCGGGCGCGAGCACCACTTCGACGCAGCGCTCAGGATCCACCACCCGCTGCGCCGCCTTGAGCACCTGCTCGGCGCTGACCGCCAGCAGGCTCTCGATCTGGCCACGGTAGGCCTTGCGTCCAAGCCCGTACAGTTCGTTCAAGCACAGCGTCGCCGCCCGCGAACTGCGCGGCTGCAGCCCGATGGCGATGCTGCCGGCCAGGCTCTGCTTGGCGCGGTCCAGTTCTTCGGCGCCGACCGGGTACTGGCGAATGCGGTCCACCTCGGCATACAGCCCGGCCAGCGCCTGCTCGACCTTGTCGGGCGAGGTGCCCATGTACAGGGCGAAGTAGCCCTCGTCCAGGCCCTCCACGTGCATCGCCGACACCGAGTACGCCAGCGACTGCTTGTCGCGCAGTTGCATGAACAGACGCCCAGACTGGCCGCTCAGCACCGTCGCCAGGACATCCAGCGCAAACCGCTCCGGGTCGTGCAGCCGCGCGCCCACAAAGCCAATTGCGATGTGCGCCTGCTGCTTTTCAGCCCGCGGCCGTACTTGCACGCGGCGGGTCGGCTGCGGCACCGGGTGGTTGGTCACCGCGGCCATCGGCTGCCGATCGGACGGGCTTTTCTCGCACAGCCAGCGCGCCAGCTGCTGCGGATCGATGTCGCCCGCCGCCGCATAGGTCAGGCGTCCTGGCGCCAGGCACGCCCGCAAGTGGCCGACCAGGTCCTCTCGCCGCAGCGCCTGCAAGCTGGGTACGGTGCCGAGCAGGTCCATCGCGTACGGGTGCCCGCCGTACAGCGTCTCGGCCATCGCTCGCAGCGCCTGCCGCGACGGTGCGTCGCCTTGGTGGCGCAGGTCTTCCAGCTGGTTCTGGCGCTCCTGCTCCAAGTCGTCGGGCGGCAGCACGGATTCAAACAGCGTATCGCAGAACAGCCCGACCACCTGATCGGCGTGCTTGCTCTGGCCCATCGCGTGCAGGCCGAGCGAATTGCGCCCCGCAGATCCGGCGAGGCCTGCCGCCAGGTTCTCGATTTCGTGGGCGATCTCGTTCGACGTGCGTGATGCGGTGCCGCGGGTCAGCAGGTTGCCAAGCAGTTGCGAGCGGCCATTGTTGGCGGCATCTTCGGCGCGCAGACCGCCGACTGCCGCCACCCGCAGTCCGAACACCGGCACCGACGGGTCGGGCTGCACGATCAGGATGTCACCGGTCGGCAGCTCAATGCGTTCGATGCCGTCGAGCACATCCGGCTCGCGCAGCGCCCGCGACGCCTGGCGATGGCCGATGTCGTGCAGCACCGACCGTGCGGTGGGCAACAGCGCCACGGCGCGCTCGGCTTCGGTGGCATCCTGGCCCCACAGCGTCACGAACTGCGCGCTGTCGGCCACCAAGTACACTTGCGCCACCCGCTGCACATCGGCCACCGACACCGCGTCGACGCGGCGCGCATAGGCCCGGTCCCAGTGCGGATCGCCGGTCGCCGCTGCAAAGTAGCCGAGCGACTGCGCCTGGCCTTGCACGGTCTCCAGCTTGTAGGTCGCCTCGGCCAGCACGTTGTTCTTGGCCTTGACCAGTTCTTCCAGGCCAATGCCTTCGGCGCGGATTTTCTGCACCTGTTCCAGCGTCGCCGTGCGTGCCGCCTCCATCCGATCGGCGCTGGTGAGCACCGTCACCGCGAACAGGCCGCCGCGCTGCGGAGTCCAGCTTGACGCACCGATGTCGTTGACCAGGCTCTGCTCGCGCTGAATGGTGCGCACCAGCCGACACGAGTCGCCCTGGCCCAGCACCAACGCCAGCACGTCCAGCGCCGGCACATCGGCGTGCAGCAGGTCCGGAATCGGCCACGCCAAAAGCGCCCGGCTCTCGCTGAACTTGCTGTGGATCGCCGTCTCGCAGGACGGCAGCGTCCGGGTGTGGTCGGCCGGCCGCGGCGGCGGGACCTCGCGTACCTGGTCGGCGAATGCTGCCAGCACCGCGGCTTCCGCTTCCACCTCGTCGACGTCGCCGCACAGCACCACGGTCGTGTTGGCCGCGCAGTAGTGCTTGCGCCAGAAGGCCCGCATGCGTTCCTGGGTCATGCCGCGCACGCTGGTTTCGGTGCCGAGTACCGGCAGCGCATACGGATGGTCGCCAAATGCCTGGTTGAAAAGACGCTGCCAGCCCACCTGACCCGGGCTATCGGCCGCGCGGCGGATCTCTTCGACCACCACCTCGATCTCGCGCGCCAGCTCTTCGGGGTCGAAAAGCGAGTGGCAGACCGCGTCGGCGAGAACGCCCAGGCCGTCGCGCCAGTGGTGCGCCGGCATCACCACGTGGTAGCAAGTGTGGTCGTTGCTGGTCCAGGCGTTGATCTGGCCGCCGGTGCGCTCGACCTCGGCCGCGATGTCGCCGACGCCGCGGGTCGGCGTGCCTTTGAACAGCATGTGCTCGTGCAGGTGCGCGAGGCCGCGCTCATCATCCAGTTCGTCGAAACCGCCGGAGCCGATCCAGATCTGAACCGCGACCACTGGGGCCCCGCGCACGGATTCAACGATGAGCCGTTGCCCATGCGGCAGTTTCTTATCCACGCCTTACCCCCTGCTGTCGCGCCGCGTCCGCGCCCGGGCGACCATTGCCGCCAAATCCGCCACAAAAGGCGGCCGCGCCACGCCCTCTTCGGTGATGATGCCGGCGATGAGCTCGGCGGTCGCCACGTCAAACGCGGGGTTGAAGACCTGCGTACCCTCCGCGGCAAAGCGCACGCCCTGCGGGTGGGTCACTTCTTCGGCGCCGCGCTGCTCGATGACGATGTGATCGCCGTCCGGGCACTGCAAATCTACAGTCGAGGTCGGCGCGGCCACGTAGAACGGAATGCCATGGTGCGCGCACAGCACAGCCACCGCATAGGTGCCGATCTTGTT
>SXRM01000417.1 GCA_005792545.1 Pseudomonadota bacterium | reverse complement strand
GGCAACCGGCGCGGCCGCCGTGGGCGCGTCCTGCGGCTGGGGGGCTGCCACAGGCGGAGGCGCCGCCGGCTGGCCTTGCCAGACCAGGGCCGCGCCGACCAGTGTGGCGGCGCCGACCGCGATGGCGATCCACTTCACTGTGGACGACGCAGGCGCGGGCGAACCGCTGGCGGCAGGGCCCGCGGCAGCACGGGGCGCAAATTCCGCGCTGTCCATGGCCAGCGTCTTGGCGCTACTTGGTGCCCGGGCGCTCGCCAGTTGCGCGGCTGCGGCTGCGACGGCGATGGTGGCGGCTTCGTCGGACTGACGTTGCACCACCGCTTGCGCCTCCTGGTCGCGCAACTCCTGCGTCAGGATCCCGGCCAGGGTGTTCGACACGGCGATGGTGCCGGTGGGCGTCCGAGGCATCGGGTCATCGCCGGCCACGGCTGCCTCGCCATCGCGCCCGGTGCGCGCAGAAACCTGATAGGGCGTGGTGGGCCTGCCACTGTCGCCGTCGGCAGCGGTCGCTACAGGAAAACTGGGCGTCGCTGCCCAAGCACCGCCGCGCAGCGCTTCACACGCCATCCGCATCTCACGAGCGTCGGCGTAGCGATCGCTTGGCTCCTTGGCCGTGGCCTTGACCAGCGTCGCTACAAAGCCGTCGGATAGCGGGCTGACGGTCGACGCCCGCGGGTCAGGCAGCGAGTCGTGGGTGTGGCTGTACATCAGCGCCATCAGGTCTTCGTGCTCGAACGGCAGCTTGCCGGTGGCGCAGCGGTAGAGCATGATTCCAAGCGCATACAAATCCGCGCGACCGTCGAGCGGGCGACCCCGGCACTGCTCAGGGCTCATGTACTGCGGCGTGCCGAGCGCGCGGCCGCTGCCCGTGAGCGAACTGTCGGTGGTGCGCGCGATGCCGAAGTCGAGCACCTTGACCAGGGGTTCGTCCTCGGGGCCGGGCACGATCATGATGTTCGCCGGCTTGATGTCGCGATGCACGAGGCCGGCCTTATGCGCCTCGGCCAGCGACCGCAGGATCGGAATCGCGATATCGAGCACCTGAATTTCCTGCATGGTCTGGCCGGCCTTGGCCTGACGGCGCAGCACCTGCTCGAGCGACGCGCCTTTGAGCATCTCCATCGCGATGTACAGCGGCCCTTCGTCGGTCTGACCGACGTCAAACACGCGCACCGTGTTGGGGTGGTTCAGGTTGGCGGTGACCTGCGCCTCCTTGAAAAAGCGCTTGACGGTGTCGTCGCCGCCAGCAGCGCTGTGATCGAGCGCCAGCATCTTGAGCGCGACTTTCTGCAAGGTGCCCGTGTGCTCGGCAGCGTAGACCGCGCCAAAGCCGCCGCGGCCCAGGGTGCCGGTGATGCGGTAGCGGCCGCCCACGATTTCGCCAGGCTTGAATGCGGTCGCGGCCTTCTGGTGCTCGGTCTGGGCGACGGTGGTGGTGCCGTCTTTGGGGCAGTGGTTGGCGGCGGTCAATTCGCCGCACACAGGGCACACCCTGGTGGTGACGCTGGAGGTGGATTCGGCCATGGGTTACCTGGTCTGGGCGCGGCGGCGCGGCAAGCGCCAGCAGGGCGTGCAAGTTGCGTGCCAGGGTCAGCACGACTGGTCTGGTCCGCGGCGGCGTGGCTGTGCGCGGTTCTTGCGCGGACGTGGGGGCGCGCGCGCGGCAGTGGCGTCGATTGGGACGATGGGACGTGTCGCAGGTGGGACGTGTCGCGGTGTCACTTTGCTGGCGAAACCAAAACCTGGGCCGGCCGGTCAAGATACCACCAGGTGGCGGTATTGACAGCGGCATCTGCTGCGGCTACCGTAGCGGTATGATGATCAAGACCGCCGTCACCCTCAGTAGCGAGACCCTAGCCCGACTGGCGTACCTCGGCGGGACCAAAGGCCAGCGATCTCGAGTTATTGAGCAGGCCGTCGCGAAAATGGCGCGCGAGAAGGAACTCGCCGAACAGCAAGAACGCGAGCTGCGCCTTCTCAACCAAATCGCCGATGAAGAAAACGAGGATACGCTGGATGTGCTTCGTTTCTCAGCGGATCCTTTTGCCCGGCTGGACTGACCCATGCCTCCGGTCCAACTGCTTCGCGGTCAACTCTACCGTGTTCGCCACCCCTCTGGCGATCCCAAGACGGCCCGCGTTTTTGTGGTCGTGGCGCGGCAGACAGCCCTGCTGTCACGTTTTCCGGTCATCGCGTGCGCGCCAGTGCACACCCGACGCTTGGGTTTGGACACTGAAGTGGCGGTAGGTGCGGCAGAGGGGCTGCTCCACGACAGCGCGATTCGCTGTGATGGCATCACCAGCCTGCCCCGCGATTTGCTCTCGGACTACGTGGGCAGTCTGGCACCCAGGCAACTGGACCAGCTGAACCAAGCGCTGCGGCTGGCGCTGGACTTGGGGTAAGCGAGGCGCGGGGCGCAGTTTCGGTGCTGCGCATCTGGTCGGCCCTGCCGCAACGTCCGCCTACTGCGCCGTTGCGAAGTAGACCGAGCTTTGCTTGCCCCCTGCGTTGGAGCCGCCAATCACGTAGAGGCGCGCACCATGCCAGGCAACGCCACAGCCTGCCAAGGGTTGCGGCAGCGCCGTCTGTGCTTTCCAAGGGTCGGTCTTGCCGCCGGCCAGCGCCGCGGTTGACGCCGTATCTGCGACCGCACTGCCGGAGGCATCCGCGCCACCGATCGCATACTGCACCGCGCCCTGGCTGGCGAGCCCAAAGTTGTAGCGCTTGGCCGGCAGGGGTTGGGTCGCTGACCAAGCGCCCAGGCCGCCGCCTGACTGCACTTGAGCAGCGTAGACGTCCTGGTAGGTCGTCCCGCTCGCGTACCCGCCCGCCACGAACACGTAGCCGCCGTGCGCGAACGCACGGTGCTGGCCGCGGGCAGACGGCAGCGCCGTGGACTGGGTCCACGCTGTGACGGTCTTGTTGGTGGCCTGGGTGCCGACCCAGACCGTGGAGTAGTAGCTGGCGAACGCGCCACCCGTGATGTAGACGTAGCCGCCGGTCGCGACCGATCCCGCGAGGTCCGCGAATGCCGGCAGGTCCTTGGTGGCGGCAAACGGCGCCGCGCCGCCAGCCGCCTGCAACGTTGTCAGCGAGACGTTGGTGGTCGAGTTGTTGTTGCCGAGGCTGCCGGGCAGTACGTACAGGGTCTCACCGTCCTGGGCGATCGAGAAGCCGTCGCGCGCGGGCGAGAACGCTGCGGTCGACTGCCAGGCGCCGACCTTGCCATCGCTGGCGATGGGCGCGAACCACACCTTGCCGGATTGGGCGGCGGTGTCAGTCTGACCGCCGATGGCATACAGGTAGCCCTTCGATGCCGCAGCCCACAGGCCAGTGGTCTTTTCAGGTAGCGCCGTGGTGGTGGCCCAGGGGCCGATGATGCCGGAAGGGGCCTTGCAGGTGCCGGTGGTACAGGAGAGTCCCGTGCCGCAGGGGGTGCCGTCGGCGACCGCGGTGTTGCTGCATGTGCCGGCCGAGCAGGTGTCCGTGGTGCACGGGTTGGTGTCGTCGCAGGACTTGCCGGCGCACGGGTCGGCGGCGCTGGTGGTGATTTTCCAAGTGGCCAACGGGTGGTGCAGGAGTTCGTCGGGGGTGAGGGCGCGGTTCATGATGCGGATGTTGTCGAGCGAGCCCTGTAGGCCGTCGGAGTCCGCCCCCAGCAGGGTCGACCCGATCTTGGGTCCCGGCACGACCGCAGTTTTGAGGCTACCGACTTCCTTGGCATCGGCGAACACCCGAGCCGTACTCAGGTCGTAACTCGCGGCCAGCGCTTGCCACTTGCCCGTGAGAACATCGGTTGTGCCCAGCAGGTCTACCTTGCTGGCACCGTTGGTGTAGTAGAGCCCGACTTTTCCCAGCCGCGCGCCGAGGCCCCAGTCGTCGCCATCGGCCGGATGAGGCTGAACCACTGCCCAGTTGTTCTGCGTCGATACTACGGCGGTCGGCATGACCAGGGCTTCGACGGTGAAAGCGGATAGCGGTGCGACGCCAACGACCTGGAGTTGCGGCGGTGCGAGCAATGCCACGCCTGGGGCGCCGGCTGCGAACTTGGTCGCGGTACCGGTCGTCTTGTGTGCATTCGACGAAGCGTCGCCGACGCCACCGTCAAAAGGCCACCACCCAACGTAGCCAAAACACGGCGACAACAACGCATTGCAAGTCGTGGTCTTGTCGAGTGCCTTGACCACGGGCAGGAGCGCGCCGGCCGCGGCATTGCCCGACTTGATGGCGTATTTGTAGAACGGGTACTTGCCCGATTCGGCCAACGGCTTGGTGCTGGCGAGGAAGCGCACGGTCGGAATGCCGGGGTTGGCGCGTTTGTAGAAGTAGTCGGCGGGTTTGGATTCCAAATGGATCACGACGTCAGACAATTGCCCTTCCATGTGCTGGTCGATGGTCGTCTCGGCCGGCCGCCGGCCGCCGATGGCCAGCTTGTACCCCTGCGGGTTGAAGGGGCCGCCAGAGCCGACTTGAGATGCCACTTGGACACCATCGACATACGCTTCAAGCTTGCTGCCGGTGTAGTTGAGGCCAACGTGGTGCCATCCACTGAACTTGAGGCCCAGCAAGGGCGACTCGAAACTGCTGGTAATTCCGGCGGCCTCAAAGAAGATTTTCCCGGTGCCCGCTATCGAGAATCGCAGGGCATTTGATTGCTCTTGGCTGGCGACCCAGCAGTCTGTGGCCGATGACATGCAGTTGACCCAGGCTTCGATCGCAAATGGCTTGCCGGCAGCTAGTGAGAGGGCCGCGTCCACCTCGATCGCGCCCTTCTTGAACTCCGTGCCGGTCGAGCCGTAACGGTTCGGTGCCGCCCCCGTCGTGCCGATGAACTTGGAGGCAAGTTTCTTCGGGCCGGCGTCGTCCGGCTTGCCGTTGACGGCCCACCAGCCAAATACCTTTGACGCATCGGTGTCGCTGAACGGCCGCACGCCTATCACCTCATGCGGCACCAGGTGCTCACCCTGGTACGGCGTGGCCTCGGTGACCCGCAAGTCATCGAGGTCAGCCTGCGCGCCCGTGATAAATGCCGTTCCGTACGGCTTGCCCGATTGGACGTTTGCCGCAACCTCGGTGGCCGACAACGCCCGGTTGAATACGGCGACCTCGTCGACCGCACCATCAAGCTTGTCACCGCCGCTCGGCCAGGAACCCACCGCCAGCGTCGTGTCGGCCGCTACGACACTCCCCGCAGCCGATCCGGCCAGCTTGCCGTTGAGATAGAAACTGAGCTGGCCGGCCTGGTACGTTGCCGCCATATGCGACCACGCATTGAGCGGCACCGCACCGCCCGTCCCGACCTTGAAAACACCCGAGGCCGTGTAAGTCCACACGCCAGCGTTGTCGCCAGAGACATACAGCATGAAAATCTTGGCAGGCCCGAACCCGGCCACAACATGGTAGCTGCCGGAATATGCCGCCGGCTTGACCCACGCCATGAGCGTGACGGCCCCAGCCCCGACCGGCGCCAAAGCGCCAAAGTTCTTGTGCGCAAAAGGGCCTGGCGTTGCCGTTACCGCGCCGTCGGCGTCGCCCCAGGCACCGGCGACCTTGGCCACGCCCCCCATGGTCGCGTCGTTCTTGAATGGTCCTGCGTCCGTGCCTACGCCACCGTCCATTCGCCACAGTGCCAGCAGCGAGCCATCCAGCGCGCCATTCCCCACCGCCACCTCCACCACCTCATGCGTGCGCCGGGCCTTCGACAGCCCATCCTGCTCGCCGGGCTCGGTCAACACCACATCCTTGCTCGCGGTCCACCCGGCGCCCAGCCCTGCGCACGGCTCCTTGGCGTTGTCCGGCGTCCAGACCGTCGGGCACGCATCGGCCTCGTTCGTCTGGCAGACTGCGCCCTTGCAGTACACGCTGTCATGATCGAGGTCGAATTCTTCGTCCACCAGCTTGTCGCAATCGTTGTCGGCGCCGTCCGGGTCCTTGCCCTCGGATCCCGATTGCGGCAGGTCGGCAAAGACGCATTTGCCGGTCAGGCTATCGCAGTTATCGGCCGTGCATGGGTTCTTGTCGTCGCACGGCGTCTGCGCGCCGGCCACGCAGGCCTTGTTGGCGCACTTGTCGCCGGTCGTGCACTGGTCGCCGTCCTCGCACAGCGCTGCGTCGTTGGCAGTGCTCGCGCAACCAGTCAGCGGCGCGCAAGCATCCTTGGTGCACGAATTGCCATCATCGCAGTTGACCAGGACGGGCCCCGCGCAGATGCCGCCCTTGCACTTGTCTGCGCTGGTGCACTTGTCCATGTCGTCGCATGGCCCATCCTCGTTGCTGAACTTGCAGCCGGCAGCCGGGTCGCAGCTGTCTTTGGTGCACCCATTCTTGTCGTCGCACACCACCACCGCACCGCCGCATTTTCCGGCCGTGCACTTGTCTGGATCCGTGCACTTAGATCCGTCGTCGCACACTGCACCGTCGCTCGCGTTGGCGAATTTGCAGCCGGACGCTTTGTCGCAGGTGTCGGTGGTGCAGGGGTTGTTGTCGTCGCAGACCAGTTGCGCGCCACCTTTGCACGCGCCCTGGGTGCACAGGTCGATGGTCGTGCAGGCGTCGTTGTCGTTGCAGGCCGCGGTGTTGAACGGGTAGTCGCAGCCAGTGGCCGGCAGGCAGACGTCGTTGGTGGTGCAGACGTTGCCATCGACACAGGTCTTCTTGCCTGCCGAGGTGCATGTGCCGTTGGCACTGCAGGTGTCCCCGGTCGTGCATTCGTTGCTGTCGGTGCAGGGTAGGCTTGTGTCGATGACGTTGCTGCACACGTTGTTGCTGCAACCGTCCTTGGTGCACGGCTTTCCGTCGTCGCAGCTCTTGCCGGTGCCCGTGCACTTGCCGGCCTTGCAGCCATCGCCAGCCGTGCAGTCGTTGTTGTCGTCACAGACCGCGCCGTCGCTGACGGCGGCGTTGACGCAGCCCTTGAGCTTGTCGCAGCTGTCGGTCGTGCAGGGGGTCTTGTCATCGCAGTTCACCGCTGCGCCCTTGCATGCGCCGACTGAGCAAGTGTCGTTGTGGGTGCAAGCATTGCCGTCGTCGCAGGCAGCTGTGTTGTCGCTCTTTGCGCAGCCCTTGGCCGGGTCGCAGCTGTCGGTCGTGCAGGGACTGCCGTCGTCGCAGACGACAGCCGAACCGGCCTTGCACTTGCCGTTTGCACAGGCGTCGGGCTCCGTGCACTTGTTGCTGTCGCTGCAACTGCCCACGACGTTGGTGTAGTCGCAACCGGTCGTCGGCAAGCACGCGTCCTTGGTGCAGACCTCGTTGTCGTCGCAGTTCTTTTGCGCGCCGCCCTTACACGCCCCGGCCGCGCACTGGTCCGCCTCCGTGCACTTGTTGGCATCGTCGCAGGCGGCCTTGTTGTCGGTGACCGTGCAGCCCTTGGCCTTGTCGCAGCCGTCGTTGGTGCAGGGATTGCCGTCATCGCACATGGCGGGACCGCCGCCGCACTTGCCGGCGCCGTCGCATTTGTCGCCAGCCGTGCACTTGTCTCCGTCATCACACAGATCGCCCAGGTTGGGCTTGTTGGCGCAGCCGGCTTTGGGGTCGCAGGTGTCGAGCGTGCAGGCGTTCTTGTCGTCGCACACGACTGGCGTTCCGCTGCCGCACACGCCCTTGAAGCACTTCTCGCCCGTCGTGCACGCGTCGCCGTCGCTGCAGGCCGCCGTGTTGGGCTCATTGACGAAGCCGAGCTTGGAGTCGCAGACGTCGTCGGTGCACGGGTTCTTGTCATCAATGGGCGGCACAGCCTTGCCAGCCGCGCACTTGCCCGCGGCGCACTTGTCGCCGACGGTGCACTGGTTGCCGTCGTTGCAATCGACGTTGTCCACTGGCGCGGGCTGGCAGCCCAGCTTGATGTCGCACGTGTCGTCCTTGGTGCACGGGCTGCCGTCGTCGCAGGACTTCTTCTGCTCGGGCTGGCACTTGCCGGCCTGGCACTGGCCCGCGTAGGCGCATGCGTTGCCGTCCGTGCAGGTCGCGCTGTTGGGCGCGTTGACACAACCCTTGGCCGCGTCGCAGCTGTCGTCAGTGCATTTTTCCTTGTCGTCACAGTCCTTGGGCGCGCCCGCTATGCACTTGCCGTCCTTGCAGGCGTCGGCCGTGGTACATGCGCTGCCGTCGTCGCACGGCGTGGCGTTGTTGGCGAGCTTGCAACCTGCGACCTTGTCGCAACTGTCATCGGTACAGGGGTTGTTGTCGTCGCACACGACCCCCGCGCCCGTGCAATTGCCGTCCTTGCACGCATCTTTGTCGGTGCACTTGCTGCCGTCGTCGCAGGCATCCGTGGTGTTGGCAAACTGGCAGTCCTGCTTGGGGTCGCAGCTGTCCTTGGTGCAGGCATTCTTGTCGTCGCACGCCTTGGCCGCGCCCGCCACACAACTGCCGGCCGCGCACTTGTCGCCCTCGGTGCAAGCGTTGCCGTCGTCACAGTTACCCGATTTTGGGGTGCTGACACACTTTCCGTCCGTGCATGCGTCGTCGGTGCAAGTCTTGTTGTCGTCGCAGGTCGCCGGACACGGCAATTCCGCTGGCGCGTCGGGCGTGTCCGCGGCGTCGACCGTTTCTGGCCCCACATCCGGCGCAACATCGGGTGGCACGTCAGGCGGCACATCCGGCTGGAGGTCAGCCACCACAGTGTCGGTATCGGCCGCGCCCACGCCTTCACCAAGGCTGCCCCCGCCATCAGCCGCTGCAGCCTTGGCCGCCGCAGTCGCCTTGGCCTCTTTTTCGAAGTCGGTGCATGCAACCGTGGCCACCGCCAATACCGCGAACCACCCGAAACCTCGCCCGAAACCAAGCACCGCCATGGCAACCTCCGTCTGACAACTGAATCTGCTCCAGCCTACCGGTAGCGGGGGCGCGCGCTGGATGCGCGGGACAGTCGCGGCCACGCCATGCAAGGGTCGTGCCAAGCCGAGCAACCCGCAGCGACGATGCGTGTACGCGACAACTGGACGTGCAAGAACGCGGCCGACGCGGGCCGCGCTACGCGCTTGGGACATCGCGTCCGGTTCCAGCTGCGACAGGGCGCGGTGTCTCAGTAGCCCAAACGCTCAGGCTGGCAGAGAGGGGCAACGCCACACGGCGCCGCCTCGGATCCGTCGCTCAAAATCGCCGATTGCGGCCGGTGGGCGGCCGTCTTGTGGATCCGCGGGTCACACGCCCAGCAGGTCAGCGGTCAGAAGGCTCCGTTGCCGCGCGCAGTTCCCTCAGCACCACCCGATCAATCCCCGCCATCGCCAACCACCGGTAGACCTGCCGCCGGTGCACCCCCAGCGCCCGCGCCACCGCCTCGATGTTGCCCTCATTGGCCTGCACGAGCCCGATCAGCGCCGCCCGGCCCGGCCGCAGCCGATCGCCCGCATCGGCCCCCGGCTCCGGCTTGGCCCGGCTCTTGCCATCGGCGTCGCCAAACAGCTGCAACGCCCAAGCCTCCATCGCCGGCGGCAGCGACGCCAGTGTGAACGTGGGCTCCTCTTGCGACAACAGCGGCGCGTCGCGCAAAAGGTGCACCAGCACGCTGCGCAATTCGCGCATGCCATCGGTCCACGGGTGTACCAGCAGCGCTTCAGCCACCTCGGGCTCCAAAACCTGCCGCCAGTGCCGCACGCCGCCAATTGGCAGGTTGGCCGGCAGAGGCAGCACCGCGTCGGCCAGCGCCAGAAGATCCGGCCGGCGCTCGGCCAGGCCCGGCACACGGATGTGGTGACCCCGCAGCCGCGCCGCCAGATCGCGGCGAAAGCGTCCCAATTCGACCAGCAGCTCCAGGTTGGCGTTGGTGCAGGCCACGACCCGGATCTGCACCGGCACGTCGCGCGACCCGCCGATTGGCCGCACGCAGCCTTCTTCGACCGCGCGCAGCAGCTTGGGCTGGAGCGCCAGCGGCAGTTCACCCACCTCGTCAAACACCAGCGTACCGCCGTCCGCCTCGCGAATCAGGCCGCGGGCGGCGTCGCGGGCGCCGGTGAAGGCTCCGCGCTCGTGGCCGAAAAGTGTCGATTCCAAAAGAGTATCGGGGATCGCTGACGTGTTGAACCGAACCAGCGCCCCTTTGCGCCCGCTCAGCCGGTGGATGGCGCCGGCCGCGAACTCCTTGCCCGACCCCGTTGGGCCCTCGATGAGCACAGGATGTCCGGTTGTCGCGGCATAGCGCAGGTCGGCGCGTAGCGCATGCGCCGCAGCCGACTCGCCCGGCACTTCGCGGTGCAGCCCGTCGTTGCTCGGCCGCAGTTCGCCCCGCACGTACTCCAGCACCGCCACACAACGACCAAATCGTAAGACCGCGCCCTGGCCAGCGCGCGCGTCCATCGTCGCCAGACCGGAGTGGTATACGCCGTTTTTGCTCTGCAGGTCGCGCACCAGCACCGCGTCGGGCCCTGCCTTGCACTCCACCTGCAGATGCGACCGCGACAACGACGCGTCCTCGACGGGCAGCGTGTGTTCGCCCGTCGGCTGCCGGCCAATCACGGTGGCGCCGACCGCCAGGCGGTGCGCGGCTGCGCTCACTGAGCCATCGGGCGCGACCAGAAAGTGCAGCCGCCAGTGGCCGGTTGCCACACTGCGATTGCTGATGCGCAAGCGCGGCGCCGAGTCGGTAGAGGGGTCGTCCTGGGCAGTCATCGCGTCGCCAGCGCACATCGGCGCGCGCCGCCGGCCGGCAGGGACCGGGTGCGGGCACTGTCCTGCAAAGTGCGTGCCAAGGCAACCGCTGGGCGATGAATTCGGAACGAGTTGGATGGTTGCCAACCCAGACCAGGGCACCCACCGTGATCAGCGTTCTGCGCCCGACATCGATTCTGCCATTGAGCCGCTTGCTACCCTTCCCGCTTGCCCAAGTCCTGCTCGATCGCCAGCCGGATCCGCTCGACGCCGTACCCGCGCTCGACCGCGGCAAACGGCACTTTGGCGCTGCGGCACGCGTCTACGATCTTGCCGCAAACACTGTGATTGATGAGGCTCTGCAGCAAGATGACCAGATCAACCCCGCCCGACCGTACCTGCGTGCACAGCGTCTCGACCTGGCGCACCTGGTCGATGCCCTCCCAAGTCAGCGACGCGAACTCAAACGCCGCCTCGATGCGCGCCCGCGGCTCTTCACGCGGATCGCCGCCGATAATCGCCGCGCGCTTGCCGCGTACCTGCGCCCACAGCGGCCACTCGGGCGGCGGACCAGCCTGGCGCTCGGGCGCCTCGTCCACTTCGTCGGCTTCTTTGATGGCCTTGCGAAGCGGCTTGAAGCGCGCGTGCTTGCCGAGTAAATCCAGCTTTTTGCGGCACATGCGCACCAGGCGTAGGTCGGTCTTGCCGGCGCCAGCAGCCAAGACGGCATCCAATTGCTCGACAATGGCGTCGTCTTCGGCCTCGTCTTGGAGCATGCCTTCCAGCTTGGCGATTTCGCGCTCCGGGTTGGCCTTGGTGGGCTCGGCGCGCACGGCGATGAGCTCGTTGAGCATTGCAAGGTGATCCTGGGCGTCCCTGGTCCAGCTCTCGCCGCGGGCGCCGTGGGATCGCGCGAGGCCGTAGACGAACCCCGGCGCTTCTTCCTTGGTGTACCGCGACAGCGCGTTGAACAGCGTCTCGATCTGCCGATCGACGTCGAGCTGCGCCAGCAGCGGGGCAATCATCGGCTCTTGCAGGCGGCGGGCGCGCGCGGCGATGTGGGCGATGATCGGTACTTGCACGTCCGGGGGCAGCGACCGCCAGCCCTCCTGCCGCTCCGGCCTTGTGCAGCGCACCAGCACTTTGAGTTCGGCACGCAAGGCTTCCTCGCTGTCGATCGTGGTTGGCATGTCGCCGAGCTCCGCCCGCACCGCCTGCGCCAGCTGCAGCGGAAACACCGAGGGTGCGACCGCCGCCGCGTGCTGGCCGCTCAGCGCCGCGTGCTGGCCGCTCAGCGCCGCCTGCAGGCGCTGCCGTTGGCCGTCGTCGAGCTGGACATACGATCCCGACGAGGCGCGGGCCGCCGGGTATTCGTTGGTCGGGCGGTCGCGGATGTCGTCCCAGTTGGGGCCGCGCGACTCAATGCGCCGAAAGGTCGGTCGGACCTCCGGGCGCAGCCGCGTGCCGCTCAGGCGCACAGCGACCACCAGGTCGATCCAGCGCTGCAACAATTCGCCGCGCAGACCTGCGAGCTCGGCTTGCAAGGCCTGTACCTGCGGATCGCCCCACGCGTCGGGCCGACCGGCCAGGTTGTGGGCCAGGCGACGCGATACGTCGAGCACCTCATCCAGCTGCAGGTCCAGCTTGTCTATGGCTTCGGCGCGTTCGGTAGCGCTCGGTGCCTCTTTGGCCAGCCACTGTCGCACGCCATCGAGCGGCTTGTGGTCGTCCTTGTCGCTGGCCATGGTGTCCTCCGTGTTTCTAAGCAAATTGAAAAGTTGGCGTCGCGTGCGGCAGTTTTGGTCCCGGGTCCGGGCCCTTGCGTCATCGATCGCCGCATCAGCGCAGCGCTGCACGGGTGCGCCCACCCGAACCTGCATCTGAGCGCTACCCAGCCAAACGCCACGGGGAAAGTGGCGCGGGCACGCCCAGGATGCAGGGTGCCACCAAACCCGTCGCTGGCGCAAAACCGTCACGGGTATGTGCGCGCCGTGCAGCGAGTTTGCCCGAATGCCTGGCGGCGAACGAAATCTTGTGCGCGTTTGGGCACACCACTAAGATGCGCAATCCGGGCCGCCGCCACGCGCCGCGCGGCCGGTCCTTGCGGAGTCCGATGACCCTGATTTCCCCCTGCTCGACCGCTTCGCGGCCGATGTCGCGCGTGCGCCCGCCCGCTGTTGTTGCGTGGCCCTGCGCTCTGGTGTTGCTGGTCGCTGGCGCGCTCGCCGGTTGCTCGATCGGCGACGCGCCGGCCGGCGATGACGCAGTAGCCGACGCCGGTAAGCTCGAGGCCACCCAGCAGGTCGAGCTGCCCGGCGCCTCTACCGCCGAGGCCCAGGCGTGGGTGTGTCCCGGCGGCCATGGCTGCGCGTGCACCGTCGACGCCGACTGCACCGGCAGCGGTCTGTGCCTCGTCCACGCCGACAATTCCAAAGCGTGCGCCGTTCCGTGCCCCGCTGGCGCCTGCGACGCCAACTCCACCTGCCGCAGCGTGGCCACGGCCAGCAAGCCCGGTCCGTGGTGCGTGGCCAAGGCCGGCCGCCTGTGCGATCCGTGTGCGACCAGCGACCAGTGCAAAGGGCCCGGCCACCCCGGCGCCGCGTGTGTCGACTACGGCGCGCTGGGTCGCTATTGCGGCGTGGCCTGCCAGGGGCACAGTGACTGCGGCCCTGGCTACGCCTGCCAGCCGGCGCCGAGCACCGACAGCGGCCTGGTCTTGCAGTGCGTGCGCACCGACGGCGGCGCGCTCGCCCAATGTGCGTGCGGTCCGCGTGCCATCGCCGACAAGCTGGCAACCGTGTGCGGCGTCGGTACCTGCACCGGCAGCCGCGTCTGCGGCGAGGCCGGGCTTTCGGCCTGCGACGGTGCCGCTGCCACCGTCGAGGTCTGCAACGGCAAAGACGACGACTGCGACGGCGCCACCGACGAGCCCGCGGCCGGCACGGCCCTGTGCGACGACGGCAAGCCCTGCACCACCGACGCCTGCGACCCCGCCAAGGGTTGCCAGAACCCGCCCGCCGACGGCACCCCGTGCAACGCCGACGGCAGCTACTGCACCGGCCCCGACACTTGCAAAGACGGCGCTTGCGTAGCCGGCGCCAAGCTCAATTGCGACGACAAGAATCCGTGCACGGACGACAACTGCAGCGCACTGGCCGGCTGCCAGCACGCGTGGGCCGAGGGCAAGACTTGCGACGACGGCGACGCCTGCACCAGCGGCGAAGCCTGTAAGCAGGGCGGCTGCATCGGCAAACCCAAGGCCTGCGACGACAAGAACCCGTGTACCGCCGATGTGTGCCTGGCCGGCGCATGCACCGGCACCGCTATCGACGGCGCGCCGTGCAACGACGGCAATGCGTGCACCGGCGCCGACACCTGCGCGCTCGGCTTGTGCGCGGGCGCTACCGCGACCTGTGACGACGCCAACGCCTGCACCGACGACACCTGCGACAAAGCCAAGGGCTGCGCCAGTCTGCCCAAAGACCCGACTGCGTGCGAAGACGGCAACCTGTGCACCACTGGCGACAAGTGCCAGGGCGGAATCTGTGCGCCCGGCGGCACCAGCCCCTGCGCCACCGACAACCCGTGCCTGCTGGCCGTGTGCTCGCCCGCCAGCGCAGATTGCGCGACCAAGCTGCGGCCCGACGGCTTTGCGTGCAGCGACGGCAAGCCTTGCACCAGCGGCGACGCCTGCGCCAAGGGCTTGTGCGTCGGCAAGGCGGCCTGCAACGACGGCAACACCTGCACCGCCGACGCCTGTGGCGCCGATGGCAAATGCGCGTTTGTCGCGCAGGGCAGTGGCAAGTGCGACGACGGCGACAAGTGCACGGGCGGCGACGCTTGCTCTGCCGGGGTGTGCTCGGGCTCCGCGGTGGCGACACTGTGCGACGACGACAACCCCTGCTCCACCGACACCTGCGACAAGGCGGCCGGCTGCAAGCACGGCAACGTCAGCGACGGCGCCGCATGCAACGACGGCCTGGCCTGCAACGGCAGCGACTCGTGCCAAAGCGGCGCCTGCTCGCAGCACAGCGGCGCCTGCAAGGCCTGCGCCAATGACAGCGACTGCACCAGTGAAGACGACGGCAACCCGTGCAACGGCAAGGTGGTGTGCGACAAGCTGGTGTGCGCGCTCGATGCCAAGTCAGTGGTCGTGTGCGACCACGCCAACGACACCGCGTGTGGCGTAGCCACTTGTGACAGCAAGTCCGGCAAGTGCGCTGCTGTGACCCTGGCCGACGGCGCGACCTGCAGCGACGGCAGCGCCTGCACCCAGAACGACACCTGCAAAGCCGGCAATTGCACAGGCACTGGCAGCTGCGACGACAGCAATCCGTGCACGACCGACGCCTGCGGCGGGCAGGGCTGCACCCACGCGGCCAAGACTGGCACCGCCTGCGACGACGGCAGCGCTTGCACCACCGGCGACGCCTGCAGCGACAAGGGCGCCTGCGCCGGCGCCGCCAAGGTCTGCGACGACGCCAACAGCTGCACCGACGACAGCTGCGACCCCAAGACCGGCTGCGCCACCGCCAACAACACCGCCAGCTGCCAGTTGCCCGCGTGCAAGCAGGGCTTGTGCAGTAGCGGCACCTGCGGCGACGCCGGCAAGACCGGTTGCGACGACGGCAACGCCTGCACCGCCGACGCCTGCGTCGACAACGCCTGCAAGTTCGACCCGGTCGCCGATGGTGGCGTCTGCACCGACAGCGACGCCTGCACAACCGGCGAGGCCTGCAAGGGCGGCAAGTGCGCCAGCAAGCCCGTGGACTGCCCCGACGCCACCACGGCCTGCCAGGTCAAGGCGTGCGACAGCAAGACTGGCTGCGCACTCAATCCCGACAAGGACGGCAGCTTGTGCGACGACGGCAGCGCGTGCACCAGCGGCGACGCGTGCGCGAGCGGCGCCTGCAAGGGCACAGCCAAAGACTGCGATGACAAAAACGCGTGCACCACCGACAGTTGTGACGGTAAGACCGGCACCTGCGCGACTGCGCCGCTGGCCAGCGGTTCGTGTGACGACAACAACCCTTGTACGACCGCCGATGCGTGCAGCAGCGGCACCTGCACCGGCAGCGCCAAGGTCTGCGACGACAAGGACCCGTGCACGGCAGACGCCTGCGACAGCAAGACCGGCGACTGCAAGGGCCAAGCTGCGGCCGATGGCACCGGCTGCGACGACGGCGACGCCTGCACCAGCCCGGACAAGTGCGCGGCCGGCAAGTGCAAAGGCGAGGTCGGCGCCGATGCGGTCAGCACGCTCGCCGGCGCCGGCGAAGCTGGATTCGCCAACGGCACGGGTGCACAAGCCAAGTTCAGTGAACCGGTGGCGCTGGCCATCGACGCATCAGGAACGCTGTACGTCGCCGATGCCGCCTCGGGCGGCGCGCGCATCCGCAAGGTCACCGCACTCGGCGCCGTGACCACCTTCGCCGGCCAGGGTCTGGATGGCTTTGTCGACGGCGGGCCGAACAGCGCGCGTTTTTGGCGGCCATCGGGGCTCGCATTCGGTGGTGATGGCGCGCTGTACGTCGCCGACCGCTTTAACCAGCGCATTCGCAAAGTGGATGCGGACGGCAATGTGACGACGTTGGCCGGCGATGCAGCCGAAGCGGGCACCTTGGACCCCAAGGCGCTGGGCGACTTCGCCGACGGGCAGGGCAAGGCGGCCAAGTTTGACGAGCCAGCAGGGATCGCGTGGTCCGCCAAAGAAAACGCGCTATTGGTCGTCGAGGCCGCCAACCACCGCGTGCGCAAAGTCGCGCTCGACGGCACCGTCACGCTTTTTGCCGGCAAGGGCGGCATCGGCTCGGCCGACGGCGACGCGCTGCAGGCAACCTTCAACGCACCGACCGGCATCGCGGTCGACGGCGACGGCAACGTGTACGTCAGCGACAGCGGCAACCACCGCATCCGCAAGATCGCCGCCGGCAAGGTCAGCACCTACGCCGGTTCGACCAAGGGCTACAAAGACGAGGTGCCGCTCAACAGCCTGTGGAACGAGCCGGCGGGCCTCGCGTTTGGCAATGGCGTGCTGGTCGTCGCCGACGCCGGCAACGGCAGCCTGCGCACGGTGGCGTTCAGCGAGACCAAGACCCTGGCCGGCAACGGCACACCGGGCTACGCCGAGGGCGCGTTCGCCGACGCCCGCTTCAAGGGTCTACGCGGCGTGCTCGTTGGCGGCGCGGGCCTATGGTACGTGGCCGACACCGAGAACTTTCGGATCCGCAAGGTGGTTTCGCCCAAGGCGGCGTGTGGCAAGTAGCTATGCAGGATCGCGATGACCCGAGGTCGTCGGCGATTGCCGTTCTTGCTTGCTCGGTGGGTCGCAAGCTCGCGGCTTTGCAAGCCGACTCGCCGCTCCTTTCTTGCGGTGGGTTTGATCTCACCTCAAGGCGATTCTGTATAGAATCAGGCCAGAAGTTCGCCGACGCCCTCGGCGCTCGCACACCGGCCCGGCCGTTGCACCGCCCCTCAATTTACCGTAGTTTCGCGCCTCAATGCCGCCGCTGCGGTGCCCAACAACCTGAGCTTTCAAGGACAGTCCCATGCCCAACCCCACCGCGCTCGTCGAAACCACGCTTGGCCACTTCACCATTGAACTGTACGTCGACAAGATGCCGATTACTGCTGGCAACTTCGTGCGGCTGGCCAAAGAAGGCTTCTACGACGGCCTGCACTTTCACCGCGTCATCAAGAACTTCATGATCCAGTTCGGCTGCCCCTACAGCCGCGACCCCAACAGCCCGCGCGCCGGCACCGGCGACTCGCCGCACGGCACCATCCGCGACGAGCATGTCGCGCGCTTGTCCAATGAACCAGGCACCTTGTCGATGGCCAACACCGGCCGGCCCAATAGCGGCAGTTGCCAGTTCTTCATCAACACCGTGCACAACAATTTCTTGGACTGGTTCACGCCGGGCCAGAGCCAGCATCCGGTGTTTGGCAAGGTGACCAGCGGCATGGAGGTCATCAAGGCCATTGAGACTACGCCGACCAGCCAGGATCGGCCGCGGACGCCGGTCCAGGTCACGCGGGTGACGGTCAGTGAGTAGCCGCGCGGCGCGCTTTTGCCATTCGTTGTAGCCGCGTGTCCATCAGATCGGACGCTGTCGTCCGATGCCCCTTGTCCCAACCCAATCGGAGTCACCCATGTGGATGCGCTGCTTGTTCGTCGCCCTTGCCTTGTCGCTTTCGGTTCCGGCCTTTGCCGCCAGCCCGGCCGCCAAACCCATGCGCCACGACGCCCGCCAGGCCAAGCAAAAGGCCCGCATCCAGCAGGGCGTGCAGTCCGGTGAGCTGACCCGGCCCGAAGCCGCCAAGGCCCGCGCCGACCAGCGCAAGATTCAGCGCGCCGAGAACCGCGCTCAGGCCGATGGCAAGGTCACCGGCCGCGAGAAAGCCAAGCTGGAGCGCATGCAGGACAAGGCCTCTGCTGACCTCGCGCGCCAGAAGCACGATGGTCAGAAGCGCCCCAAGGCGCGCAAGTAGCCTGCTCGCCGCCGTCTGCGCCTACTGCAGCGGCGTCTCGTTCCAGTAGATCCGGTTCTGCCCGGCGTTGCACACGAACACGTCGGGCCGACCGTCCAGGTCAAAGTCGGCAATCACGATGTCGCGGCTGTAGTCGGTGTCCGGCGGCATCTGGCCGGTAAAGTTGGCAAAAGCGCCTGCGCTCTGGTTGAGCATAAGCACGTTCTGCTGGTTCCAGTTGGCGGTCACGATGTCCGGGTAGCCGTCAAAGTCGAGGTCGGCGACCGCGCCGCCTTGACCGTTGCCGCCCAGCCCCGTCGGCAGGTGCGACGCGGTGATGTCGGAGTACTTGTGGTCCAGCTCTGACAGGTTCAGCCGAATCGGCCCGTTGTCGATGACGAACAAGTCCATGTCCTTGTCCAGATCGACGTCGCAGATGATGACCTTGCGGGTGTCGTCCGAAAGACTCGGTAGGTGCGACACGCTGACGTTTTGCATGGTGCCGCCGCCCTTGTTGTGCCACAGCTGGTTCTGGGTGTTGGTGCCCAGGTACACGTCGGCCTGGCCGTCGCCCGACAGGTCGCCAATGGCAACGCTTTTGAAGTGGATGCCAGTCCAGCCGATGTTCATCAGGTTGTTGTTGACAAAGAAGTAGGCGCCGCCGGTGTTGAACGGGTCGCCGCCATTGACCATCATGCGCGCCGTGTAGCCGTTGGTGCCGGTCGCAATCGCATCGGGGTCGCCGTCGCCGTCGAGATCGCCCACCTCGATGTCATAGAAGTACTCACTGGTATAGGCGCCGGGCATGTTGGTGTTCGACACGTCTTTGAACTTGCCCTTGCCGTCATTGGCCAACTGCCGCAAGCCGCCGGTGGTGCTGTTGCCGTTGTAGTAGCAGGCGACCAGCAAGTCCAAGTCCTTGTCTTTGTTCAGGTCGACCAGGCGGACTTTTTGCGCGTGGCAGCCGATGTCCGGGGCCCGCACGCTCGACTCGTCAAAGAAGGCACCGCTGCCGTCGTTGACCCACACCCGCACCGACTGGCCGTAGCTGCTCAGGTTGGTGACCATCACGATGTCGGGGTCGCCGTCGCCGTCGATGTCGCCCGCGTCGCCGCTGGTGTGGTCGAGCGTGGTCTCGGGCAGGCCGTAGATGGTGTTGTTGGCAAACGAGCCCTTGGGCACGCGGTTGGCGTCGGTCATCGCCTTGTCTTCGGCGTAGCCGTTGTTCAAGAACAGCCAGTCCTGGTGGTTGGTCCGGGTCAGGTACAGGTCGGGCAGTTTGTCGCCATTGAGGTCGGCTACTTGCACGTCGGTGCCATCTTCTCCGCGGAAGGCCGGCACGTTGACCTTGCTGGCATCGACGAATCCGCCCTGACCGCCCTGCGCCAGGTTCGACAGGTACAGATTGGGCCAATACTGACCATCGGCGCGGTATTTGAGCACCACCATGTCCTTGTCGCCGTCCAAGTCCACGTCGGCCATGTGCACGCGGGCCGAATACACCAGCGCCTCGGTCTGCGGAAACAGTAAGCCATTGTCGTTGGTGAAGTTGCCGCCGTTGTTCAGGTATAGGCGCGTGCTCTGGCCCCAGTTGACCAGCACCACATCGAGCCACTGATCGCCGTTGATATCGACCAACTGCACGTCGCGCGAGTTGAACCCCGAGATCGGAAAGTTCTTGCCGTTGCCGTATTGCGCGTCGCCGAAGCTGTGGGGCTGGCCCTTGGCGACGTTATTGCAATTGTTCAGGTACAGGCGATTCTGGAAGGCCTGATCGTTGACCACCACGATGTCATTGTCGCCGTCCTTGTCGATATCGCCGATCGCCGCCGACATCGATGGCTCAGTGTGGTTGGGAAACACCCCGGTCTTGGCCGTGAAACCACCCTTGCCGTTGCCGACCAGGATGTATTTTTGGGCGTTGTTGGCGACCACCAGCAAGTCATCGATGCCGTCGCAGGTCAGATCGCCAGAAATCAGACGCTTGACCGTGTTGAAGCTCGTGAAGGTACCCAGGTTTTCGATCTTGAACTGCCCGTCGCCCTGGTTGCGGTACAGCAGCAGGTGCTGCCAGCCCGGGTTGTTGCGGAAAATCACGTCGATGTCGCCGTCCTTGTCGACGTCGGTGGCGATCGGATCCCACCGGTAGCCATAGGGGTAGTTGGTCAGCGCGGGCAAGAGCGCCACCGACTGGTCGACGAACTTGCCGGGCTTACCGTTCTCGTCTTTGACCTGGATGAACAGGTCGTCGCGCGAGCCTTCCCATGTCTCGTATTTCATGACCAGGACGTCGTTCAGCCCGTCGCCATTGGCATCGAACACGATGGCCTGGTTGTCGGCCTGGCTGACGTCGGGCGGCAGCCGGTGGCCGCGGGTCGTCAGGACCACCGCCTGGCCGTAGGTCCACGCTTGCTTGCCGACCACCTCGGCCGATTTGCCGCCGACGACCGGGTTGACGATGCGCAGATCGGTCTTTTCGGTCTTGGGCCACGCGGGCACCACGACTTCTAACAGCGTCGGACCCAACCGCGTGACGCTGGTCGCCTCGGTCCAGTTGGCCGTGGTGCTGTTGCCGAAGTAGACCTTGACCCCGGTCAAGAAGCCCTGGCCGTAGACGACGACCTTGTAGCCGCCCTTGATGGGGCCGCGGTTGGGGATGACGCCGCCAAAGCCCAGGCCCGGCAACGCCAGCGCGGTGGTCATCTCAAACGCGTCGTCGAGCGTGCCGGTCTGGCCGTCGCTGTTGGTGGCGCGAATGCTCCACATGCCGGGGTCCATGGGCGGTGTCGTCACCATCGCCAGCGTGCCGTTGTTGAGCACCGTGACGTTGCTGCCGCTGGTCCAGCCGACTGCGTTGTTGCCAAACGCGACCTGCATGCCCTCCAAGAAGCCCTGGCCGTAGACGCTGACCAAAGTGCCACCGCCAGTGGGTGCGAATTTCGGCGTGGTGTAGGTGATCTTGGGCGGCGGCACCACCGGGATGTACACGAACGCCCCCGACTTGACCGCGAATTGGCCGTCGGGGTTGATGACCTTGATTGCCGCGGGGCCGGTGCCGGCCGGGGTCTTGATCTGGATGATCTCAGCCGACTTGATGGTCAGGTCTTGGTCGGGCACCTGCTTACCGCCGATCTCGACCTTGCTGCCTTGGACGCCCTGTACGAACGCCTCGCCCTGGATGGTGACCACGGTGCCGCCGGTCTCGGGCCCAAGCGTCGGGAACACGGCGATGATCTTGGGCGGCGCGATGTAGACAAAGCCGCCTTGCAGCAGGTGCTGGGCCTTGTCGGGGTTGACGACGACGAGCGCGGCCGGCCCCGCAGCGCCTGGCGGGGTCTTGAACGTCAGCTTGGTGCCACTGTCGACGCTGACTTCGCTGCCCTTGGCGCCGCCGACCAGCACCTCGGCGCCCGACTGAAAGCCAGTACCGGTCAGCGTCACCACGGTGCCGCCGAGCGTGCTGCCGCTCGACGGTTTGACGTCCAGGATCTTGGGCGGCGGCAGGTACAGGTACGCCTGCGCCGCCACGCCGGGCTGACCATCCGGATTGACGACCACCACATCAGCCAGACCTGCCACGTGCGCCGGGGCGGCGACCACGATCTCGGTCTTGGACTTGGCGCTGATTTCGCCGGCCGGCACCGCCGCGCAGTCCTGGTTGGCGGCGAAGTTGGTGCAGAACAGCACCTTGATGAGCGCCGCGCTGCTGGTATCGAAGTCGGTGCCGGCGATGGTCACGAAGGTGCCGCCAGTGCTGGGGCCCTGGCCTGGGGTCACCGCCAAGGGTTTGGGCGGCGGCGTAAAGCTGTACGCACCGGCCAAGAGCACCGTGCGGCCTTCTTCGTCGGTGTGGCGTACGTCGATGGTGCCCGGGCCGTGGCCGGGCGTGGCGACCTGGATGCCGCCAGTGACGGTCTTGCTCCCCGTCGACGGCAAGTTGCCGAACCAGCCCAGGCCTTTTTCATCGAGCCCCGTGCCAAGCAGTGTCACCAACGTGCCGCCCTTGGTCGCGCCTTTGGCGGGGTCGATGCCGGTCAGCTTGGGGCCAAGCCCCAGCGTCGCCGGATCGGTGTAGTCAAAGCCCTTCTGCTGACTGGCCCACGACCCGTCAGGGTTGAGCACCAGCACCTCGACGGCGCCGGTGACATCGCCGGGCGGCGCGACCACCCGCAGCATGCCGGCATCCAACTGCTGTGACTCGGCGGCCGGTCGCACGCCAAACACGGCGCGCGCCCTTTTGCAGGTCGGCTCCGAGCAGCTTGCCCCAGGTCCCACCCGGCACGGGGCCGGTCGCCGGCACCAGCATCTCGATCGCCGGGGCCTTGCCGACTTTGTCATCGGCGACCACGGTGTAGCCGGCCTTGAGCACCGCGCTCTCGCCGGTCGGGCTGTCCACGTAGACGTCTTTGGGGCCTTGCGGCAACGCGGGCGTCACCACCAGCAGGCTTGGGCGGCGGGCCCTTGGCATCCTTGGGATCGTAGTAGGTCAGCGCATTGGTCAGCTTGGCGCCGGCCTGGCTTTGCGGATCGACCAGTGACACGTCGACCGCGCCAGCGCCCGCCGCGGCCGGGATGCGCGCCGCCACCAGGTCCTGGCCCAGCACCAGCACGTCTTTGGCCTCGTTGCTGCCAAAGAACACCTTGCAGCCCTGCGGCAGGTTGGCACCCTTGAGCAGCGCCCAAGCGCCGCCGGTGGTTGGACTCTGCGTCGGTTGAATGGCGACCAGCGCCAGCTTGGGGCCACCGGCAACCGCCGGGTTGTACGAAAATCCGCTCTTAAGGACCGCATCGGCAAAGCCCGGTGTCTGCACTACCACGTCGACCGATCCCGGGTCGCCGGGCGGCAGCAGCACGCCAATGCCCTCACTGCCCGACAGGTACGTCGTCGCCGCAGCTTTGCCGCCGAACAGCACCTTGCTCTTGGCCGAGAGGTCCTTGCCCTGGACCACCACCACGATGCCGCCGGCCGCGGGGCCGCTACTGGGCACTACTGCCGACACGGTTGGTGCCACTGCGGCCTGGTAGGTGAAGCCGCCTTTGCTGGTCGCCGACCCGCCGATGCCCGACACGGTCACATCGACCGGTCCCGCGCTGCCCGGTGGCAGCACCAGCACGATCGCAGTCGCGGCAGCCGATACCACTTGCGCCGATGCCGCGCCAAAGGTCAGGGTCGGATTGGCTGGCAGGTTGGTACCTTCGACGACCACGGTGATGCCGCCGGCGGCCGGCCCGGTGGGCGGACTCACCTTGGTGATGACGGGCGGCTGCGGCTCGTCGTACACAAACGCGCCCTTGGCCGACGCGATGACTTGCCCCTTGACCACGAGCGCGACATCGACCGGGCCGGGCTTGCCCGGCGGTAGCGTCACTGCGGCGACCTCTGCCGACGGCGGTGCGATGGCCACCGCCTTGTTGCCGCCAATGGTCACCTCGACGCCTTCGGGCAGGTTCTTGCCCTTGACCACCACCGGGATGCCGCCCGAGGGCGTGCCGTTGCTCGGCAGCACGGCGCTGATCTCGGCGGCGACCGAGGTCAGGTAGGTGTAGGCCTTGGGCAGCTGCCCTTGCAGACCCTTGGTATTGGTGACCTTGACGGCCACCGGACCCGCGGCGTCGCCCGCCGGCACCGTACAGCTGGCGCTGCTGGCGTCTTGCACGGCGACCTTGTCACATGGCTTACTGCCCACGTGCACCGCCATGCCGGCCTCAAAGCCGTAGCCCGACAGCGCGATGGTGTTGCCGCCGGCGAGGATGCCGGCCTTTGGGTCCACGGTGTAGACCGCCGGCACGTCGAACATGTACACAAAGCCGTTGGGCAACGTCGCCGACTGGCCGTCGGGGTTGATGATCGTGACGTCGACCGCGCCAGCCGCATGCTTGGGGGTCACCACCGTGGCCGACGTCGTCGAGTCGATGGTCAGCTGTGGCACGTGCTCGCCGCCCCAAATCAGCACCGCGCCCTTGTCGAGGTTGGCGCCCGCCAGCGTCACCGTCTGGCCGCCGGCCGTGGTGCCCGCCGCCGGGCTGGCGCTGTGCCGGCCTTGTCGCCGATCTGCAACGAAGCGGCCAACAGCGCCGATTGACCATCGGGGTTGGTGACGGCCACATCCACGGCGCCTGGCGGCAACGGCGGCGACACCGCGTTGAGCGTGGTCGCGTCGACCCACTCTGCCGGCACCGGGATCCAGCCCACGAACAGCAGGGCGCCCTGGCCGAGCGCACCGCCTTCGATGACCAACGGCGTGCCGCCCGACGACAGCGCCTTGGGTGGCAGCACTTTGGCCAGCGTCGGCGCTGCCGCGGACGCCGCGACATACGAAAATCCCTTGGCAAGCGTGCCCGAGGCGCCGCCCTGCAGCTCGACCCGCACATCGACCTGGCCGGGCGCGCCCGACGGCACTTGCACCACCGCCCGCGAAGGGTCGACGACCTTGAGCAGCTTGGCTTCAGCCGCGCCAAAGTGGATCCGCGTGCCGGGGCCCATGCCGATGGCGCGCACGATGGCGTAGGTGCCGCCACCGGGCGGGCCGACGGGCGGCTGTACGCTGTCGACCAGCAGTTCGACGCCGCCGGTCAACGTGGCCGAGTCGGCGAGGTTGAGCGCGCCGCCGTCACCGCCGCCGGCTGTGGCACCCACGCCGTCCTCGCCGGTCGAGGTCTCTTCGCCGCAGCTGGCGAGCGCCAACGGCAGCGCGCACAGCCAAAGCGCAAACAGCGCCGCACGATGAACCGAAGTTTGCTTGCGCATGGATACCCTCTTGTTTACAGAAACGCACGGAGCAAGTACCACTGGCCGGCGCGCGCCGTCAATGGCTTCGGACTCTGCGTGTCACGGTTATTGCGCCGTCGGTCATGGCCTGGCGGCGACGGCCCGCAGTGTGTGCGTGCAGCGCGGCAGCCCCTGCCGCTCCGCAACGTCCAAGATGGCGCCGGCGTGGGCGCTGAATTGATCGCTCTCTGGGTCCGGGTCGGCGGTGGCCAGGGCTTGGTCGAACAGCCTCAGCGACGACACCAGCTTTTGCGCGTCGATGCGGCCGCCCATCAGGTACGCCAGCGACGCGCCGGCGGCAGCATGACCGTGTACCGCCGCCGTGACGTCGCACAGGCGCTGCCGCAGTACCGGGTGTGCGAAGTAGGCCCGCGCGTCTTCTGCCCCGCCCAGCGCATAGGTCATCGATTGGTGCGAGTAGCCCAGCCCCGCGATCTGCGGGAACACATACCAGATCCAGTGTCCTTCTTTGCGACCGGCGGTCAGCTCGTGCAGCGCCGCCGCGTGGCCGCTCCACAAGTGTTGCTGCGCGGTCAGGAAGCGCTCGGGGTCGAAGGCCATGGTTCTCCGGGCGCCCACCGGCCGCGCGGCGACGAGATTGGCCGGCGCAGGCAGTGGGCAAGGCGCAGTCTAGCGGTTCTGCTGGCCACGAGCACGGCGTCAGGCCCAGCCAGCCGATCTCCTTGGCGCCGGCATGCGGTGGGCCGACCGCCTCCGCCAGCGGGCTTGTCGCGGCAAGTGACCGCTCTCTCAATGGATGGAAATAGCGATTGTCATCTGCGCGTCACGGAAAAACGCGTTCAAGGACACCAATGGCGTCATCACGAATGATGAATAAGCTATAAAACAATAAGTTGCACTGCACGGCGAGCCGCCAGGCGACAAATTTCAGAGGATGAAAAAATCGCTTGTCGACTTTACGGGCGCCGCGGGCGGCCCTAAGCTTGCTCCCGTGGCGCCTGCCACACGAACCCCGGGCGATGCTGACCGCCGCGGTTCACTCACCACTGGAAGGCGTTGGGTCAGCACAGCGTGCCACAAACGATCCCCGGGCTGGTGGCCCCCCTGCCCGCCCCAATTGCCGCCAGTCCGGGGACGTTCTTTTTCTCGCCGCTGCCGCTCACATCACCCCTAGCCTCTGATCACGTTCGCGCCCACCGCGCCGGTTTTGCTGCGCGCCATTGACGGGCCTTGCCGGCAGTCTACCCTGGCGGCGATGGTCGCCGCCGCACCGCCGGGTGCTCACAGTCCATGGCTTACCGGATGGGCGCTGGCCGCGGTCTTGACCTGCGCTTGCAGTCAGCGCCAACCGACTCCTGGTACCGTCCAATCCGACGTCTCAACAACCGCGCAGCTTGCGGCGGCCGTCCTGGTTGCCGTACCTGCGACTCCGGCTGCTGCGCCAGCGGCTCCCGTCAGCCCCAGCGACCTGCAGTTGGATCCCGACGACCCGGAGCGCGCGGCTTTTGGTGCGGCCGCCGCGTCGTCCAGCGTCAGCATCGGCACCGCCCAAAATGGCCGCCTCGACAACGGCGTGTCGCTGCAAGACGGCGAGCACCTGCGCCTGGTCGGCCACGTCAGAAAGAACGCCATTCACTACGGCACCTGGGAGCTGGTACAGATGATCGCCCGCGGCGCCGCCGACGTCGCCCGCGATCACCCGGGCAGCGTGCTGCGCATCGGCAACCTGTCGCGGCAGACCGGTGGCGACATTGGCCCCAGCGTCAGTCACAACAGCGGCCGCGACGCCGATGTGCTGTTCTACGCCATCGATCGCCTTGGTCAGGGCGGGCAAGCGGCGCCGTTTTGCCGTTTTGATGCCGCCGGGGTCGCCGACTGGCCGACCGAAGACGCCGGACGCTACGAGTTCGACACCGCCCGCAACTGGGCGCTGGTGCGCAGCTGGCTCGGCAACGTCGACGCAGTGGTGCAGTGGATCTTCGTGTCGGCGCCGCTGCGCAACCTGCTGCTCGACCACGCGCTGCGCATCGGCGAGCCGGCAACGCTGCGGACCCGCGCCGCGCGGGTGCTGACCCAGCCGCGCGACTCCAGCCCGCACGCCGATCACTTTCATGTGCGCATCGCCTGTCCAGCTTCGGACCGGCCGGCCTGCTTGGATGGCGGGGTGGCGACCGGTTTGGCGCGCGCGGCGCAGGTCGATGCACTGCTGCAGATGTATCACCAAGGCAGCCCCGAAGAGCAGCGCTACGCCCGCGAGCTGCTGCGGCTGCCCGAAGCCAGTGAGCTACACGACCTGCCGCCGATCGAGGGTGTCGATTGAAATTTGGCCCTTGCCGGCAGCCGGTCTACCATGGCCGCCATGCGCTACGTCTGCCCCGAGTGCGACCGCGAATACCCTGAAAAACTGCCGACTTGTCCGGCCGATGGCGCCTTGCTGCTGGGGGTGCACGACGCTGCGCCCGATCCGCTGCTCGGCACCACGCTCGACGGCCGCTTTCGCATCGATCGCGTGCTCGGTCAGGGCGGCATGGGGTCGGTGTACGCTGGAGAGCAGGTCTCGGTCGGCCGGTCGGTGGCGATCAAGGTCATTCGGCGCGATTCCGGTGGCGACGCTGAGGTGGTCAAGCGCTTTCACCGCGAAGCGCGCGTGATCTCGCAGCTGGCCCACGGCAACGTCGTCCAGCTCATCGACTTCGGCCAGACCGATGCCGGGCTGCTGTATCTGGTGATGGAGCTGGTCAACCCGCGTTCGCTCAGCGATGAGATCGCCAAGGGGCCGATGCCGCTGCCGCGCGCGGTGGCCATCGTCCGTCAGGTCTGCGACGCGCTCGCTGCGGCCCACGCGATGGGCGTCGTGCACCGCGATCTCAAGCCGGACAACATCTTGTTGGCCAGCCAGCCCGGCGCCGACGACGTGGTCAAGATCTTGGACTTTGGCATCGCCAAGGTCGCCGGCCACAACGAAGAGCGCACGGCGCTGACCCAGATCGGCGCGATCATGGGCACGCCGCAATACATGAGCCCCGAGCAGATCGACGCCACCGGCCAGGTCGGACCGGCGACGGACCTGTACGCGTTGGCGGTCATCACTTTTGAACTCATCGCCGGGCGGCCGCCGTTTGAGGACAAGGAGTCGATTGCGCTGCTCATCAAGCACTTGCGCGATCGGCCGCCGCGCTTGCGCGAAGTCGCACCGACGCTACAGGTGCCCGAAGCGGTCGAGCAGTTTTTGCAGCGCAACCTGGCCAAGGACCCCGTGCAGCGGTCCGCGTCGGCGCTGGCGTTCAAAGACGAACTGGCCAACGCGGTCACACTGACGCGCACCCCGGCCGAAGCCGCCCCCGATTTGCCCGAAGGCGCACACCCCTACGCCAATCGCGACACCATGCACGGGTCCGCAGTCCCGGCTGCGTCAGTGGGCGCCCCGGTGGCCCGCCAGACCGCGCTCGGACTGCGGTCCGCGGCGCGCATCAGTGGCCTCGCCGAGTCCGAGTCGGTCTCCGACCCCGACGCGACTCGCCAGGTGCAAAAGCCGACTGCGGCCGATCTGGCGCCCGCCCCGACCGTCGCTACGCCAGCGGCCCCGCAGCCGACGGTTGCCACGGCCGCGGCCCCGCAACCCACGGTGGCAACTGCCGTTGCCCAGGCGACAGCGGCGCCTGCCGCGGGCATGCCGAAGTGGGCGCTGGGCCTCGCGTTCGTGGTGCTGGCCGCCGCCGCTGCGGTGCTGGCGACCTGGGCCGTGCGGCCCAAGCCGACCACGGAAGGCCCCGCAGCGGCTGCACAAGTCGCACCTGCGCCTGCATCTGCGGCTGCACCGGCCCTAGCCGCGCCAGCCGCGCTGCCGGCGCCAGTCCCGCCACAGGCGCCCCCGCAACCAGCGGCCCCGGCAGCGAAGGCGGAACCTGCCGCGGCTGCGCCAGCCCCCACAGCCCCGGACGCGGCGTCAGCGCCGCTGGCTGCCGAAGGCAATCCGCCGAGCGACGCCCAGCCGCCTGAAACGCAGCGACCCAGCGCCGCCAAAAAGGCAGCGCCGGGCCCGGTCAAGAAGCCCAAGGCGAATAAGGACGACTTTCGTCTTTGACGGTGGACTGCTATTTGCCGCCCTTGGCGAGGTCCTTGACGACCACCCCGGCCGGCGGCTGCCACTCGAAGATCTTGTCGTCTACCGCAGCGTAGCTCGGCGTCCGCCACACCAGCTCGGTGGTGTCGCCGATCGGGTCCACCAGTTTCGAAGCGCGCACGGCGTGGGTCGCCTTGTCGACAATCAACGTCAGCGACCGCAGTAGCTGCGTGCCGGTCTTGGGCACGAGCTTGAGCGCCAGGGCGTCGGGCAAGGGCGAGGGCAAAAGCTCCATGTCAAACTCCTTGGAGAGGTTGCCCTGGCCGACCAGGTACGCGGTGGCCTGGTAGACCTGGCTGTTGCGCACCGGTACCCGCACCGCCAGTCGCTCGCGCCGCTCGTACGACCACAAGATGTCGCCGTTGCAGAAGTAGAACACCTCTTCGCCCGGATAGTCCCAGCGCATCTTGCCGGCCTGACCTTTGGCGAGGTCGCCGCGCTTGATCCAGGCCATGCCTTCGCGTTTGAGTCCGGCCGACAGGCCCTTCTTGGTCACCACCTGCGTAAACGCTGCGTGGATCGCCGGCTGCGCCTGGTAGAACGCAAAGATGCCGTCGGCCACGCTCTGCGCGGTCGGTTCGCCGGGCGCCGCTGCTTTGGCTGGCGCCGTGGGCGCCGGCTTGGGCGCTTCCACGGGTGCCGGCTTGGCGGGTTCTGCGGTCCCAGCGGGCGCGGCTGCAGGCGCGGTCGCCGCGGTCTTGAGCTTCTTCTTGGTTTTTGAAGGCTTGGCCTGCACGGCGGCAGCAGCCAGTGCCAGAGTCAACGGCAGCGCGAACGCCAGCCAGCGGCGGGCAGTCAGATCGATAGACACGGGGACACTCCTTGGCGCGCGCGCCGAGCGGACCGCGCAGTTTGGCACGCGGCCGCCAGCGAACCAAACGCACGGGACAGGCGCCTGGTTCAAGTCGGCGCGCGCAAGTGAATTGCACAGCCAGAAATCGGTTTATTGACAACTGCTTGGATCGCGGCAGGCGATTTTCTGGCCCTTCGGCCGCGTCATGGTAGCTTCGGCAATTGCACGGCGTCCGTCCACGCGCGGCCGCAGGGCAGCCAATCGAAAACTGCAGACGAGCGCGGCTTTTCTCCGTGCCGCAACCAGCGGCGGTGGCCGCATTCGACCGACTGCAACGGGTAAGCAAAGGCAGGTGGGCCATGGCCAAGGGCGAGATGACGCAATCCAAGCCAGCGGGCAAGGCGACCGCAGCAGTGGCCAAGGTCGACGTGCGCCAGCGCGAGATGCGCGGCGAGATGGCCGGCATCGTGCTGCTGTTTGCCGGTGTCGGCTTTGCTGTGTCGCTGCTGACCCACGACCCGCGCGACATGGCCTCGGTGGCGGCGGGCAAGGGCGCCGAGCACATCGCCAACCTGCTGGGTCCCGTCGGCGCGCGGATGGCCGACCTGCTGCTGCACTTCTTTGGGCTGGGCGCGTTCTTGATCAATGCCCTGGTGCTGGCGCTGGCGTTTGCGACGCTGACCGGCAAGATGCGCGCACCGCGGCTGGCGCTGGCGGTGGGCGCGATTGGCGCCAGCTTGTCGGCGCTGGTGATGCTGCACCTGATTGCCCAGCGGGTCGGCTGGCGGCCGATGGGCAAGGAGGCTGCGGGGCTACTGCCCGGCGCCGTGGCCATGGTGCTCAAGGCCATGTTCAAGACCACCGGCACCGCGATGCTGGCGGGCTGTACGTTTCTGGCTGCGCTGGCGGTGATGTCTGGCCGGTCCCTGACCAGCATGTTCGTGCGCTGGGTGACTCGGCGTGCGGCGCCGATGGTCGAGACCGTCACCACCTCGACCGCCGACGCAGCCAAGTCGGGCTGGGCCCACCTGGGCGACACCGTCCGCAACCGCGCCACCCGGCCCCGAGTCAGCGAGCGCACATTCGATCCAAGCGCAGAACAGTCGGCGGCGGCCGAGGTTGCTGCGGACCGCGAGGCGGCGGACGCCTGGCTGGGCCGCTCGCCCGGCGCCGATCGGGTGGTGAGCTTCACGGCTGGCGATCTGTTCGGCCCGCAGGCTGACGACGAAAGCACACAGCCCGAGCTCGGCGCTACCGCGGTGTCGCGGCCCGCCGTGCGCGTGCCCGAGCTGCTGCCAGTCCCGGCGGCGCGCTCCGCCGATCCCATGCCGACCCAGCCCGTGACGGCGCCGGCCCTGCGGGTGCCGCCGCTGGTGGGCGCGCCTGTCGCTGAGGTTGCGGCCGCCGACCTGCGCACCACCATGCCCTACGACCCGGCAGCTCGCCGGCAACTGGACCGCGACGATCGGCCTGCCGCGACCTGCCGCATGAACGCCGTCGAGCTCGATCAGGCATTGGTGGATCTGAACGGCGTACTCGCGGGCGACGAGCCAGAGATCGGCGCAGCGTTCGTGATGCCAGTGGTAGACGACCGCCTGGACGACGCACTGCCCCCGCCTGCACCCGGTGCGGGTGCGCTGCGGCCGGCGTCGATGGCCGATGGACCAAGCCTGCACGACGGCCCGCGCATCGTGGCCACCGAGGCGCTGCGCGGTGCGCCCGCCGGTCAGCCGATCGAGGCCGTGCAGCAGTCGCTGGCCCTGGACAACAAAGTGTGGGTGCTGCCGCCGAGCACGCTGCTGCAAGAGGCGCCGCACCAGGGCCTGAACTTGGACGAGGCCGCCCAAGCGGTGCTGCACGAAAACGCCGAGATCCTCACGCAAAAGCTAAAGGACTTCGGCATTTTGGGTGACGTAGCCCACATCCTGCCGGGCCCGGTGGTGACGACCTACGAGTTCAAGCCGGCGGCTGGGGTCAAGATCAGCAAAATCGTTAGTCTTCGCGACGATCTGACCATGTCGCTGTCGGCGCTGGGTGTGCGCGTGGTGGCGCCGGTGCCCGGTCGCGACGTGGTCGGCATCGAGGTGCCCAACAAGCAGCGCCAGACCGTGTACTTTCGCGAAGTGCTGGAGCGTCAGGAGTTCCGCGACAGCAAGGCTGCGCTCGCGCTCATCCTGGGCAAGGACATCGAGGGTCGGCCGATGATGCTCGACCTCGCCAAGGCCCCGCACATGCTGGTGGCGGGCGCCACCGGCACCGGCAAGTCGGTGGGCGTCAACACCTTCATCTCGTCGCTGCTGTTCCGCTGCACGCCGGATGACCTGAAGCTGATTCTGGTCGACCCCAAGATCTTGGAGCTCAGCATCTACGAGGGCATTCCGCACCTGCTGCTGCCGGTGCTCGACGAGGCGCGCAAGGCTGAGCTGGCACTCAAGTGGGCTTGCCAGGAGATGGACCGCCGCTATCGGCTGATGGCCAACGTCGAGGCTCGCAACCTGGCGGGCTATAAGGCAATGCTGCCAGACCTGCGCCAGCAGGCGTTGCGCAAGGCCAGCATGCCGGTGGCGGAAGGTCAGCCCCGGCCGAAGGTCGAGATGCCTGAAGATCCGCCGTACATCGTCATCGTCATTGACGAATTCGCGGACTTGCTCGCCGTCTCCGGCAAAGAGATCGAGCAGCCTGTGGGTCGGCTGGCCGCCAAGGCCCGCGCCGCCGGTGTGCACGTCATCCTGGCGACCCAGCGGCCATCGACCGACGTCATCACCGGCGTCATCAAGGCCAACTTCCCGACGCGCGTCAGCTTCAAGGTCGCGGCGTCGATCGACAGCCGGGTGGTGCTCAACACCGTCGGCGCTGAGACGCTGCTCGGCAACGGCGACATGCTGGTGGTGCCGCCCGGCGAGGGCATGGTCCGCCGCTGCCACGGCACCTGGATTAGCGAAAAGGAAGTGTCGGCGCTGTCCAAGTTCTGGAAGGACCAGGGCTCGCCCACCTTCGAGATGGACATCCTCAAAGACCCGGAGGCCGAGACCGACGACAGCGAGGACGACGCCGCAGTCGACGAGCTGTACGACGACGCGGTGCGGGTGGTGCTCGAAGCCGGTCAGGCGTCGGTGAGCTTCTTGCAGCGCAAGCTGGCCATCGGCTACGGCCGCGCTGCCAAGCTCATCGACAAGATGGAGCGCCGCGGCCTGGTCGGCCCGTCGCGCGGTCCCAACAAGCCGCGCGAAGTGACCGGCGGGCGCTAGACCTCCTTTTAGCGCAATGCTCCGCCGTGCAGCATCAACACCGGCTGCGGGCGAAATGGCGGCACCCACCGCGGGGCTTCGGCGGCGGTGCCGGTCTGCTGCAACTCGACCAGCGTGCCTTTGACGTGCCGGGTCAGGCGCAGCCGCACAGGTTCGTCGCCGACGTTGGCGTCGACGAGGTAACTGCGGTCGGGCTCGAGGTAAGTCCAGCCGCGGGCGCGGACTGCGCCGTCGTAGGCGGTTCGCGCGGTTGCGGCGTGGCGCACCGCTTCCATCGCTGCGTCAAACGGCCCGGCACCGATGAGCCACACGTCCAGACCGCCGTCGGCGTTGCGCACCACCAGGCGCTGCGCCACGGGCGCAATCCAGGTGGCGACTGCAGATTCCAGCGGTGATCGCAGCGCGGTCTGGTCGGCCAGCCCAGAGCGGGCGGTTAGCGTCAGGGCGCCGGCGACGGCCCAGGCAGACAAGCGCGGTCGCATGACTTCACCGTCCTTTCTTGGCCTGGCACGCCGGGCACAGGCCGAACAAGTCCATCCGGTGGCCGGTCAGCACAAAGCCGTGGGCGGCGGCGATCTGGCGCTGCTGCTCTTCGATGGCTTCATTCTCGAACTCGACGATGCGGTTGCAGCGTGTGCAAATCAGGTGGTCGTGGTGATCGTCGTCGCCAATCGCCACCTCGTAGCGCGCCGTGCCGTCGCCAAAGTGACCGACATTGACCAGGCCCACCCGCTCCAAGAGCTTGACCGTGCGGTAGACTGTGGCATAGCCGACCGACTCGTCGCGGGCGCGCACCTGCTGGTGCAGCTCTTCGACGTTGAGGTGGCGGTGGTCGAACAGGATGTGCGCGATCATGCGCCGCTGCCGGGTCGGCCGTTGGCGGTCGCGCACGATCGCCTCGTCGACCTTGTCGAGCCACACTTGCAGCGAAAGCGCCGTGTGGCTGTGTGGCAAGTGGCCGTCATGCGCTGGCGCCGGCTTTTGCGTCGACTGGTCAGGTTCGGCCACGATTCCTCCGCCCGGCGAGTCTGGCGCAGGCTCGCCGCGCGTGCAAGGCGGCCGTACAAAAACCTTGCAAAGATGCCGACAAACAGGCCCCAAGGCGGCGCGGCTGCCCTTGTGTGCCGGCCCCGCGCGTGCTAGATCGCCGCCCCCGCGCACGGGACCCGCCACGCCGGCTGGCCCAACGTCGCGCGCTTCTTGGGAACGACACCATGAACGTCACGGTCCTGGCCGTGCTGGCGGCCGCTTGCGGTGCGCTGGCGATCTACCTGTGGACAGCGCAGTCCAAGCTTAACGACACCATCAAGGGCCTCAAAGACGACCTGGACAAGGCGCGCAGCGACGCCAAGGCCCAGGCCGATCGCGCCGAAGCTGCGCGCAAGAAAGCCGATTCGGCGGCCCGTTCCGTCGGCAGCGCGGCGCCAGCGGGCGGCGAAGACAAGGCAGCCAAGGACACCAAGGCCCAGCTGGTCGCGGCCAAAGAGCAGCTCAAGCAGTCGCAGGCCGCCGTCAAGCGCATGGAAACCGAGGCCAACGACGGCGCCATCAAGCTGCGCAAGGCTGAAGCGCGCATAGAAGAACTGGCGGCAGCGCTGGCGCACCCGCCCAAGAAAGGCGCGGCGCCCGTCGAAGCCGCGCCGCCGCCCGTCGAGCGCGCACGCGACGAACACCGCGACGACCGCCGCGAGCACTTTCGCGACGACGACCGCGACGATGACCGCGACGACGAGCGCGCGCCGGACCCCGAGCGCGAAGAGCGCATCCAGCGCGCCGCAGCCCGGCGGGCCGAATTTGAAGCGGAGAAAGCCGCGCGCCTCGCTGAGGCCGAAAAGGCCAGGGCCGAGCGCGACGCCGCCCGCGCGGCCCGCCAAGACAGCAAGGACCAGGAGTTCATTGCTCGGCTCAAAGGCGAGCGCGAGCACCTAAAGCAACTGGTGTTCAGTCGCGAGCTGGAACTGCGGATCTTGTGGCGCAAGGCCGAGCACAACCGCCAGGCCTACATCATGACGCTTGGCGCTCTGGACCTCGCCGAAGACGAGCTGTACCGCATCAAGCACGGCCGCGAGCGGCCCGACTACGAGCCGCCGCGCGAGGACGGTGAAGGTGGGCAACGCGCCGCACTGCCGGAGTCGTTTTCGGCAAGCGCCGAGGAGCGCGCAGCCGCCGAAGCTGCGGCCGACGCCGCGCTGGCCCAGGTGGCGCCGGCCGCCGAGTCCGCACCAGAAGCGCCCGTCGTCGAGGCGGCCGCGAGCCTGGATGTGGTCGCTGCACAAGCCGCCGGCGAGGCCGTCCTCGCAGCGGCCGTGGTCGACGACACTGTCGCCGCCGAACCGGCCGTCAGCGAACAAGCACCGCCGCTGCCCGTGGTACTAAGTGATGACACGCCGCCGGCCGCCGCTGCTTGATCGACGCTTGCAATTGAAATTGAAAGTCGTTATCATTTGCTCACCGCCCAGCTGAGGCGGCGACGCAGAGCAGGCAGCCCATGGCCGACGGCGCCCAACCCCTTGATGCCGCGCTGCGACCCCTTGATGCTGCACGGCTGGTGCAAGGCGATGTGCCGCGGGCCCTGGTTGCGTCAAGCTCCGGCGCCCTGGCCTTGACTCGCTGGGTCCCCGGTCAGCACGGCCAGGTGGTGCACATCGACCGCGCCGATGCCTTTGGCGATCGCTTGGCTGAACTTGGCCTGACGCCCGGAGCGCCGGTCGCGGTGCTGCGCAAAGCGCCCTTTGGCGGGCCGATGCTGCTGCGCGTGCGGCAGTTTGTGCTGTCCTTGCGCATGGACGAGGCTGCCGCGGTGCTGGTGGCTCCGGCCGGCTGAACGATGGCCGACTCGCCCGCCGCGGCCCCCGTCGGAGCGCGCCCCATCCACGTCGCGCTGTGCGGCAATCCCAATACCGGCAAGACCACCCTCTTTAACCAGTGGACCGGCGCCAACGCCCAGGTCGGCAACTACCCTGGCATCACCGTCGAGCGCCACAGCGGCCGCCGCCAGGGTCCGAGCCAGCCCTGGCTCGTGCACGACCTGCCGGGCTGTTACAGCCTGACTGCGCACAGTCCTGAAGAGGAGGTGGCCTTCCTGGCCTTGCGCGGCCGCATGGACGGCCCGCCGCCCGACGTCGCCGTGGTGGTGCTCGACGCCTGCAACCTGGCGCGCAACCTGCTGTTGCTGGTACAGGTGGCCGAACTCGGCGTGCCGGTGGTGGCGGCGCTCAACTTGATGGATGCGGCGACGGCGGCCGGCTGGCACATCGACACCGCTGGGTTACAGGCGGCGCTCGGTTGTCCGGTGGTTCCGGTGGTCGCCCGCTCTGGTCAGGGCCTCGATGGCTTGAGCAGCGCGGTCGAAGCGGTGGCCGCCGATCCGACCCTGGGCCGCGGCCCGTTGCCGGCGTGGTCGTTGGAGGTGCAGACAGCTATGCAAGCTGCGCGCGCCGTGGACCCTCGGCTGGCCGAGGTCGGCGACGGCGAATTGGCGTGGTTGCTGGCTGCGGATGCGGCGTTGGTCGACAGCTGGCAGCCAGGGCTCGGCACGCAGTTGGCCTCCGCGTTCGGTCGCGCCGCCGACGAGAGCGCCGATGTGCGCCGGCGGCTCATCCACGACCGCTACCGCCGCATCGACGCCTGGGTCGCCGCGCATACGACGGCGCCGTCCGGGCAGACGCGCACACCCAGCGACCGCGTCGACGACGTGTTGTTGCACCCGTTGTGGGGCACCCTGGCGTTCCTTGCGGCGATGACGCTGCTGTTCCAGGCCGTGTTTGCGTGGGCGACGCCGATGGCCGACGCGGTCAGCGCGGCCATGGGCTGGATCGCCGACCTGTGCCGCGCGCACCTGCCGGCGGGCCTGGGGCGCGATGTGCTGGTCGACGGTTTTTTGGCTGGCGTCGGCGGCACGCTGGTGTTTCTGCCGCAGATCCTGGTGCTGTTCTTGGGCATTGCCGTACTCGAAGACAGCGGCTACTTGTCGCGCGCCGCCTTCCTGGTCGACCGGGCGATGGCCAAGGCCGGTCTGCCTGGCAAGGCGTTCGTGCCGCTTTTGTCGAGCTTTGCCTGCGCGGTGCCGGGCATCCTGGCTACGCGCACGCTGTCGGACCCGCGCGACCGGCTGCTGACGATCCTGATTGCGCCGCTGATGTCGTGCTCCGCGCGGCTGCCGGTCTACACCATGGTCACGGCTGCAGTGTTCGCCGACGTGCCCAAGGTCGGCGGGCTGCTGGCCTTCGGCGGGCTGGTGGTCACGGCCATGTACTTGCTCGGCTTCGTGCTGGCGCTGGCGGTGGGTGCGGTGCTGCGCCGCACCCTGTTGCCGGGCGGTGGCGCGCCGTTGCTGTTGGAGATGCCGCCCTATCGCATGCCGCGACCCGGCAACCTCGGGCGTGTGCTGTGGGACCGCGGCCGGGTGTTCGTGGTCGAAACCGGTGCCACGATCGTGGCCCTAAGCGTCATTCTGTGGGCGCTTTTGACCTTTCCGCGCCTGGACGCCGACACGGTCGCTCATCAGGCAGCGCGCGGCCAAATCGAGGCCCGCACCGCCGCTGGGCCGGCCCGCGACGAGGCGTTGGCGCAGCAGGACGTCGCGCTGGCCCAGGTGCGGCTCGACCACAGCATCGCCGGCCGCCTCGGCCATGCTCTGGAACCGGCGATTGCGCCGCTCGGCTTTGACTGGCGCATCGGCATCGGGTTGGTGGGGTCGCTGGCGGCGCGCGAAGTGTTGGTGCCGGTGATGGCACAGATCTATGGTCGGGCCAGCAGCGACGACGTCGATGACCGATTCGCCGCCGACGTCGGCCAGACCATGGCCAAAGCCGGATCGTTGACGCCACTCAAGGGTCTGAGTCTGATGGTGTTTTTCGCCATCGCCATGCAGTGCCTCAACACCTTGGCGACCATCCGCCGCGAGACCCGCAGCTGGCGCTGGCCGTTGTTCGCGCTCGGCTACCTCAATGGCCTCGCCTGGCTGGGATCGTTCGCGGTGTACCAGATCGGCCGTGCGCTGGGCTACGCGTGAGGTTGGCGTGAACGAACTGGTTGCGCTTGCTGCCGTCGCACTGGCCGGCGCCTGGCTGTGGCGGCGCGCCCGGCGGCCCAGCGGCTGTGGGCAATGCGCTGCCCAGGGCCACCAGCCTGCGGCTGCCTGTGCGCGTCACGCGACCCGATCGGTCGATCAGCTGCGGCTGGCGTCCAACACCGCGCGCGCGGCAGCCTCTGCGCCAGCAACCGACCCGCCGGCCAGCCGCACGTCTTCCGCGGCCGCCAGCGCCGCCCGAAACGCCGGACCTGGCGCGTAGCCCCAGGCCTGCAGGTCATTGCCGCCAAAGCCCAGATCGGGAAACGCCGCGGCGGACGGCCACGCCGCGCGCAACTGGCGCCACACCCGCCAAGGCCCATGCGGTGCGCCGGCGTGCAGGGCCACCAGCGCCGCGTCGGCCAGCGGGTCGCGCAGCCAGCGTGCGGCGGCGGCGGGCCACGGCCCCTGCGCGGGTGGCGGCAGGGCCACATCGCGCACCAGCTCCAGGATGTGGCGCACCGCCTGGCCATCGTGGCGGCTCAGGCGCAGGGTGGCTGCAAATTCGGGCCGCTCTGGCCACCCGGCGTCGCTTCCGGCCAGCAGCGCCAGTGCCAGCGGCAAGTCCAGGCCTGCCACCGGCAAGTCGCTAAACAGCGGCCCGGTTTGCAATTCGACCAGCGCGCGCTCAATGCGGACACGCGCCAAGCTCAGACTGGGATCGGCTGCGGCAAGCGTCGGCCACAACACCGGCGCCAGCCCGAGGTCCGCTAGCAGCCCCAGCGCATGGCCGGCCGTCGGCGCCGTCAACATGGCTGCCACCTCGGCGGTAATGCGCTCGGCCGACACTTTGGCCAGCGTCGGAGCCAGCGCGGCAATTGCCGCTGCGGTGCCCGCCTCGACTTGCAGCCTAAACCGCGCGGCAAACCGTGGCGCGCGCAAGATCCGCAATGCGTCCTCGCCGAACCGCTCGCCGGGCTCACCGATGCAGCGCAGCTGGCGCGCGCGCAGGTCGTCCAAGCCGCCGACCCAGTCGCACACTGTGGCGATACCATCGTCGCAGGGGTCGGCCAGCAAACCATTGATGGTAAAGTCGCGGCGCAGCACGTCTTGGCGGGCGTCGGCAAAGCGCACGCTGTCGGGGCGGCGGCCGTCGCTGTAGTGGCCATCCGCCCGAAAGGTCGCGACCTCAATCTCGTAGACCTGGCCGTCGGCGGCCAGTTGCCGCACCCGCACCACCCCAAAGGCCACGCCGACCTGCACCACCTCGGCAAACAGCCGCAGCACCTGCTTGGGGCGAGCGGCAGTGGCGATGTCGTAGTCTTTGGGCGCCCGGCCGAGCAGCATGTCGCGGACGCAACCGCCGACCAAATAGGCCCCATGACCGTGCGCCCGCAGCGTCCGCAGCACCGCCAGTGCCGCCTGGCACGGCGCGGAATCGGGTAACAGCACGGTCGTCGGCTCGCTCACCGGCGCAGTATCGGTCGGTCGGCGCAGCGCGGCAACCGCTGGCGCGGCAATGATGGATTGATGTAAAGTAGCCGGTTCGCGGCCGCGCGACCCGATCGGGCGCAGCGCTGCACCCCCGTCGCAGGTCAGCGCCTGCGGCGAATTGCCCGCTTTTGCTGCAAGGTTCAACACATGCAGGCTCAATTGATGCTTGGACACCCTCAGTCGCGGAGCGTTGGTCGCCTGGCCCAGTCGCGGAGCGCATGGCTTGTGGCCCTGCTGGTGGGGCTGGCTGCGTGCGGCCAAGACGGCGCGACCAACACCAAAGTCGACGCGGTTGGGGCAGACGCCACGCAGGACACCGGGGAAGAAGAGGTGTTCGTCCCCGATGTCGAGGCGCCACCGAGCTTGAGTTGCAAGCTTGCCGCAAAGCCCGCGACCGGCAATGCCCCGCTGCCGACCGAGCTGACGCTGACGTTCGACGGCACTGCGCGCGAAAACGTGTTTGTTACCTGGGATTTTGGCGAGGGTGAAGCGCCCAAGACCTTTGACCTCGCGCTGCCCGACGAAGCCGCTGCCGACCACCAGTTGCACACCTATGCGTTCAAGGGATCCTACAACGTCAAGGCTACGGTGCAGTGGCGCAAGAATGCCAAGGTCCGCTGCGACGCCACGGCGATCGTGGCGGTCAAGGACCCGGTGGCGTTGGCGCTTGGCACAGTCGAACTGGTGTCGGCGCCTACGGTCGGCCTGGGCGGCGATGTCACGCTGGCGTTCGCGATCTTCAATACCGGCGAAGAGGCGGCGTCGCCTTTCGAGGTCAACGCGTACCTATCGGCCACCCAGACGTTTGACGACACAGCTGTGCAGGTCCACAGCGTGACCGTGCCGTCGATGCCGGCAGGCCAAACCAGCGAGTCCAAGATCGCCTGGACCTACGACGCCGCTGGCGATCCAGCCAAGAACAAGCCCTACACCTTTCAAGTCCCCAAGCAGGGGATCGTCGACGGCGACTACTTCATCCACGTCATTGTCGACGCCAAGAAGGCACTCAACGAAGTCAACCACGCCGACAACGAAGGCTACGCGACGTCGTTGCTTAAGATCGACAACAAGGTGGTGGCCAAGCCCGATCTCACCGTGACGCCGCCCTCATTCAACAACCTGGTGTCGTTTTCCCAGGGCGATACGTTGCCGTACGAGCACGAGGTCGCCAACTTGAGCGACGGCGAGGCCAAGTCCATCAAATTCGCGGTGTTCTTGTCCAAAGACCAGAACCTGGACTACGACTTCGAACTCAAGGACGTTTGCACCGAAATCACCAAAGGCAACGACAAGATCACCGAGTGCCAGGAGAACCCGGCCCAGGTCGACAAGATGCTGACCAAGCTGTCGACGTCGAACCTGCTCAAGATGGCCGGCAAGTCGTCGCTGCCGCTGGTGTACTCGGTCGAGGTGCCGCAAGTTGCGGACGGTGACTACTTCCTGATTGCCAAGATCGACGTGCTCAACACCGTCGACGAGACCAACGAGCTCAACAACGTTGCCGTGTCCAAGGACAAGGTCCAGGTCAAGAAGGTGGTCAAGCAGGGCGTCGACCTCAACCTCGTCAGCATGACGGTCAAGCCCAAGGGCACCTTCCTGGGCGGCCAGATCGGCGTCGAGTACGCCATCAAGAACAGCGGCAACCAGGCCAGCGCCACCACCAGCAAAGCCGGCATCTACTTCTGCCCGGACAAAGCCTTCAACAAGGCGCAATGCGTCACCAACCAAAAAGATGTCACGATCGCGGCCCTGGCAGCCGGCGAAACCAAGTCGGGCACGGAACTGGTCACCGTGTCGACGCTGACGCCGGTTGGCGACTACTTCATCTACATGCGCCTCGATCCGGACGACAAGGTCCAGGAACTGGACGAGGGCAACAATGTCGGCCTTTTCGACAAGCTCATCATCACTGCGACCCAGAATGTCGACCTGGCCGTGGCGGACATCGGCTTTCACCCCAATACGGCCAAGGCCGGCGAGTCGTTCAAGCTCAGCTACACCGTCAAGAACGGCGGCACCACTGGCGCTGCGGCCTACACGACCTGGATTGCGCTGTCGCCCGACAAGAACTGCGCCGGCTATACCGTGGTCAAAGAGGTGGTGTCTGGCGGCGTGGATGCCCTGAGCGAGACCGACGTGGTGCAGGTGGTGACCTTACCGCTGGGCTTGGACCACAATATCAGCAAGTACTTCGTGTGCGTGATGCTCGACGTCAAGAAGGCCAACACCAAGGAGCAGAATCCGCTCAACAACAACGGTGTATCGGCATCGGACCTGACCGTGACCGGCGCCAAGGGCGGCTGCTTTGAAGACAAGCTCGACGATGCCCCGGGCAACAACACCTTTGACAAGGCGTCGAGTCTGGCGCTCAACGACACCCACAGCCTGGGATCGTGCGGCAACGAGGACTGGTACAAGGTCGATGTGCCCAAGGGTCACTCGATTTTTGCGACGCTGGTGGCCACGCCGCTGTTCTCGACGACGCCGGTGCCGGCCGATCTGGACCTGCTCATCTACCAGCCCGACGGCAAGACGCCGATGGACGCGCAGAAGCTGCAGTCGGCGGTCAAGAAGGGGTCGGTGCTGACTGTTCAGACGCCTGGTTCGTGGTATGTGCAGGTGCTGCCCAAGTCCGCGGCAGCCAAGGCGCAATACACCCTGCAGATTCAAGTGGTGCCGCCGGCAGCAGGCACAGATCTGTACGCCGGCACGCTGTCGGTGGCGCCCAATGCAACGTTCCCGGGCGCCTTGCTCAAGACCAAGTTCAAGCTGACCAATCTGGGCGACAAACCGGCGGGGCCGTTTGCGGTGCGCTACGCGCTGAGCAAGGACACCAAGCTCGATGCGAGCGATGCGGTGCTCAAAGATTTGATCTTTGACAAGGGGATCGCCGCGGCCGAGGCGCTCGACGTCACCCAGACCTTCATCCTGCCGGTGGTGGCGGGTGGGCCGTACTACGTGCTGGCGGCTGCAGACGTGTCGAGCGCCGTCGCCGAGACCAACGAGACCAACAACCATGCGGTCAGCAATGGCCTGTTGCTCAACACCGAACTGAGCTGCCTGCCCGACGCCTACGCCGGCAACCACACGGCCAACGACGCGGCGACGCTGCCGCCCACGGGCGGCCTCGTGCAAAAACTCAACGTCTGCCCGGGTCTAGAGGACTGGTTCGCCATCGTGGTGCCGACCGGCAAGGCGTTGACCGTCAAGATGAACTGGAAGTACCAGTCCGGCAAAGGCCTGGTCGGCCTGCAGATCGTCGACAGCAGCCAGACCGGCATCATCGCCGGCGCGGCGACCTCGGTGAACAGCCAGGCCACCATCCCCTACGTCCAAGCGGGCGGCGTGTTCTACATCCACACCTACGTGCTGCCCGAGGGCGGTCAGGGCGTGCCGTACGACTACGAGCTCAACGTCTCGGTCAACGAGCCCGATCCCACCGACGTGTGCCTGGCCGACGTCTATGAGTCGAACAATTCCGCGGCCTCCGCGCTGGAGATCGGCTGCGGCCTGGCCTCGCTGTCGCTGTGCCTGGGCGACGAAGACTGGTTCAAGCTCAAGCTCAAGAAAGACGAGGCGATCTCGTTTGACTTCAACCATCCAGGCAACTCGTTCCAGTTCAAGATCTTCGGCAACCCGGCGTTGCCGCCGCTCAAGACCCAGTCGTCCAACGGCGTGCTGACCTTCGCCGCGCCGGCCGATGGCACGTACTGGATGCAGGCCAGCTACAAGTCGCCGGGCAACAAGCCGGCGCAGGGCTTTGCGTACTCGCTCAAAGTAGACGGCGGCAAGGGCGTGGATCTGTTGGCTAAGATCAAGAGCGTGTTCCCGCCGCAGGTCATCCAGGGTGAGGATGTCTACCTGACGGTCAAGCTCAGCAACGAGTGCCAGGACCCGGCCGGCGACTTCTGGTACGGCTACTACTTCTCGGCGGATAACAAACTCGATGCGAACGATCAGCTGATGTCGCTCAAGCCCATGGCCGGCGGCTTGACGGGCAAGACCAGCAAAGACGTCGACGACAAGGCCATCATCCCGACCGACGCCAAGCCCGGGCCGGCGTACGTGATTGTCGCCACCGATGCCACCCAGTCGGTCGCCGAGAGCCAGGAGCTGAACAACACCGACGCCACCACCGTCGATGTCATCAAGCTCTGTCTGCAAGATGCGTTCGAGCCCAACGGCGCGCCACAGATTGCCAGCCAGCTGGCCATGGGGCGCACCAAGGACCTGTCGCTGTGCCCGTACGAGCTCGACTGGTACGTGATCGACCTCAAGAAAGGCGAGACCCTGACCCTGACCATGCAATTCGAGCACGACCTGGGCGACCTCGACATGCGCCTGTACAAGGTCAACAAGTTCTCGGCGCCGGTGGCAGTCGGCGCGACCAAGAAGGCTCCGGAGCAGTTCACCTACACCGCCGACGAGTCGACCAAGTACTACGTGCGCGTGTCCGGCTTTGCCGGCGAGAGCAACGCCTACCAGCTGGTCGGCTGTAAGACCATGACCGGTAAGTGCATCGAGTGCCTCAACGACAGCATGTGCAACTCCAGCCAGCAGTGCGACATGGTCACCACCTTGTGCGGACCCAAGTCGTGCTCGTCGGACAATCTGCAGCCGTGCGACGACGGCAACTTGTGCACCAGCGACGTGTGCCCGAGCGGCAAGTGCGCCAACCTGCTGACGCCGGGCGCCTTGTGCGACGACAGCGAGTTCTGCTCGGTCGGCGAGTCGTGCGACAAGGCGGGCGCCTGCGTGGCCCCGACCAAGACGCTGGTGGCCGGGCTGCCGTCGGGCGCGACCACCGTCATCGACATCGGCACCGACGTGACGCTCACTGGCGACGGCGGCTACATCGTGGTCGGCACCCGCGAGCTGCAGCTGGGCGAGCTGCGCGGCTACGTGGCGCGCTTTGACAAGCTCGGCCAGCTCAAGTGGGAAAAGATCGTCGCCGAGGGCAGCTCACCGAACCTGCTGCAGGCCGTCCAGGTCGCGGGCAACGAAGTCGTCGCGGTGGGTTCGGCCGGTTTGACCAACAAGCCCGGCACCACCGGCGCCTGGTACTTGCGGCTGTCGGCGGCCGACGGTTCGACCATCGCCAGTAAGCTCCTGCAGGTCGGTACGGCGTCCGCGAAGCTCGAAGGCGTGCAGATCGTCAGCAAGACCGACGTGGTGGTCGTGGGGTCGGGCTACGATCCCGGCGCCACCGGCATGGGGCTGGATGGCTGGCTGGCGCGCCTGGACTACGACGGCAACCCGAGCTGGTCCAACTTTGTCGGTGGCGCCAACAGCGATCAGCTGTTTGACGTGGCGCTCGCGGGCTCGGCGACGGTGGCGGTGGCGGTCGGCAACGACGACCAGGCCGGCAAGGTCCACGGCATGGTGGTGCGCTTCAGCGCCGTCGACGGCAGCGTGCTGAGCGAAAAAGCGTACAACCACAATGGCGGCAATGTGCAGTTCACCTCGGTCGGCTGGCGGCCGGGCGGCAACCTGGTCATCGGCGGCGGCAGCGATCTGGGGCAGCCCACCGCCAAGGTGTACCAGGCGCTGCTGACGCGGATCGGACCCGACGCTGTGGTGCAGTCGATGACGGTGGTGCCGGCGACGACGCCGCAGGCGCCGGCCTACACGGCCATCAAGGCCTCGCGCATCGAGGTCGTCAAGGCGCTGCCCGACGGCAGCGTGGTTGCGGCTGGCTTTACCGGTTCGACCAGCGAAAAGGCCTTCCAGAACGACGCCGCCGTGTGGGTGTTTGGCCCGGACGACAAGGTCGCCACCTGGTGGTACTACGGCTTTGGCGGCCGCGACATCGTGCGCGGGCTGGTGCCGTACGGTGAAGGCTGGCTGGGCTACGGCTCGCTCGCCGACCTCGAAGCCAATAGCGACGCCTTCCGCCTCATCATCCTGCCGCCTGCGCCGTCCTGCAACGACTTTGACCCCTGCACGGTCGACACCTGCACGCCCGGCAGCGGCTGCGACCACAAAGTCGCACCCGACGGCACCAGCTGCGGCAAGGGCCTGGTGTGTGGCGCGGGCAAGTGCGCAACTCCCTAGCAGTCTCGCCCGCCATGATGACCCAGCCTCCAACGCGCAAGGCGGGTGGCTTCGTCCGCCCGCGTCTGCCCGCGCCGACCCTGCAAGCCCCTCAATCGGCAGAGGCTGGCGCTGCTGCGGCGCGCGCCGCCGAAGAAGCGTTCGACTTTGAGCTCGCCGCCGACCTGTGGCTGGGTGCCGCGGGCACGGCCTCACCGGCGGAAGCGCCGCTGTTGCTCGCGGACTACGCAGAATTCCTGGTCGAGCGCCTGGGCCAGAGCGACGCCTGCGCCGGCTGGCTGGATGACCCAGGCTTTGCGCCCCCCGCCGAGTGGAAGTCGGCGCCGCTGCGGCGCTTGTGGTCGCTGCTCGGCACTGCCGCCGCCCAAACGGGACACCACCGCAGCGGCGAACTGGATGCGGCGTTGCTGGCGGCCGGCGACGGCGGTGCGGTGGCGCGCACTGCGGCTCGGCTGGTGGCGGCGGGTCAAGTGGATCAGGCATTGGCGATGTTGGAAACCCGCGCGCCGGCGTTGCCGCAGGACGGCGTCGCCTTGCTCGGCCAACTGCGCGCGCAGTCCAAAGCGGCGGCGCAAGCAGCGCTGCAGCCGCTCGCCGACGCCATCACAGCCAAGGACCTCGACGCTGCTCGCATGTGGGCCGCCCAGTTGGCGGCGCAGTGGCGCGACCACCCGCCCTATCAGGCCCTATGTGGCAAGGTCGAGGTGCTGGCTGCGCTGGCCGCCAACGCCAGCCGGCGGGCTGCGGTGGAGGGCGCGCTCGACGCTGGAGACTTGGATACTGCCCACACGGTCGCGCAGCAACTGGCCCACAGTCCGCACGCGACCGAGGCCGACAAGCGCTGGCACGGTCACGTCGCGGGGTTGGTGGCAAGCCGCGACCGCGAGCGACTGACGGCGCAGTGCAGGCAGACCGACCCCGACGCTGCGCTGGCTGCGGTCGCCCAGTGGGTGACCCTGCATGGCACCCGCGCCCCCGGACCGCTTGGCGCCACCGACCCGAACCTGCCGCTGTGGTACGCCGCCTGCGAGGCCCACACGGCCGACAAGGCTACGCCGCTGGCTCAGCGACTGCCGGCCCTGGCCGCATTGGTGCAGTTGCGCGCTGCCGTGCACCTTGCCGCGGAACCCGCGGCATTGCTGCCCTTGCTCGATCGCATGCCGGCGAGCTGGACGGTGGCTCCGACAGTCAAGTCGGCGCGCGCAGCGGTGCAGTCGCAGGCTGCCCGCGATCGTCAAGCCGAAGAGACCGCGTTTGCAGAGCTGGTCCAGGATCACCTCGACCGGCAAGATTGGGAGCAAGCAGGCGCGTTGCTCGACGCCTGGGCGACCGAAAAGGGCGCCGCCACCGGCGTCGTGCGCGGCCTGCGCAACGATCTTTTGGCTGCTCGGCAGCAAGCGCAGCGGCTGCAGGGGCTGCGGGCCGCGTTCGATCGCGCCATGGCCGACCGCGCGTGGTTTGCCGCGCGCGCGGCGTTGGCCGAGTTGCGCCACGCGCTGCCCGCCGACCAGCTGGCGCCCTTGCAGGCCGACTGGCAGGCGCAGGCAGGCCCGCAGTTGACCGGCCGCGGCATGCCGCCTGGGCTACAAAAGCTCGATCCACAAAAGCCCTTCTGCGCCGCCGTCGCCGACAACCGCCTGACGCTGGTGCAGGGCGATATGTGGCTGTCGGTGGTGCTGGGCAGCCTTGGCTTGCAGCCGTATGCCTTGCCAGCCGAGGTGGCGGTGACCCACGCCGGCCATGCGCGGCTCGCCGCCGTGCGCAACGCCGACGGCACGACCCGCACCCGGCTGGTCGGGGTCGGCCAGACCGCGCTGGTTGCCATCGATCACGGCGCGCCTGACGCACCCCAGGCGGTGGCGGCTTGCCCGTTTGCTTCTGCGCTGCGCGGCGACGACCGCATCGTCGGCACCGCGATCGACCCGGCGTCGCCGGCGTTACTGGTGTTGACGGCCCACAGCCAGCGGCCGGGCCAGACTCACCTGCTGCAGCTCGACCCCGAGACCCTGGAGCCAGTCGGCCATCGTCGCACTGCGCCCGTGCTGTCGTCGCTGACCGAAGTCGCCGGCTGGCCGGGGCAGGCGCTGTGCGCCACGCAGCTGGCCGCCCGGCAGCGCGGTGCCTTTGCGCTGGCGGTGCTGGACGGCAAAGGCAACCCGCTGCGGACGTTCGATACCCAGGCCATCTCGCACGACCTGGACATCTGGGGCGTGCAGCGTGCCTGCGGCTGGCCCCAAGAAGACCGCATCTACGCGAGCTTCTCGGTCGTCGATCCGTTCAATCCCGACCAGGCGACCGACGGTCCGGCGCTGTTGGTGCTGCGCGGCGATCGGGTGCAGTTCTGCTCTAACGACCTGCGCCGGCGCTTCTTTCCGATGCAGCGTTTGACGGTGGACCGCGCTTGGACGCTGGACCGCGCTGCGGGCCGGCTGTGGTTCGCTGCGTTGCCGACGGACGGCGACGGTGCGGATGCGCTGCTGCTCGGGGTCAATGCCAAGACGCTGCGCGCGGACGAGCCCATCGCGCTGCCAGGCGTGCAGCGGGTGCTGCACATCGGCGCGGTCAACGAGGGCGCCGTGCTGGTCGCGCGCATGCACGCCGGACACTTTGCGCTGCTCCGGGTGGTGCTGGCCGACGGCGCGCCGGCCGTGACGGTCCACAAGCTGCCGATCTAGCAGCCTTTCGTGGTCAGCCGGCCGCTGCCGCCCACGCCGGGGTAAGTGCCGCACGCGCGACGTCGAGGTCGCCAGCTTGCCCGCCCGCGCACAACCACACCGGCGTCGGACCCACGCGATACCGCCACTCGGGACCCGGCCCTTTGGCGACCCGCTGCGAAAACCGTACGCCTTCAGCCACTTGAACCGCGACCGTGGCAGTGAGCGCCAAGCGCCGGCCATCGGGCAAGCGCGCGCCGCTGGAGTCCAAGGTGACGCCGGGCGCGGCGATGAGTCGGGCGATGGCGTCTGGCAAGGCAGCGTCGGCTCCACCAAGGCCATCGCAGAGCGCCAGTTGGCCCGCCGGCCCCAGCGCGACCAACCGCCGGTGACGCAGTTGCCCGTCCGGCCAAGAGAACTCCGCGGTGACCCACTGCCAGCCGGCGGTTGACCCAGCGCGCACCGCTTCGACCTTTCCGCGTGCTCCCAACCGAAAGGCGCCCCACAGTTCCACACCCGGGCGGTCCGGCACCTGCACGGTGCTGTGACTCGCCGCGCTGCGGTTGGTGGCGCGCCGCGGGTCACCCTCGTAGCCGCCCAGACCTGCCTCAGCCACCACGCGGATGCCACCGTGCGACCACTCGACTGCCAGTGCGTCGTCGTGGGCATGGCCGGGTTGTTCGGTGCACGCGACCGGCGCCGTGTGGACCACCGCGAAGTGGCCGCCGCTCTGGCGCGCGGTCCAGGCACTGGCGACGGGGTTGGTCACGCCAGCCGGGGCGCTGCGCAAGGCCAGCCGCAGTAAAGGCAACGCATCGACGGCGTCCGGGTCGCTGTCGCCAAAGCCCGGCACCCGGCCATCGGGGTGGCGCACCGCGGCGAGCCAACCGACCGCCCGTTGCGCTCGCTGCGCCAGCGCGCCGGTCCCATCGCCCAGCGCCACCACGGTCAGCAAATCTTCAGCCAACTGCGCGTGGTACATAGCGCTCATCTCACCGTGGGCGCCGTCGGGCGCGACTTGACGGTCCCACTCCGTAAGCAGTTGCTTGGCTGCGCGACCATCGCCGCCAAAGGCGGCCTCCGCAGCCGCCAGCCCGAGCAGGTCGGCCAGCAGGTGGTTGCCCCGCAAGTGCTGTTCGAGCAGCAGGTCCAAGTCCACGGCCGCCGCCGCGGCGATGGCGAGCAGCGTCGGCCGGACCGGTTGGTCGGCCAAGCGTGCCGCGGCGCGAAGTCCGGCCAGCACGCGGCGGGCGCGCACGTACGGCTCCCAGGCTTTGACTGCCAGCGGCGCCTGTGCGCTCCAGGCCGCGAGCGAAGCCGACAGCCAGCCACCGTGCGGCCCGTGGGCATTGGCTGCAGCTCCCGCTGCCAGGGGTTCGGTCCACTCGAGGTAGTGCGCCGTATAGACCTGCAACGGCGTTGCCCTGGGCAGTCGCCAATCGGTCAAGGGCAGGGCCGCACACAGACCGGCAAGATCCAGTTCGCCCGGCGGCAGGGCTGGCTGCGGCGCCTCAGTCAGGGCTGTGGTCAGGCCCTGCAGCGCACCCCGGCGCACGCCAGCCGCCCGCGCGTGGCCGAGGCGCTGGCAGCGCGCGACCCATTGCGGCAGCAGCGGCCCCTGGACCCGGCGCCGCAACTCGTGCAGCACCCGGTGGCCGTGCATCGGGACCGGCAAGGGCGCCAGCGTCCGCCACCAGCGGTCGGCGCGCGTCACCGGTCGCGATCCACGGCGGCCGCCAACAAGTCCAGGTAACGCTGGGCCAGCACCGCGCGGTCGTTGAACTGACGGGCATATGCGCGGCCGCTCGCGCCCATCGCCTGGGCAGCTTCCGAGTCGCCCACGATCCTGTCGAGGTTGGCGTCGAGCGCGGTCAAGTCGCCGGCGTCGCCAACCGGACCGCAGCCGGCCGCGCGCGCAATCGACTGCACTTCGCCGTCGGCCGAGAGCACCACCGGCCTGCCGGCCGCCATCGCCTCGTAGATCTTGCTCGGCACCGTGTGGGTGTCTTTGCGCGGCCGCAGGATCACCACGGTAGCCGTGGAGCGCGCGTACAGCGCCGGGATGAGCGTGCGGTCGACTGGTCCGCCAATCCTGACGTTGGCCAGGCCCTCCGTGGCAATCCGCTGTTGCAGGTGATCGCGCAAAGCGCCGTCGCCCACCAGCACGATCTGCAGCGGGTCGCCGCGCGCCTGCCGTCGCGCCGCCACGTCGAGCAAGCCATCCAGACCCTGCGGCGGGTTGAAGACGCCGGCATACAGCGCGATGGGCAGCCGTTCGTCGACGCCCAGGCCGCCTAGGAACGCCCGTGCCGCTTGCTTGTGCTCGGTCGCCCAGCGATCGAACTGGTCCAGATCAGCGCCATTGGGCAGCACGTGGACCGTGCCCGCTCGGGCGCCCAGTTGCAGCAGGCGCTCACGCTTGCCCTCGCTGACCGTGGTCACCACCGCCGACTGGCGCAGCACCACGGCATTGAGCGACTCGAGCGCGCGCACCGCCGCGCCCGCCTGCACCCTTCCCGCGTTGACCACTGCTTCGGGCCAGATGTCGCGGATATCGACCACGTGCGGCACGCCAAACCGCCGCGCCAGACCCAGCGACGCATAGGCAACCGTCGGCGGCGGCGTGGTCCCGATGACGATGTCGGGGCGCAGCGCGCGCAGGCCGCCTTGCAGCAGCGCACTGCCGGCAAAGCTGGCGTAGAGCGCTGCCTTGCGCAGCGGACTGTGGCCGCCAAGCGCCAAGAGCGGCGTGCGCAGCACATCGATGCCGTCGACCGTCTCGCGCGCGGCGACGGCCTGCCGATGACCCGGGTAGACCTTGCCCTGTGGAAAATTCGGAAAAGTCGTCAGCACGGTCACCCGGTGGCCGGCGGCGACGAACTGGCGGCCAAGGTCGCCAAACCGCGCCGCGGGCGCCCCCATCTCGGGCGCGAAAAACTGCGACACAACCAGGATGTGCATGGATCGACCGGTCACTGGGCGAGCTTGGACTCCAGCCACGCCCGCATGCGGCCCAGCTCCGCCTCGGGGATGACGTGGGCTTCGCTGTGCTCGAGCAGCTCGCAGGGCAGGCCCAGGTTTTCGAGCACCTGCTTGGCGTTGCGGGCGCGCGCGGCGGGCACCACTGCGTCGGCCAGACCGTGCACGAACAAGACCGCCGGCTTACTGGTGGCGGCCGGCACCTCGGGCGAGTACACCAGGCCGCCGCCGATGCATAGCACCGCGCTGACCTCTTGCGGGTGGGTGGCCGCAAAGTGCGCCGCCACAAAGCACCCCTGTGAGAACCCGACCAGCGCGATTCTGCGGCCGCGCGCGCTCTGCACGTGGGCCGCCAGCAGGCTTTCGGCGGCTTGCAGGTCGGCCTTGCCGCCGTCTGGCGCATCCATTCGAAACCACTGGGTGTTCTCGCGCCACGGCAGCGGCGCCTCGATCAACCGCCACGCCTGACGCGGGGCGAGCTTGGGCGCGACCTGGCCGAAATTGCCCGGCGTATCGCCGCGGCCGTGCAAGCCGATGACCAGAGGACCGTTGGCGGGCGCGCCTGGCGGGGTCTGGTCCAGCCAGACGCCAGGCAGGCGCTTTTCGGCAGTCGGCGCGGAGGCGGCGTCGGGTGCTGCAGGGCTCGGCTCAGCGGTAGCCCGCGGCGGTGTGCTGGGTTCGGCGACGACGGGCGGGGCATCGGTGCGCCACAGCGCGACGCCGGTCGCAACCACGCCCACGGCAACCGCGCCAGCCACAATCTTGTAGCGGACTTCCAACGCGCGTCCCGGTGCCAGCTGCAGGATGGGGAACTGCTGGCGCCGCGCCGGGGTGTAACACGGATCGCCGCCGGGCGGGAAGGGGGCGGGCTGGTTCGGGCAATAATTCTGTTGGCACCGTGGCTTAGCGGTGCGGGTCGGTCCGGCTACAAGCACCCCTGCGTCTGCGCGCACACCAGCACCGCCACGGCCTCTTTGTTGTTGCTGGCGCCGCCGCCGTGAAAATCGGCGAGCGGTGTGTTCGGCTGTTGCGATTGGCGCGTCAGGCGGGTGCGGCAAGTCGCCCTGCCAGGTCTGCGCGCAAGGCGTTGAGGTCACGGCCCTTGAGCGCACAGGCACCGGCCGCGATCCTGCCGCGCTGGGCAACTGGCGCCGACAGGCGGTTGCGCCACGCTTGCAGCGCCTCGGCGACGCCGACCTCGACGCGACGGGCCTTGGCGGCGACTTCAGGGTCGGTCGCGCTCGCAAGCGCTCGGGCAATTTCGGCCGCGTCGTGCAAGTGCGCGGCTGCCGTTTCGACAAGCCTGGGTTCGGCTAGCAGGTGATGTGGATCCAGCATCCCTGCGAGCGCCTGCAGTTGCTCTGCGCCGCTTGCGAGTTGGTGTATCACGAACAGCAGATCCTGCCGAGCGAGGTAGACATGCTGGCCAACCTGGCCGGCGGCAGCTGCGGCGACCAGGTTAAGGCGAGCGCGGGCGTCGCGCAGCGGCTTGGTCAACTGCACGATGTGCATCCGGTTGCCCAGGTCCACCGCCGCCCGCAGTTGCGCTTCCATTGCATGCAAGTGGTCAGCCAACTGGTCAAACCGGCCCTTGACGTACCACAGTGTGGCCGCCTGCAAGCCGACTTGCACGACGCCGAGCGCCACACCGGCGTTGGCCTGCCAAGGTACGCCAGCAGCAACGGCACCTGCCGCTTTCGCCGGTCCAGCGGCCGCTCGCTGGGCCAGTTTGGGCACAACAGCAGCCGCCAGTTGCCCCGCGGCGACTGGCGCGCCTTTGCCGTCGATCAGCGACTGCACCTTCTCGACCCCTTGGCGCACGGGCCGCAGGACGCCGTGCACTTCCGAAGCGACTCCATCGATGCGCTCAACGGCGGGGCCGGCCTTGTCCAGCAGGTGCTGGGCTTCGTCGAGCGCTGTCTCAAGCTTGGGCAGCGAGCGCTGGTGAATCCGCCAAACTGCCAGGGCCGACGTGGCGAGCATGGCCGCGCCAGCGAGCAAGACTACTATATGCATGATTTCGAGTAACATTTTCTACTCCGCGAGCCGTTCACAGGCATGGATGATGCCGAGTTTGAGCGCAATGAATCCGATTATAAGGATCCAATCGTTCAAGTCCTGTTCGGTTCTTGGTGAGAACACCTTGCCTCCTTTTGCTCATGAGCGCGTTTGCGCACTGAATTCATCACCGTACTCCATCCTCAGCATGGCGACGTCAAACACGGTCGGCAGCGTTTTGCGCAAGGCCGGCGACGCGATGTCGGCAACCAGCCACGCGGTCAGTGCCACGTTGACCACCGGGATTGCCATGCCCGCCGCCCGTGCTGCCGTCGCCGCCGCTTGGCGCGCCGCGAACCAGCCGCCGGTCTGCAGCACCAGCCGCCGCACGATGGTCGCCACGGCCCGCGCGCCGATTTGCCGCACCAGTGTGGCCCACATCGCCGCCGTCAACGCGCCTTTGATGGCGGCGCCGGCGTACTTGACGTTGGCCTCCGCGACTTTCTGGCGGAGTTCGTCCAGTTCGGCTTCGCCCTTGCCTTCGTAGTGCTTTTCGAGCGCTGTGAACAAGGCCTGCTGCTCAAGCCAGACCGCGTCGTCCTTTCTGGCGTCCGGGATGGACTTGACGCCCACTTCCTCGGCGACATCGCGCGCAACTTCGGCGTAGCTGACACCGTCGCCGCCGCGAAATAGGGTCGCGATGGTGTTGCTGCCGTCGAGTTCAATTTCGCGGACCAGCTTGCCGAACGCGGCGCTGTCGCTGCCGGCGGACACGCCATGGCGGTCAAAGAGTCCAGTAATGGTGGATTTGGCCTCTTCGTGCCCGTTTGCGGCGACGAAGCTGAGGAAGGCGACCAGATCGGAACTGCTTGAGTGCATGACGGGCTCCAGTACGCCAGCGATTGGCGCTGACGAGATGGACTGCAACTAGCGTGCCAACTGAAACTTGCCGTCGGGCATGCGGCATGGTGTGTATTAATATCATCATGTTGAATTGGTTGAATGCCGTCATTGGATATGGCAACATGATGTCGGAGATGATTTGCGATGATTAAAATCGATAACTCGCACGCGTCAGCTGAACTGGCGTTGCCCGACGACATGGCGATTGTTGCGGCCAGCCAGCTGGTTGCCGGTACTGCCGCTGACGTGCCGCGGGCCATTCAGCGCGCTCTGGCCCGATTGCCGGCAAACCTCACCGGCGATGCAGGTAGCAAGGCACGCGCTGGAGTTGTTTTGGCAGCGCTGGCAGACTGGTGGCGTGCCGCAGTTGACAATGACCTGCTAGCGCTCTACGGAGCGCGGTTCGTGGTCGAGTTGCTGGCCAAGATCTTTGGAAGCACGCTCGGCAGCGCAATGGACGGAATCGGCCGGCGTCGGCGAATTCTGGTCGTCGGCGAAACTGGTGCTGGCAAAGAGCGAGTCGCTCAGCTTGCGGCGCGGACGGTCGTTGCGCTCGGGCCGGCGGCCGGCCGAGTCGTGCCATTCAACGTCGCAGCGGTGCCCGAGAAGCTGATCGAAGCCGAGCTATTTGGTCATGCAAAGGGCGCCTTTACCGACGCAGTCGGCCAGCGCCAAGGGCTGATTCGCGCGGCAGGACCGTATGGCGCACTTGTGCTCGACGAAGTGGGCGAGATGGCGCCGCCGATGCAGTCCAAGCTATTGCGGTTCTTGGAGAGCGACGAGTTCTTGCCCGTCGGTTTCGACCAGCCGCTGCGCGTGCCATTGCACGTAGTGGCGATGACGAGTTCGCCGCTCACCGACATGCGCCAAGGCAAGGTGTTGCGTTCGGACCTCTTTCACCGCCTAGCCGCGACCGTCGTCGAATTGCCACCGCTGCGCGAACTCTTGGCATCACCAGAGCGGCGAAAGCCGGTGACCGCGGTCATCTTGCGCCGCGCTCTGGCGGAATACCTGCCCGAATTGCCACAAGGTGTGTCAAAGGACGCGGCGCTGCACAACGAGCGCATCCGTGCCGCGCGCGATGGGCTGGCTCGCAAAGCGGAGCGCGTACGACTTGAGGCTGTGCTGCGCGACGTGCTGCCGCAAACGCGGTGGCCGGGCAACCTGCGTGAATGCGTGGCGTTTGTCGTGCAAGTGGTCGACTTTCTGGCGTCAGCAGAAGGGATAGTCGACGCGGCGGAGGTGCGGGCGAAAGCTGAGGAAATAGTGCCCAGAGCCCACAATGGCAGCCCGAAATCGGTGGTCGGTGATGTTTGGCCGCCGCACGTTGGCGAAGGGCTTGACCAGTTGGAGCGCTGGTATTACGACACGGCGTGGCAGGCAACCGGCGGCAATGTGCGGGCGGTGGCCGCGCGGTTGGGCGTGGATTACCAGGTGGCGTTGCGGCGGACGAAGGGGTTGGGGTTGCGGGGAAGCGAGCCCATTCGCGGATCAGACGGTTGAGGGCGGCGTTGCAGCGACTTCAAGCAGGAGCGCTGCTTTGGCCTGTTCGAGTTCGGCGACTAGACGATCCGCGTTTGCCCGCATCCGCTTGCGCATTCGGGCTGGGTTGCCGCCATCGGTGACCTCGGCGGCGTCGAGGATGGCGAGGGTCGGCAGCACTTGATCGACGCGGGGCATGGCGGCGAGTTTGGCGGCGAAGGCAGCGGCTACTGCCCGATATTGGTCGACGACAACGGCAACTTGCGCGGCTGGGCGATTTTGCGCGGCCTTGAGCGCGACCTCACACTGTGCGCCCGCAGTGAAGATGCTGAACAGTCTTTCGATCGCCGGGGCACGCTCGAGGATCTCGGTGCCCGGCAGTGAGTCAAGAATGCCACCGACGTCGGCGCGGCCTTTTTCGAGGAGCGCAACGACTTGATTGGCGTCGGCTGCGTCATCTGCATCGCCGCGGCGGGCGGCGGCCATTGCGGCCAGCTTGTCAGCGGCTTGGCGAATGGGGGCGGCAGCAATACAGAATCGCCTTGAGGTGAGATCAAACCTGCCGCAAGGAAGGAGCGACGAGTCGGCTTGCAAAGCCGCGAGTTTGCGACCTACTGAGCAAGCAAGAATAGCGATCGCAGATGACCTCGGGTCATCGCGATCCTGTCTAGTGTGTATTGGTCGCGCTGGATTTGGCTGACTGTTTTTCCTAACCGCAGCATAGCGGTGGCTAAGCCTTTGATGTCGTCGCGGATCAGCTGAACCTGGTCCTTGATGAAGACGGTCACGACAAGCGTGGACACTACCGCGGCAGCGGCAACCGGTATCGCCGCCGCGGCGGCAACAGCGCCAGCAGATAGGGCGGTTGCGGCCATCAGGGTCTTTGCCGCGACGACGAGCTCCACAATGACCTTTGCAACAAGGAATGTAGTCAGCGGATCGGCCATTTGGGTTCCTTGCAGGGCTTGGGGGGAGCTCAAGGCGATGAAAACAAGGCCAGTCTCGTGTTAGTCGTCGCCAAACTCCATGCGAAGCAGGGCGATTTCGGTCACCGTCGGTATCGTCTTTCGTCGGGCGGGGCCGGCCGCAACGATTACCGGTGCGCCGAGTCGCCGCGATCCGCGCCACAAACTTGGTGCGCGCCAGAACCTCTGCCAGTTCGCCGGCGAGCGCGGAACTCCACACCAGTTGTGCCCTCGGATGGCGCAGCAACTGCAGCGGTCGACCGCCCCACAACAGCGCAGAAACCAGTAGGTTCGTGTCGTTGACGATCCGAATCACGGCAATTTGGCTCGTCCTGCCCGCTCGCGCCGCACCGCCCGAACCTCCGTGACGATGTCGTCGAGCGGTGCAGGCTCCGCTTCGGCCGACCCAGCCAAGCGATTTGCTAGTTCATCCAGGGTGGTGCGTCCCTCCAGTTGAGCGCGCAGCCACCGGCCAAAACTTCTGTCTGCAGGAGGCCGCTGACGCGCGGGTCAACGGCCAGTTCGTCTGGCAATCGGACAACCAAGTCGGTCATGCTCGCCTCGCTGGTCGGCGTTCTGCGCGTTGGCCGGCCGTTGACATGGTAGCCGCTCCCGCCGGCAGCGCCAAACGCGCCACAACCTGCAAGCGCGACCGTAGGCAAACGCTACAAGCACCCCTGCGTCTGCCCGCACACCAGCACCGCCACGGCCTCTTTGTTGTTGCTGGCGCCGCCTGGCAGGCAGCCCTGGCTGCACGACCACGATCCGCTGCAGCTGATGGCGCACTGCACGACCTTGTCGCAGCCGGGCTTGGCGGCGCAAGTCTGCCATTCCTTACCGCATTTGGTCGGGATGCAGGTCATCGGCGCCGGCTGGCAGTCCTGATTGCAGTAGAACTGCTCGCCGATGTCGCACTTCTTGTCGCCGCAGACCCAGTTGCCGCCGCTTTTGCAGTCCTTGCTGCAGTTGTCCTTGTTCTCGGGCCACTGGCACTTGCCGTCGCCACACACCGGCCCGGGGCAGTCGCCTTCGCAGTAGAACTGCTCGCCGATATCACACTTCTTATCGCCGCAGGTCCACGTCCCTGCTCCGCCGCCTGGACAATCCGCCGCGCAATTGGCCGTCGACTCGCCGGGGTCGCACTTGCCGTCGCCGCACTTGGGTGTCGGCGTGGTGTCCTTGGGCGGTGGCGGTACGTCGGGCGGTGGGGGCGGCACATCGGGTGGCGGTGGCAGGACGTCTGGCGGTGGCAGTGGCACGTCTGGGGGCGGCGGTGGCAGATCGGGCGGTGGCGGCGGAACGTCCTGCGGCGGCAGTGGCACATCAGGTGGCGGCGCCGCATCGGCGGTCGACGGCAGTTCGGTTGCCGGGCCGGCGTCCGTGGGCGCGGCCGCCGGATCCACGTCGGCGTCAACGGCTGGCCCCATATCCGCGGCGTTCAGATCGTCGGACCCTACGGTGCCGTCCAGGTCGATGGGCTGCGGCGCCACATCGGTCGGCGTCGCACCGCCCGCCTCAGCCGATGCTCCGTCGGCCGCCGTGCCGGCGTCGGCCAGGCGGAGCGCGGCGGTGTCGCTGCTGGCCGTCCCGTTTGACAGCGTCGGCACAGGCGCAGCCTCGTCGCCACAGCCGGCGACCAGCCATGCGAGGGCGAGCCAAAGGCCAAGCCGCCGGGCGGGCGTTGTGGAGCGCATCTGCGACAAGCGGTCTCCGGGGCGCCATTGCGGCGCCTGGGCATGGTCGGGATCGCGGCCGGCCGTGTCAAGATGCAGCACGCCCCCGAGTTTCTACCGAGACGCAGCACGCCGCCTGCGCCGGCAGCCTTGATGAACGAAACTGGCTTGGGTTGACTGCGCCTCGCGCCGGCACAAAGGTTGAACGTCTCTTGGTGCCACCGGCCCGTCCCCAAGATGAACCCGAAGCCTGACAAGCACCCGGAATTGCTGCCAAGGTCCGCAAGAATTCGAAGCGCGCTACCTGGCCTTCCATGAAGTTCAGCTTCCCGCCGGCGCTTGGCGGGGAGCATGGAGCTTTTGTACCCGCGCTGCGCGGGGTTGGACGTTCATAAGGACAGAGCCGTCGCGTGCGTGCGCAAACCACATCGCTTGCGCAGAACTATTCATCCTGACCGAAGGCCGAACCATCGGTCAGAACTCGCTTGCTGGGTGGGTCGCCAGCTCGCGTCCCGTTTGGCCGAGTCGCGGCTCCGTCGTGGACGTGACCTTGTCATTGGGTCACTCTGTCTAGGAGCGTGTCGGAGTACCTCCGACGGGCTCCTAGCGCCGCCGGGACCGGCGGCGTCAACTCGTTGAAACTGGACAAATTCACTTTGGCAAGTTCTCAACGAGTTGAAAAACGCGATAAGCTAGGAGCCTGTCGGAGGCCTGAAATCATGTGTGTATTCGTCATCAAG
>SXRM01000416.1 GCA_005792545.1 Pseudomonadota bacterium | reverse complement strand
CTGGACATCTCGCGGCTTACGTCCTCACTCCCTCGGTCGGCGCACTTCAAGTGCGCCTCGGTCGGTCGCTCCGGGCGCGCTCGCGATCTGCCTGCAGGCTCTTCGACCTCGCCGCGGGCGTGATTTAGCCACACCCTCTAAGAGACTGAAAAACACTGACTTGAACACACTCGGCACAAGGCGGAGCCGCGAGTCGGCCTCCGAGGCCGCGAGTTGGCGACCCACGAAGCAAGCAAAAGGGCTGGAGAAATGACTGGGTAAGTCATTTCCAGGCCCTACGGTCCGTTTGCGAAGAAAATCGTGTAGTTCGAGCACAAGGCCGGCGCGCCGGCGGCCCGATAGACGCGTACGTAGAAGGTGGCAGAGTTGTCCTTGCACACGTTCATCCCCGGTGCGCCAGGGCTGTTGGTGCACTTGCACTCGCCGCCTTTTTCGGGCGAGGGCGAACCCTGGGTGTCGCCAGTCGGATTGTTGGCTCCGATTCCCGGTCCGCTGGGCTTCTTGCCGTAGTAGTTGGTGTACCAGGTGTGATCGGTTTCGGCCGCGCACAGCTGCTCGCTCGGCCCGCAGCCGCCGCGGTACACGTCGAAGACAAACTTGCCATCCGGGTTGCTGGTGAACTTGATCCGCACGTTGAACTGATCGCAGCCGCCGACTCCGTCCGCGTTGTCCTGCGCCGTGAACTTGAACCAGTCGCCGCCCTCGCCCGGCATGATGTTGCCCGATTGGGTGGTCTGGCCGCCGGCGTCGCTCAGCACGCCGACGCTCTCCGCTGCCGAACACGACCCGCCCTTGACCCCGTAGTCCGCGTCGGCCGGGCACTCGCAGCCGGTGCCAAACTGGCCGTCGACGTCGAACCACTTGGCATTGCATGAGATTCCGCACTTGCCGCCGCTGCACACCGGCGAACCGTTGAACGCGCTGCCGCACATCGTCAAGGCGTTGCCGTTGTCGATCTGGGTGTCGCAGTTGTCGTCCTTGCCGTTGCAGACTTCGGGCTTGTTCGGGTTGATGTTGCCATCGCCGTCGTTGCAGTCGCCTCCCTGGGTGGTCTTGTAGGTCGCGTCGGCCTGGCACAGTGTCTTGCCGGCGCCGGCGCCAAAGCCGTCGTTGTCGTCGTCGACGTAGTAGAGCTTGGCCTGCGGCGAGTCGTTGTCGGTGGTGCCGTTGCAGTTGTCGTCGACGCCGTTGCAGGCCTCGGCCGCCTTGGGGTTGATGTTGGTATTGCCATCGTTGCAGTCGCCGGCCTGGGTGCTGCTGTACTGACCCGTGGCGTTGCACAGACACTGCGACTGGCTGGCGAGGCCGTAGCCGTCTTTGTCGGCGTCCAGGAAGAACGCCTTGCAGCCGGTCGCGCCGGGGTCGTCGATGACGCCGTTGCAGTTGGTGTCGACGCCGTCGCACGCCTCTTTGGCGCTGGGGTGGGTCTGGTTGTCCAGGTCGTTGCAGTCGCCGCCCTGGGGTGTGGTGTAGGGCGTCTGGGCCGTGCACAGGCACTTGGGCAGCTGTTTGCTGTCGCCATAGCCGTCCTTGTCGCCGTCGACGAAGAGGGCCGTGCACCCCTGCGCTCCGGCTTCGTCCACCTGGTTGTTGCAGTTGTCGTCTACGGTGTTGCAGATCTCAAGCGCGCCGGGGTAGACGGTCGGGTTGGTGTCGTTGCAGTCGCCGCCCTTGGTGGCGCCGTACGGCACGCCGGGCTTGCAGGTGCACTTGGCCTTGCCGGTGATGCCAAAGCCGTCACCGTCTTCGTCGTACAGGTAGTCGGTGCACAGGCTGCCACCCTCTTCGTCGATGGCGCCGTCGCAGTCGTCGTCTTCGCCGTTGCACTTCTCGACTGCTTTGGGGTTGACCTCGGCCTTCTTGTCGTTGCAGTCGTCGCCCTTGATGGCGGTGTAGGGCGCCGCCTTTTGGCAGACACAGGCCTTCTGGCTGGCGTCGCCGGCACCGTCGCCGTCGATGTCCGCGAAATACACGGTGCAGCCCGCAGCATTGACCTCATCGATGACCCCGTTGCAGTTGTTGTCGAGCCCATCGCACTGCTCTTTGCCCTTGGGATTGACCTCGGCCTTGCTGTCGTTGCAGTCGCCAGCGACCACGACCGAATGCACGCCGTCTGGCTTGCACTTGCAGGCCGACTCGCCAGGGTCGCCAAAGCCGTCGTTGTCGACGTCAGCATAGAGCACCGTGCAGCCTTGGGCGCCGATCTCGTCGATCTTGCCGTTGCAGTTGTCGTCGATGCCGTTGCACTGCTCGGCGGAGGTCGGGTTGGCCTTGGGATCGAGGTCGTCGCAGTCGCCGGCCTTTTTGACCGTCAGTTGCGCGGTCGGGGCGCACAAGCACTTGCCGGCGCCGCTGCCGTAGCCATCACTGTCTTTGTCGGCGTAGAACGTCTCGCATTTCTGCGCATCGGGCTCGTCCATCGCACCCGAGCAGTTGTCGTCCTTACCGTTGCCGCACTGTTCAGCTTGCGCCGGGTTGACGTTGGGGTTGCCGTCGGCGCAGTCGCCGAACTTGGTCGCGGTGTAGCTGCCGGATGCTCCGCACAGGCACTTGGGGTCGCCGGTGCCCCAGCCGTCCTTGTCGGTGTCAAGGAAAAACGGCTGGCAGCCGATCGAGCCCTCTTCGGCGTCGGTCTGGCCGTTGCAGTTATCGTCGGCGCCGTTGCTGCACACCTCGTTGGTGCCGGGGTTGACCTCGACCTTGTTGTCGTCGCAATCCTTGCCGCCTTTGGGGCACACTTTTGGCTTGCCGATGAGGGTCTGTTCGGCGTCGCAATAGCCGTCTTTGTCGGAGTCGCAGCCAAAGTCGGTCTTGGCGTCGCAGTTGTCGTCGATGTCGTTGCACAGCTCGATGGCCATAGGTTTGATGGCCTTGTCGGTGTCGTCGCAGTCGGTGGGGCTGGCGGCAGTGTATGGTGGCGTCGCCACGCACAAGCACTGGCTTTTGCCGCCGTTGGGCGGGGTTGCACCGTAGCCGTCGCCATCGGCGTCGCTCCACAACGTCAAGCAACCGCCCGCGCCCGCCTCGTCGGTCTGGCCGTCGCAGTCGTCGTCGGCAAGGTTGCAGGTCTCTTGCGCCGGCGTCTTGGCGGTGCAAGGCGTCAGGCCGGTGTCGTTGCACTTGCGGGTGCCGCTGCACTTGCCAAAGCTGTTGCTAATGCTGCAGGTCGTGTTCATGCCTTCGGCGATGGCTTTGGCGCTACATGTGCACATGCCGCTAGTGCGTACACACTGCTTGCTGGCACCTTGCACGCCCTGCGCTGCTTTGCATGCATAGTTGGGCGGGCACTCGTTGTCGCTGGCGCACGCACTGCCGCAAAAGCGACCTTCTGGCCCGTAGTCCAGGCACAACCCTGCGTCCGCCACCGTGGCGCAGTCCTTGTCAATGGTGCACGGCTGGCACAGGCGCAGTGACTTGGGCAGGCAAGCGAACACCGGATCGACATCGCCAAACTGCGTGCACTGCCAGCCGCCTGGACAGCAGTCCGTGCACTTCATGGTGCAAAGCTTGCCGTCCGGTCCTTCGACGCACAGCCCGGAGTCGCAATCAGATGCCACCTTGCAGGTAGCGCCAGGGTCGCCGGGCTTGGGATTGGCCGAGAACGGGCAGCCGCTGGGCGCAATCAGCGAGTCTGCTGGCGTTGTCGCGGTGTCTAGGGCAGCGACGGTTGCGCCGTCCGGCAACACGACGACGCCGGTCTCGCCACCGCCATCGCCTGGCGCTGAAAATGCATCGGTCAGCGTCCCGGTGCTGTCAAACAGCGATCCGCCGCCAAAGCCACCGCCGCCAAACGGATTGCCTGCGCCGTCAGCAGTCGTCACCGGGTCGGCTGGTGGGTCCGAGCAAGCGGGCGCGCCGACCACCAGTGCGAATCCGCACACCACGCAAGCCAGCAACCTGGCAGCGGCGAATCCTGGTGCGGCGGCGGGCTGTCGAATCGTCGGACTCACGCGCAATTGCAACCGGGTCGCCGAAAGGGGGCGGCCAGCAAACCCTCTACCTTAGCAGAAAGCAGCGCGAATGCGTCACTGGCGAATGCCGGAAACCGCCCAGGTGGGGTAGCCGTGCAAGTCGCAGCGCCGCTCGCGCAGCGTCCAAGGCAAACCGGCGTGGGGATCGGCCAGGCGCTCGACGGCAAAGCCGCCGTGTGCCCTGAGCACCGCCTCGCCCAAGGCGGCGTACGGCTCGACGTCGGTCTTGAGCAGCAGCCTGCCACCCGGCCGCAGCCAGTCGTGCGCGTCCGCGACAAAATGCTCAGAGAACAAGCGCTTCTTGATGTGCCGCGGCTTCCACCACGGGTCCGGAAAGAACACCAAGATTTCTTGCAAGCGACCGCCCGCGGCCACCTCTGCCAGGATCGGGCGCGCGTCGGCCAGGCAAATCCGCGCGTTCTCGGCGCCTTTGGACCGCAAAAGCTTGGCCGTCTCTTCACAAAAATGCTTGCGCACCTCAAAGCCCAAGTAGGCCACCTCGGGCTGCGCGACGCAAAAGGCCGCAGCAAACTCGCCAAGCTGAAAGCCGATCTCGACCACAACGGGCTTGCCGTCGTCGCGCTGGCACCATTGGCGCACCACCTCGAAGTCACTGGGCCGAAACACCGGATCGAGTACGTCCGGGTCGGCCAGTTCGCTCGGGCTGCCGTTGGCGCGACGCGCTTGCAGGTCCCCGCCAATCAGCGATCGGCGCCGCTGCCGCGCTTGCTCCGCTGGCGCTCCGTCGGGCGGCACAACATGAAACGCCTTGAACGCCATCGTTTACAAGCCGTAGAGCCGGGTGTACTTGTCGGTGACATACGCGCAAAACGGTGCCGTATCCAGCGGCCGTCCCGTCGCCCGAGTGACCAGTTCGTCGGTCGGGTAGCGTGATCCTTGCTGATGCACCCGCTCGCGCAGCCAGCCAAGCAGCGGCTGCACGTCGCCAGCGGCGAGCGTGCCGTCGACGTCGAGCGCCGTGCGTGCAGTCTGCATGAACTGAGCAGCATAGACCGCACCCAACGTGTACGAAGGAAAATACCCGAACGAGCCCATCGACCAGTGCACGTCTTGCAGGCAGCCGAGCGCGGCGTTGGGAGGCTCAATGCCCAGATACTGGACCATCTTGGCGTTCCAGGCTGCGGGCAGGTCGGCGACGGCCAGGGCACCGCTGAACAGATCGCGCTCGATCTCGTAACGCAGGATCACATGCAGCGGGTAAGTCAGTTCGTCGGCATCGACCCGGATGAAGTTGTCGAGGCGGACCAGATTCAGGCCGAACACAAAGTTGTCGAACGGCACCGCGGCCAGGAACGGATACGCGGCCTGTAAGCGCACGTAATGCGGACGCCAAAACGGCGCCCCCTGCCCGACCTGTTTTTCCCACAGCAGCGACTGGCTCTCGTGGATGCCCATCGAGCGCGCGCGCGACACCGGCTGGTCGCCGAGTTGCCGATCGCGGCCCTGCTCGTACAACGCGTGCCCGGTCTCGTGGATCATGCCGGACAGCGACCCCAGAAACGCCGTCTCTTTGTAGCGGGTGGTGATGCGCACATCGTCGGTGCCGGCGCCGCCACAGAACGGGTGCACGCTAGTGTCGAGCCGACCGCGGTCGAAGTCGAAGGCCATCGCGCGCACCATCGACTCGCCGACTTCGCGCTGCCGCTCTGGCGACACCGGCGACTGCAGCCACGCGGTATCGGCAAGCCCGCCCTGCGCCAGCCGTGCGCGCACCCGTGCAATCAGCGGCACCAGCGTCGCCTTGAGTTCGGCGAACACGCCGTCGAGTCGGGCCATGGTCATGCCAACTTCGAACTCATCGATGAGCACGTCGTACACCGGGCGATGCGAGTCGATAGCGGCGGCGCGCTGCCTGGCGAGGCCAACCAGCTCGGTCAGCACGGGCTCAAACTGGCTAAACTCCTGGGCCTTGCGCGCATCCACCCACACCTCGTGGGCGTGGACGGTCAGCGCCGTCCAGCGCCGCACCAGCTCTTCGGGAATGCGCGCCGCCCGCGCATGGTCGCGGTTGGCCTCGCGCACATTGGCGCGGGCGATGTCGTCGAGGTCGCCGCTCTCGGACAGCCGCCGCAGCAGCCCGCCCAGCGCTGGGCTCGACTGGTTCTGGTGCAGGATCGCTGCCAGGGTCGACATCTGGCGCCCGCGCGCAGCAACGGCGCCCTTGGGCATCACGATCTCCTGGTCCCATTGCAAGATGCCGAGCGCCTCCTCGATGGCCGTCATATCCGAAAGGCGGCGGGTCAGATCGGCGTACAGTTCTGGGGTCGTCACGCTGCGCTCCATTTGGTTCAACGGTCAATCCACAAGTGGCCGCCGTCTTGGCGCACGGGCCAGCGGCGAATACAAATCTGCGAGGTGTCGGGCGACCGGCCGGTGCGCAGGTCAAAGCGCCAGCCGTGCAGCGGGCACGCCAAGATGCCATCCTGCACGTCGCCAAATTCCAACGGAAAGTACTGGTGGGGGCACTCGCCGTCGACGACCTGCCACTGGCCTTGGTCTTCGATGACGAGGTACGCCGCGCCTTCGACCTCAAACGCCTTGCGGCCGTCGTGGACATCGCTCAGCGCACACAACGGCGCCGGAAAACGTGGCGTGTCCGCGGCTGGCGTGTCCAGTTCGGCCATGGCTCACGCTTCGGGCGCAGTCGCCAGGTGGTCGGGACGGCTGCCAGTGGTGGGGCACAAGCTGCGAAGCAACCGCCACGAGTAGATGCCGCCGTCGTGACCGTCGCCCCAGGTAAAGCGAATCGCGTAGTTGCCAACGGGCACCACGGTTTTGACTTCCATCGACGGCGGTCGGGTCTTTTGGACAATCGGCAGGCCGCCGCGCGACTGACGGACCAGCGTGGTCGGCGGCCCATGGGTGCCGCGGCAGGAGGCGCAGGGGCAGTTTTCGCGCAAGTACGCGAGCGGATAGACGCTTTCGTGCGCGTCCTTCCAGACAATGCGCACATCGCCGGCGTCGGTCCAGCCCAAGTGGGCGGGTTCGGCGCGTTCGTACTCGCTCAATTCCATGCGCTTTATCGCGGGGCGCAGCGGTGATCGGTGCCGCGCGGGGCCGGCATGGTGGGCAATGGTGCGAACGACGTCAAGGTCGGGGTGCGAAAAAGCGTGCGGATTTCAGCGAATGTGTGGCCGACCGCCCACTTTGCACGCGTCTACTCGACCGGCGTGCCGGTCTGATGCAGGGTCGGGTAGATGTTGCTGTCGAAGATGCGACCTTCAAGGTGTGCGCCGTGCAGGATTTTCAGCTCGGGCTCCTCTGGCACAGCGTACAGGTTGCTGTCGTGCGGCAAGGTCGTGTGACGTTCGGCCAGATGGCCCAGCGTGTCTTCCTGATGGGCATAGTGCAGGCCATCTTCAACGCGGTCCGCGCCCATCTCAATGGCGACCTCGACGGCCGCGACTTCTTCGACCGCGGTGGCGACCTCGCCATCCAAGTAGACGACGTCACCCGGTTCGACATCGACATGGACGCCGTGGACGCCGCGGGCCTCCAAGCCGGCCTCGACGGCATGTTGCAAGGTTTCTTCTCGGCTTTGCATGTGAATCACGGTGTCCCCCTTTTGGCACGACCTCGGTCGTGGTGGTTGCCCGGTCCGCCCCGGACGCTCTCAGGCTAGGGGCGGCAAGCGGGCGCGGCAAGGCGGGTTTGTCATCGGGGTGTCAGGCGGCTTGCAGCAGTTGGCCGCGAACCTGTGTTTCGGCGCTCATCGGCGCGCGTAGGGCTGGCTGCTCTGCGGTGGCCGTCGCCGCGCCAAACGCCGTAAGTTTGCGCAGCTGTTGGGCGTGAGGCCGGGCTGCGGCCGTGCTATCCTCGCCGCCGTCGCCACCCGAGCGGCAGTGCGTGCGCGATGGCCCGCTCCTTCAACACCGCCCACGCCAATAACGCGGCGGAAAACTACACGCTGCCACCGCTCGCACGCTTGCCGCCAGACGTCGAGCAGTTGGCCCACGACAAGTTCTACTTCGTACTGCATGCGCCCCGCCAGTCGGGCAAGACCACGACCGTCATGGCCTTGGCCGAAAAGTTGCGGCAAGACGGGCGTTACGCCGTGGTGTTTTGCACCGTCGAGGACGCCCGCGCTGTCCACGACGTCGGCGAAGTGGTGCAGTTGGTGGTCGATTCGCTCCGGTCGGCAAGTGACAAACTGCCTGCGACCGATGCGCCACCCGCGGAACCGCCAGACGCACCGCAAGTGCCGCGCAACCGTCTGTACCGCTTTCTCAAAGCGTGGGCGCAAGCGTGCCCGCGGCCGCTGGTGTTGTTCATCGACGAGATCGACTGCTTGGAAAACGACGGCCTGATCTCGGTGCTGAGCCAGTTGCGCAAGGGTTACGCCGAGCGACCCAAGGGCTTTCCACACTCCGTTTGCATCTTCGGCATGCGCGATGTGCGCGACTACAAAGTGGCGACGGGCGGATCGACGACCTTGGGCACCTCCAGCCCGTTCAACATCAAGCGCGAGTCGATAACGCTGGCCACATTCACACGATGTGAGATCGCCGAGCTCTACGGCCAGCACACCGCCGAGACCGGTCAGGGTTTCACCGAAGACGCTATCGACCGTGCGCTGCTGTGGACCGGTGGCCAGCCGCACCTCGTCAATGCGCTGGCCAACGACATCGTGGCAAAGCAACAGTGGACCGCGACCATCGACGTGCCGCAGATCGACGCCGCCAAAGAGCGCATCGTGCTGCAATGGGGCACCCACTTTGACAGCCTGATGGCACGGTTGCGCGAGGACCGGGTGCGACGCGTGATCCAGCCGTTGCTGGCCGGCGCGGTGACGCCCTTTGATGTCGAAGACCTGCGGTTTTGCCGCGACCTTGGCCTCATCGACGGTAGCCGGCCGCCGCAAATCGCCAACGCGATCTACCGCGAAGTCATCGCCCGCAAGCTGACCGCCAACCTGCAAGCAGGTATTCCGCAGGCCCCGCACCGCTGGCGCACTGCCGATGGCCGCTTTGACATCGACAAGGTTCGCGACGGCCTCGTGGCGTTTTGGCTGGAGCATGCCGAGAGCTTTGTGCAGCAAGAGGACTACCACGAGGTTGCGGTGCACCTGATGGCGATGGCCTACCTGCAGGCGGCGGTCAATGGCGGTGGTCATGTCGAGCGTGAGTACGCGGCGGGGACCAAGCGCATGGACATCCTTATCAAGTGGCCGGTGGCGGACGAGCGAGGCGTGGTCGACCTGTACGGGACGCGGTTTGAGCGGCACTTGTTTGAGCTAAAGGTGTGGTACGCCAAAAAGGGCGACCCCAAGCCCGAAGGCCTGGCGCAGCTCGACCAGTATTTGCAGCGGATCCCGTGTGAGTCTGCGTCGCTGCTGATTTTTGACCGGCGGCCGGAGACCGAGGCGCTTGAGTGGGGTGAGCGGGTGCTGGTCGAGGCAGAGCGGCCGGAGGTGCAGGGCGTGGGGGTTTGGGTTTGGCGGGCCTAATTCTGGTAGGCACACGTCGCGGGTGCGGTTCCTCGAGTGGGGCCGACCGGCGACATGGTAAGCACGCAGTCCTCGCAAATACTGCCGGCGGCTGAAGCCGCGGCCTTGGGGTGCAAAGCCTTGCCTCCGCAAGGCTACACAATCACGGGTGAAAGCCCAGCCCGGCGTAGGCCGGGCTTGGTATAGCTAGCCTGCGGCTTCAGCCGCCGGGTCAAACCTGAACGCCATGCGTATTCACTGGTTCCGCGCGCCTCGCCGTAGACCCCAAAGCGCGATCCGCACCCACACGTCGCCACCCCAATTGCGCCTTCGCCCACACCCTGGCACCCTCGCACCGCCCGGTCCGCTGCCGGGCCAACGGCTTGCGCAATGCCTGTCCTCCCCCTGCCCTGCGATCCACACGCCGTCTTGGCCGCCCTTCGCGCGTCGGGGCAAGCCTGGTCGCACTGCCAGGCGCAAGAGCAGGTCGACTCCACGCAAGCCTGGCTACGGCAGTGGTTCGCCGACAATCCGCCGAGCGACCTGGGTTGGCGCGTCGCGGTCGCTGGCCACCAGACTGCGGGCCGCGGCCGCAACGGCGCCACCTGGCTTGCCGAGCCCGGCGATGCCCTGCTGATGTCGGTGGGCGGTCCACTGCTGCTGGCTCCTGAGCGCTGGGCGCGGTTGTCGCTTGCGGCCGGACAAGCCGTGCGCGAGACCTTGCAGCGCCGCGTCGGCGCCGCGTTGTGGCTCAAGTGGCCCAACGACATCGTGGTGCTCCACGCCGGCGCACCGCACAAGCTGGCGGGCCTACTGTGCGAACGCGTGGGCGGCCCGTGCGCGGATCCGTTGTGGTTATGCGGCGTCGGCGTCAATGTGCGTGCAGCGCCAACAAGCAACGCTTTGAATCTGCCCGCCATCAGCCTGGCCGAACTGGGCGCAACTGCCAATGGCCTGGATCTGACAACGCTTACTGGCGATTGCGCACTGGCGGTCCGTGCGGCGATCGACGCGTTCGTCCGCCGTGGCGGTGCGCTGGACGTCGTCGCGCTCGAAAGTCACCTCGCTTTCGTCGGCCGCGCGGTGCAGTTGGACCTGGGCCCGCGCGAGGGCCAGCGCTGGATGCGCCTGGACGGCCTGGACCCGAGCGGCGAACTGCGCGGTCGCTGGCTGGCGGCCGATGGTACTGCGCTAGACTACGCTTGCATCTCACCTCTTTGCATCGCCGCCGTCGCGTCCGATGCCCGACCGCTGCCTCCGGAGGAAGCCCATGGCTGAAGCGACGCACGCGACAACTCAGAATTGGCGGTGGCTGCCCGCTATCGGCACGCCCAAGTACTACCTGCTGTTGGGCTGCGTTGCGATCTTTCTGCTGGGACCCTTGGGCGGCGTCACCGCGGCCTACATGAACTTCTCGCTCGGCTTTTTCGTCGGTGGGCAGGTTCTGGCCGGCATCCTCGGCTCGGCGGTGACGTACGGCTACGGCGCCGACGGCAAGCACGGCGCCAACTACATGCAGACGATGGCGGCGTCGGTCGCGGGCATGTCGGGCATGTGCGTGCTGATCCAGGCGATGGTCTGGCTCGGCATCGCGCCACCGCCCGATTGGCAGCTGAGCCTGTTCTTTATGTGCATCGGCATGTTTGGCTGCGGCATCGGCATGCTCTACACACCGATCCTGGTCGACCAGATGCGCTTGACCTACCCGTCCGGCCTCGCGGTCGCCAATATCTTGCGCGCGCTCACCGACCTGCGGCTACTCAAGCAGTCGATCGGCAAGCTAGGCACCGGCACACTGGTCGGCTTGCTCGGCGGCGTCGCGGCAGAGAACGTCAAGGCATTTGGCGCGGTTGGCTTGTCGACCTCGACGCTGGGCGCCGGCATGATTGTAGGCGCGCGCATCGGCGTGCCGGCCATCGTGGTCGCGTGCATCGGCGACGCCATGACCCCGTATCTGGTCGAGATCGGCTGGCTCGACAAAGGCGCGCCGTTTCGCAAGATTTTCTTCATCATCGCGCTGGGCACCATCATGGGTGCGGCGGCCGTCGACATCACGCTGATCCTCTTCAAGGCGGTCAAACAGTTCAGCGCGCGCCAGCAAGCCGAACAGGCGACTACCCAAGACTGGAGCCACACCAACCGCACCCGCTTGATTGCCTGGACGGTGTTCTGGGCGGTGGCGCTGTATAGCGTCGCCACGGGCTTTCTCGGCTTGCCGGGCACCTATGTAGCGGTCGCGATGGCGCTGGCATTGGTGTTCGTGCTCATCAACGGCATCTCGACCGGCATCTCGGACAGCAACCCGATCTCTTCGGCGTTCGTCGTCACGGTGTTCGTGCTGGCGGCGTTGGGCCTCAAAGATCCGGGCGTTGCATTGCTCTGCGCGGCCATTTTGCTGGTTTCGACCTCGGCAGGCGTGGACATGCAGCAGGACCGATCGACCGGCTGGCGCCTGCAGACCAACCGCACCATCCAGTTTCGCTACCAGGTCATCGGCATCGTCATGGGCGCCATCATGACCGTGGCGTTTGCGCGGGTGTTCATGTCGGCCTATCCGGTGCTGGCCATCGACACCTTCACCAACCAGGGTGTCGCCGGCGCCGAAAAGTGGCAGTCGGCAATGACCTTCAAGTTCGTCGGCGCTATCCGCGGTATCGTGCACCCCAAGCCGTTCGTGATGACCGCGCTGCAGATCGGCCTGGCAATTGGCCTGCTGACCGAAATCCTGCGCAAGCTCATCAAGAACAACGCCCGCTACCAGGCGTGGGTCAAAAGCGGCAAGGTGGCCTACGGCGCGGATTTCCTGCTCGACGCCGTGGTGCTGCCGTCGCCCTATGCGTCTTCGTTTGGTGGCTTTGTCGACTTCAATACCAGCCTGTGGTTCGGCATGGGTGGCATCCTGAGCAGCTACGCGACGACCCTGCAGGAAGAAGCGGCCCAGGGCGCAGCGGCACAGGCGGAGGACGCGGACGTGCCCGAAGACATGAGCACCAACTCGCTGCTGGGCGGTGGTCTGATTGCCGGCGACTCGCTCGCAGCGTTGGGGCTGGGCGTATATGGGCTGTTCCGAACGCTGGCTGGCTAGGGGTCAGACCAGCATCGAGCCCACGGCCTTGCGCCCTTCGTCGGTCAAATGGAACACCTGGCCGTCGTAGAGCACCAGCGCGTCGCCAACAAGGCCTTCCATCAGCGCCGAGAACGCCTGGTGGCCGCGACCAAAGCGCAACGTGCTGAATTCATGGAGATCGCGGATATGCTGCGAGCCGTTGTTGCGGGCAAGCTGCTTCAAGATGCCTTTGCGGGCGGTGGCGTCGTCGACTTCGGGCATGGCGGGTCCTTGTTGAAGCAGGTTGAAGACGGTTGAAGTAGGACGATTTTAGTCCGAGTTTCGCTGCGCGCAAGGCCTGACGCATTGCTGTGGGGCGCTGAAATGCCTACGCTTGTGCCAGGGCCGGGGGCGGCCATCGAGGGAACCATGGCCCAACCCGCCGTTCGTGAAGCAAGCTACGCCGATTTGGTCGCGCTACCAGACAACGTCGTCGGCGAGATCATCGATGGGGTGTTGTACAGCCAGCCGCGGCCAGCGCCCAAGCACGGGGTTGCTTCGTCGCGAGCCGGAGCACGCATCAACCTGGCATTCGGAAACCGCCAGCCCAGCCGCGACGGGCCAGGCGGGTGGTGGATCGTCGATGAGCCGGAGTGCGCCATTGGCCCCAACGTCGTGGTCCCGGACATCGCGGGCTGGCGCCGCACGACCATGCCGCGGCTGCCTGAAACTGCCCAGTTCATGATCACGCCCGACTGGATCTGCGAAGTCGTCTCTACCGGCACTGCGCGCAAAGACCGCATGCTCAAGCTGCCCAAGTACGTGCAAGCGGGCGTAGGTTGGGCATGGCTCATTGACCCCAGCGCGCGCACGGTCGAGGTGTTTGAGAACGGCGGCGGGCGCTGGATCTGGGTCGGCACCTATGACGGCGACGATCCCGTCGCGATCGCGCCGTTTGCCGAAATCGAGTTCGACATCGGCGCGCTGTGGGACACAGGCGAGTAGGCGCGCGGCGTTGCGCTACTTCGGCTGACAGCTCTTGGTACTACTGCCGCTGACGCCGTTGCAGGCCTCGTTGGTTGCGCAGTCTTTTTGCTCGGTGCAAATCTTGCGACAAGCGTTCTTGCCGCCCGAACTGTTGGTGCAGATAGCGCCTGACACGCACTCGTCGGTGGTCTTGCCTGCGGTGCCGCAACTGTCGCCGATGGCGCCTTCGCTGGCGCAGCCGATCGCAAAAGCCGCTGAAAGGAAAAGTACAATGTGCTTCATGTCTATCCACGACGCCCGGACATGGGCGGGGGGCGGACGGTAGCGGTTTATTGCCCGCACCCGCAAGTGTTGCGGGCACGAAACAGGCCGGCAGCGCCGTGCTTTCGCCGGCAGCCAACCTGGCCTAGACTGCCGGGCGCGATGGCGGACCTCGCACCCCAAAACTTCGGTCGATACCTACTGCGCCAGCGCGTCGGGCGCGGTGGTATGGCTGAGGTGTTCCGCGCTTCGCTGCCCGGGTTTGGCGGCTTCGACAAGGTCGTCGCCATCAAGCGCATGTTCCGCGAGTTCGGCCACGACCCCGGCTTTGTGCAGATGCTGACCGACGAGGCCAAGATCGTCAGCCAGCTGGCGCACCCCAACATCGTGCAGATCCTCGATGTCGGCCGGCAGGGCGACGACTACTTTATGGCGTTCGAGTTCGTCGAAGGCGTCGACCTGTTTGCGGTGCTGCAGCGGCACCACGAGACGGAGTCGGACCTGCCGCTCGAGATTGCCTGTTTCGTCGTCGCTGAGTTGTGTGCGGCGCTCGATCACGCCCACAGCCGGCGCAACCTCGCCGGCGAGTCGCTGGGCATCGTCCACCGCGACGTCAGCCCACAAAACGTGCTGCTGAGCTACCTGGGCGAGGTCAAGCTGACCGACTTTGGCATCGCCAAAGCAGCAGACCGCTTTACGCAAACCCAGGCAGGCCTGGTCAAAGGCAAAGTCTACTACATGGCACCAGAGCAGGTGCTCGGGCACGCGATCGACCATCGCGCCGACCTGTTCGCCGCCGGCATCCTGCTGTACGAGACGCTGGTCACCCAGCCGCTGTACGACGAACTCGACCAGAAGAAGCTGCTTGATGTCGTCAGCCGCGTCGATTACCGCTGGCCCACCGACAAGGTCCAGCGCGTGCCTGCGGCGTTGCGCGCCGTCGTCGAGCGCGCTCTGCGGCCGCGCGCCGAAGAGCGATTCCAGAGCGGTTCAGAGATGCGCAGCGCCATCACCGCCGCGCTGCGCGAGTTGGGCCTGCGCGCCGAGCGCGATGACGTTGGCAACTACCTGCGCGCCATGTATGGGCTGCAGCCGGACCGACCACCAACGGTCGTCGCGTTGACGCAGACGCACCACCAGGACCGCGACGAGCGCTGGAACTCTCGGGTCGACGTGCGCCCGCCGCAGCTGCCCGATCCGGCGGATGGGCCGACCTACCGCGATCCGGCGCTGCCACCCAGGCTGCCCGGCGCACGGCCCCAACCGCCGACGCGATCCGAGCCGATCGCGCGACCGGCGGCCCCGGCTGCGGTGCCCGGCCGCAACCACGCCGACCCGGTCGCCACGGCCGTGCCGCGACCGCCGCCAGCCCCGGTTGCGTCCACGCCGCCGCCAGTGCCGCCGGCTGCCGTTCCGTCCGATCTGGCTGCGCTGCAAGCGCCGACCGTGCCCAAGCCAAAGCCATCCCAGCCTGCTATGCCGCAATCCGACGCGCGGCCAGCACCTCGACTGCCGCCCAAGCCCGCAGCGCAGCGGCCGTCCGGGCCAGTTGGGGCCCTGGGCTCGGGAGCTGGCGAGCCGCCACCGCTGCCGGGCGATGTGACCCTGCCGGTCATGGCTGCTTTTGACCCCAGCGACGAGCCGACCGGGCCTCCGCTGGCTCGGCCGGCCCAAGCCGATCGACCACCGCCGACTCCGGCGCTGCGCCTGGGTCCGGCTGGTCCGCTGCCGCCGCGGCCCATCGCGCCGCGGCCGGTCGCCGGCACACCGACCAAGCCGCCGTCCAGCCCGCAAGTGCCGGCTGCTCAACCGCAATTGGCCGAGACCCAGCTCACGCCGGCGCCGACAGCCCCTCGACCGCCAGCGCAAGCCAAGCCACCGACGCCGCGCCCGGCGCCGGCCGCCTCGGCTGCACCGCCGCCGCCGTCGCCGCCGGTGCCGACCCCGCACGAAGAGTCCACGCGCGAACTGGACGCCGATGAGATGGCGCGACGCCTCGGCCTCGCCAAGTCTTTCGACGCCATGGCCTCTGCCGAGCCCACCAGGGCCATGCAGGCGATGGACGACGCCGACCTGGACGACACCACCAAGCCGCAGCGCCCTGGTCGCGCGCGCGCCGCGGCACCGCAGCTGGTGGGCCCGCCGCCGCTGCCGCCAGGAGTCGACCCGGACGACCTGCCGGCCAACGGTTGGCTGCTGACCGCAACCGCAGCAGTGTGGGTGGTCGCGGTGGTGCTGGCGGTGTATGCGACGCTCATCACGGTGCGCCATGGGGGCTAATCGGGTCATTGAGGCCGTGCTATGGCTGGGCCTCTGTACGCTGCTGACGGCCTGCAGTGGCTCGCGCACGCCGGCGCAAGACGCGCTGCCCGAGCCCAGGCAAGCACGCGTCGCCGTGGGGCACGCCTACGTTCCGCAGACGCCGCGCGGTCACTTTGGCGTCGCGACTGCCCACCCGGATGCAACGCATGCAGCGGTGGCAATCTTGCGCAAGGGGGGCTCCGCCATCGACGCGATGGTGGCCGCTAGCCTGGTGTTGAGCGTCGCAACGCCGCAGTCGACCGGAATCGGCGGCGGTGGATTCGCGGTGGTGGCGCCGGCCGATGGCCCAGCGCGGGCCTTCGACTTTCGCGAGACGGCACCGGGCGCCACCCAGGTCGACGACTACCTCGACGCCAACGGGCGGCTGGTCGCGGCGCGCAGCCAGCACCACGGGCTCGCGGTCGGTGTGCCGGGGTACATCGCCGGTCTGTGGACGCTGCACCAGCGCTGGGGCCGACGGCCGTGGGCAGAACTGTGTGCGCCGGCAGCTGAACTGGCCGAGCGAGGTGTGGAAGTCACGCCACAGTTGGCTGGGGCGATTGGCGCGATGTGGCCGGCACTCGACGTCGTAGCGCGGCAGGTGTTTGGCCGCGATGGCATGCCGCTGCAGGCAGGCGAATTGCTGCGTTGGCCGACCAAGGCCGCAACGCTTAGGGCGATCGGCCGCGATGGCCCCAGCGCTTTCTATGCCGGGCCGATTGCCGAGGACATGGCCAAGGCTGTGCAGGCAGCGGGTGGTAAGCTGACGACGACTGATCTGCAACGCTATACGGTGCGCGAGTTGGATCCACTGCGCGGCGAGCTGTTTGGCCACCTGGCGCTGACCATGCCGCCGCCGAGCGCAGGTGGGGCCCAGCTGCTGGCAATGGCCGAGTGGTTCGGACCCTGGCAGGCCAAAGCCGGCTCAACCTACGCGCAAAGTCCGGCACTGGCCCACCATGCGCTAGCAGAGGCCATGCGCCGATCGTTTCTGCTGCGGCTCGCGTACTCAAGTGACAGCGATGCGCCGGCTTCGAACCTGGATGCGATCTACCCAGCCGCGGCACGCGGGGCGCTGCGTGACAGGTTTGATCCCAGCCGCGCAGGCAAGTCGCTCGAGCTGTCCGCTCCAGCTGCGGGCAAACGCTTGGAAACCCACGAGAACACTTCGCACGTCTCGATCGTCGACGGCGATGGCCTGGCGGTCTCCTCGACCCATACGGTCAACCTGCTGCTGGGCAGCGGCATCCTGGCGCCCCAAAGCGGCGTGCTGCTCAACAACGAAATGGACGACTTTAGCTTTTCGGACAAGGACAGCAACGCCTTTGGTCTAGCCGCCTCGCAAGGCAACCGGCCCAAGCCTGGTGCGCGACCGGTGTCGTCGATGACGCCGCTCATCGTGATGCGCGGTCCGGCCAACAACCCGCAAGGTCCGTGGCTGGTGGTGGGGTCGCCGGGCGGGCCACGCATCGGCACCACGGTCGCGCAAGTGGTGTTTCGCGTCGCGTATACCGGCTGGTCCCTCGCAGACGCGGTCGGCCGTGCACGCGTGCACCATCAGGCGTACCCGGATCAGGCGTGGATCGAAGAGGGTGCCGAAGGTGACGAGATGGCACGGCAGTTGACCGCCTTCGGTCACACCGTGGCGCGCAAATCGCCGTGGTGCAACGTGCAAGCCGTTCAGCTGCAGCAGGGGCCGGACGGCACCCAATTCTGGCTGGCAGTCTCCGATCCGCGGGGCGAAGGCCTGGCGGCGGCGCGCTAGCAGTCAGCGCGCAGGCAGTCAGCGCGCAGGCAGTCAGCGCGCAGGCAGTCAGCGCGCAGTGGCGGTAGCGACCGCCGACAGGTGCAAGACGCGCTGGCTCTTGGGGTCCGCGCGCGCTTCGAGCACAGCACGGTCGGTGCTCTCGCTGGCAATGCGATCATCCATGTCGTCCGGCAACACAAACACGGCCCTGCCAGCGACGTCGCTGACCGCTTCGAGTTGCTTGCCGTCGCACAGTGTCAGCCGCAGCGCCTCGTTGGGGCGCGGCGAGCGCCCGCAAGGCGTCTCACGCACACGCTTGACCAACTCTTTGACCCCAAGGTCGCGCTCTGATGTGCCAAGCGATACGGTCTGCACGATCGCTGCGGCCAGCAGGCCCAGGCCGACCACAGTGACGGCGCCGGTGGCGAGATAGCGCGAGGTCTGCGCGGCTGGTGGCTCGTCGGCGTCGGGCGAGTGCAATGCGACCGACGTCGTCAAGCCGGCGCCGCCAAGCGTCAGCACGCTGGCAAACACCCATTCGATTGCCAGCGAGTGACCGACAGCGGTCGTGGTAGTGGTCAGCCAGCCGCGGGCGTTCTGGCGCAGTTCATCGGCGCAGCGTTTTTCGGACCAGACCTCAGCGTCCAACCGCTGGCCGGCCCGCCGCCCGTCAACCGCGATGCGCTCGCCGGCCGCGACCGTGACTTTGCGTGGCTTTTCAAGCACTTCCGCGCGAAGCCTTGTATCGGTCGCCAACCGCGCGCAAGCCAATTGCGACGCCAGCATCACGGCCACCGCTGCGGCCAAACCACGGCTAGGGCGCAAGGCCCACCCACTGGGCGCTCCGCAGCCACAGCTCTTCGGCCAGCGCCGGGTCGCGGGCGAGCTTGGCGGGCTTTTTCTCGGTCTGTTTGTCGTAGTACAGGCCCGATTGCTCGGCGACGCTCGGCGACGTCGCACAGTGCAAGCTAGTCAGCGCCCCCTGGTCATTGGTGATCATAAAGCGCATTGCGATCCACCGCAGCGGCTGCGGCAAGCGCCGCCAAATGTCCGACGCCACGACACCTGGGTGCAGGCTGTAGGTGGTGACGCCGGTGCCCTGCAACCGCTGCGCCAGCGCTTTGGTAAACAGGACGTTGGCGAGCTTGCTGTCGCAATACTCGGGAAATCCGGTGACCGTGCGGGTCTTTTCGCGCAGCTTGTCGAAAGGGATGCCGTTGGACTTGTAGTGCCCCTGGCTGGCGACGTTGACGATGCGCGCCGGCGCGGACGCGATGACCCGATCGAGCAGCAGCCGTGTGAACAGGTACGGTCCCAGGTGATTGGTGCCGAACTGGATCTCGAAGCCGTCGTCGGTCGTGCCTTGAAAGCCCGCGAGGCCAGCGTTGTTGACCAGCAGGTGCAGCGAGTCGCCGCTGGCCAGGAACTGGTGAGCAGCCTTGCGGGTGGCGTCGAGACTGCCAAGGTCGAGCGGTAGGAACACCAGCTCGGCATCGGGCACCGCGGCGCGCATCTCGGCCATCGCGGCCTCAGCCTTGGCTTGCGATCGGCACGCGACCCAGACTTTGGCGCCGGCACGGGCCAATTCGCGAGCTGTCACCAAGCCGATGCCGGTGTTGGCGCCAGTAACCAGCGCGACTTTGCCGCGCAACGATGTCGTCACAGGATGCATGGAATCTTGCCCGCTTGCGCACCCGTGCGCCGAACGCGCAGGATGCCACGAATCGGCCTGTCGCGGCTACGCCTTGCTGGTCACGCCTTGCGGGTCACGCTTGCCATGTCAGCAATAGCCGATCGGCTACGACTTCGTGCTCCAAGGTCTGACCGCCCAGTTGAAAGCGCCGCAACATCGACCGGCCGACCACGACCTGGCGATCGGTCACGAAAAGTCCAGCTGGCATCGGCACATCGCAGACCTTGCGCCCCGACCGCTTGGTTCCGTCGATCGACAGCGCGACACGCGCTCCGCGCACTTTGGCGCGATCGATTGCAGCCAGCAGCCGGTCCAGCGAAAACGCCTGGGCGCCGTACAGTGCGTTCTGGCTGTCCGCGTACGGGGGATCGCAGTACACCAGGTCGCCGGGGCCAGCGGCGTCGACCATCGCCTCAAAGTCGCTGTGCTCAAAGCGCACACCCTGCAAGCGGCTGCGCCAAGCCTCGGCTCGCCGGGCGAACTCTTGCGGCTGGATCGGGCGATGCACGCCACAGGGCGTGTTCATGCTGCCGTCTTTGGCGAAGCGGACGACCCCCCCGTAGCAGGCGCGCACCAACAACAGCAGGTCAGCCGGGTCGCGGGTACGGTTGTACTCTGCGCGCATCTCCAAGTAGTTCGCGACCTTGTCACCTTGCAGCAGGCGATGCCAGCGTTCGGCGTACCAGCCGCACAGGGTCGCGGGGTCCTGGCAAAGCGTGCGCCACAGCGTCACCAATGGCCGCAGCACGTCGCTCGCTACGCCGCGTGTGGGGGCGAACGCTGCACAGACCGATGCCGAGCCGACGAATGGCTCGTAGTAGCACCGGACATCGGCGGGAAAGGTTGCGCAGATCTGGCTGGCGAACCGCTGCTTGCTGCCAATCCACTTGAGCAACTGCCCGCGCGGTGGCTCAAAATCGCGGATCGTCGGCGCTGCGAAAAGGCCTGGCAACTGCGGTGGTTGATCCGCAGACTCGCGCGGACGACGGGCCATCAACGGTCGCGGTCGCGATCGAAACCGCGCCGGCTGCTGTCGATGATGCGCTGCTCGCGCTCGCGACGGCTGGCGTCGGTTTCGCCTTGCGGACTCTTCGGGCGGTCGGTTGACTGGTCATAGTCCCGGTTGGCCCGGCGCTCGGCTTCGCTCAGCTCGCGTACCTTGACCCTGGGCCGATCATCTTGCACATGGCGCGCTGGCGGCTCGCCGCGGCTGATGCGGTAGCGCTCGGGATCCTGACTGTCGACCGCCTGACTGCGGCGAAAGCCGTCGCGCGCAGGCTCGCGGTCCATGCTCTGGCTGCGGCGAAAGTCGTCGCGCGGCGGCTGCAGGCCTTCGCGCTCGTCCATGCGCACCGGACCACTGTCGCGGTAGCCAGGGTCGTGCGCGCCTGTGCCGCGGCCAAGGCGATAGCGATCCTGTTGACCCGGCACCCGCAGCTCTTCGACTGCCGCGCGGTCGCGTTGCACCTGCCGGTGGCGTGGATCGTCGTCGCGGACTGCTTCTGGCTCGCGCCGCTGCGGATTGCCGGGCGGCCAGCCGTCCTGCGCCCGCGCATCGGGCCGGTAGGCCTCCATGACTTCTGTCGACGGCGCACCTTCTGGCCGCATCACCGAGTTGGCGAACACCCGCCGCAAGATCGGATCCTGCTGCCAGTCCGTGCCCGCGCTGTCGCGAACCGACTGGGTGTCGAGCATCTCGGTCCGCAACTCGTGAAATCCGCCGCCTGCCGGCCGACCGGCACTGCCGCTGGTCGCAACCATCGCCGACTCTGCTGCAGTCTCGCGAGGCCGCACACGCAGGTTTTCGCGCTGCGAGGACTCGTCTTGCCAGACCGGCCGTCGCTCGGGCGGGCGCGGCGCGGCGGTCGGCGGCGGCTTGTCGATCTGGATCCGCACGGCGGGTCGTTCGACCGGTGCATTGCCGGCGGCTACCTGATCTCGGGCGCTTGGCACCGATGGGGCCTGGTCCAGGGCCTCGATCTCCTCAGGCCGCAACTGCTCTGACGTGCGGCGCTGGGCTGGCGCTGCGCGCTGCATGTACTCGCCTAGTTGGCTCCGCACGGCGTCGGCCATGACGGTGTGCTGCGGCTCGCCAGGTGCGGTGGCTTTGTTTTGCTGGGCGTCGCGCAGCATCTGCTGCAGCGAACCGATCTGCGTCGCGGCAGGTCCGGCGTGATCGGGCGCGGGCAGGACCTCCGGCAATGGCTCCGGCGCTGGCGGTCGGCGGTCTGCCGGCACCGCAGCAGGCACCGCAGCATTGGGATTGCTGTCTGGCCGCACGAAGCCGCCAATCCCCTGTTTGGCATCCTGCTGGCGCGGTCGAGCAGTCGGAGCGGGCGGTTCGCCACGCTGTGGGGCTGGTCGCTCAGGGGCCTTGACCGCAGACGCTGCGGCCGCGTGGCGTTCCGGCAAGCGCGGCGCGATCAGCAGACCATGTGCCTCCGCCGGCAACACTGCGATGGCCAGCGCAACACGCCCGAACTGCAGCACATCGCCGTCGCGGAGCTGACAGCGCTCTTGAAACAGCTTGCCGTTGTGCATGGTGCCGACGCGGCTACCCGAGTCCACTGCATACAGTCCGTGGTCACTGTAACATTCGATGGTTAACTGTTCGTCGGCCACGCTGTCATCGTCGACTTTGAGGTCAGCGTCGCGGCAGCCGACCTTGAAGCGCGTGCGCCGGACGACGACCGCGTGGTGAACCTCGCCATCGAGCAACACGGTGATGCCGAGCGCGACCTGGGCCGGACTGTCGTCGCGACCGTAGAGCAATTCGCGGTCGCCGACGCCCAGGCGGTCGCCGGAGTACAGCCGGTTCAGCCCGCGCACCGCCTGGCCATTGAGCAGCACCCGGGCGCCATCAAACACCTTGAGGTGGTGCTCGCCGTCGCGGTGGTAGACAAGGCAGGTCTGCGGCCGCACCGCGGGGCTGTCGATCCAGATGTCGTTGCTCTGGTCGCGCCCAATGCGGACGTTGGCGTCGGTCAGGTCAAAGCGATAGACACGGCCGTCGTCTTCGACGAACAGATACGCGGCGGCAGGTTCCAGGGTGGCGGGCTTGAGTTCGATGGCGCACCTCGCGCAAAGGCCGGCACCAGTGTGCCCGAGCGGCGCAAGCTCGTCCATGCACGAAGGGGGGCTTCGTTCAGACGCAAGAAATCGCTGAACAATTTCGCCACAGCGCGATCGCGAAGTCTAGCGCTGCAGCAGGCGCGCGGTCGGCGACGGCTCGACCTGCTTGCCGTCGGGCAGCGTGTTCAGCAGGCGATCGCCCAGGTTGCTGCTGACGCCGAGCCAAAACCGCTCGTTCTTGAAGTGATGCAGCCGGTGGCGAGCCTGCAGCGTGCGCAACCACGGCAACGTCGGCCGGTAGGGGATGTGCGCCATGAAGTGGGTCCACTCGTACCACAGGCCGATCAGGTTCAGTGCCGCCAGCGCCGTGAGCGCCAGAGGAGTCGGCAGCACCAGCAGGAACAGGGTCGCATGAAACGCAATGCTGAACAGGATGGCGCCGATCGGAATGAACAGGTTCGACAGGTCCCACGGATCAGCGTGGTGCGCGCGGTGGCGGCGGGCCATCGGCAGGTCCCAGACAAAGCTGAATCCCATGACGCCGATACGCCGCGGCTTGAGGTGCAGCAGGTGCGCATGGATGAACCACTCGTTGACGGGCTCCCACGCAAACAAGCCGACCAGGATGGCGAGATCTAGCCAGCCCAGTGGGCCAACGGCCAGCCGTGCCGCGGTCAGGACGCACAGCCCGAGCCCCATGAGCTGCGTGCTTGGGTACCTCACCCACTTGGCAAGGGCGCGCGAGTAGCTCCAGTCGCCCGCAAATGGCTTGGCCGCTCGGGCCCGCGCATCGAGCGCGGCGGCTTCTGTTTCGCTGGCCGGAACCAGGGCGCGGTCGCCCGTGCCGGCCCAAGGGTGGACGGCAGGAGGTTGAGCGATAGGCATGGTCGCAGTAGACATGAAAACCTCTTGGAGATGAAACTACTTGGACTCGGTCCTGAGCACGGCGATCGCCGATTCGACCGCCAGCTGACCTTGCAGCACCAGCTCGCGCGCAATCCGCCCGGCTGCATCGGCATCACCGCGCGCAACGGCCTCGGCGACCCGGGCGACGCGGTCCGAGTCGCGCAATTCCGCCTCGAGCACACCGCCGACCACATCGCGAACGGGGTCGTAGACACGGCGCAGACTGTTGTACGCGAGCCGGTAGGCGACGTTGCCGCTGCCTTCGATGACCTCGTCGAAGAAGCGCATCATGCAGGTTTGCAGCGCGCCAAGGTCGGGCTCTTGGGCGACAGACTGCGCGATTTCGCGCAGCGCCGCCCCGCGCCAAGGCTGCCGTTCGGCGCACAGACGGGCGGCGTCGGGAGCAATCGCGGTGCGCATCTCCATCACGCTCTGCACCAGCTGCCAGTCTACGTCGCCGTCCGCGCGCAGCAGCAGGTGCGGCAGCAGGTCGAGCCCCGCGGTCATGCGAAAATCGCAAACGGTAAGCCCAGAGCCATGGCGAATGGCGACCAGACCGGCCTGCTCCAGCCGGCGCACCGCCTCGCGCACCAACGGCCGACTGACACCCAAGACTTCTGCGAGGTTGCGCTCGCTCGGTAGCGACTGCCCGGCGGTCCAATCGCCGCGGACAATGCCCGTGGACAGCTGCTGGAACACCTCGTCGGCCACCGACACCTTGTGGATCTGGGTCAATGGCATCGCGTCCTCGCCGCCCGCCGGAACCAAGCGTCCGTGGCGGCGCCAATCTAGCCGGGACACATCTGGTTGTCAAGTGGTCTTACCAGTTAGGTGCCGCACGGGCCGCTTGCCGCAAACCACCGACCGGCCTACCTTTGTGCGCCCCGCCGGACGATGCCATTTGCCATGTTCGAACTGCGCAAGACCTTCCGATTCGAAGCCGCTCACAGTCTGCCCAACGTGCCGGCCGGGCATAAGTGTGCGCGACTGCACGGGCACTCGTTCGCAGCGGAGATCGCGGTGCGCGGCGGACTCGATCCGACGCTGCAGTGGGTCGTCGACTACGCCGAGGTCAAATCGGCGTGCCAGCCGTTTTTCGACGAGTTGGATCACAACCACCTCAACACCATCGAAGGCTTGGACAACCCGACCTCTGAGGTGGTGTGCCTGTGGCTCTGGCAGCGCATCGCGCCGCGCCTGCCGGGCCTGCACGCGATCACCGTCCGCGAGACGTGCACCTCGGCATGCACCTACTACGGGCCGCGGCCGGTGACGGGCGAGGAGGCATGATGCGGCAGCGCTACGGCATCCGACTCGACAAGCAGTACTTCAACTTTGGCAGTGCCCACTTCCTCATCTTTGCCGACGGTACGCGCGAGGAACTGCACGGTCACAACTACCGGGCGACGCTGGAGCTAGATGCCGACCTGGACGAGGGCCACGTCGTCGCTGATTTCATCGTGGTCAAGCCGATCTTCAAGCAGTGCTGCGATGCCCTGGACCACCGAACGCTGCTTCCAAGTCTGCATCCGCGCCTGCGCCTGGACGGCGACGAGCGGCAAGTGCGTGCAACCTTTACCAATCCAGACGGCACCGTCGATGACTACGTGATTCCGCGCCGCGACGTGTGCACGCTGGCCATCGCCAATACCAGTAGTGAGCTGCTGGCCAGCTGGCTAGCGGACCAGTTCTTGGCCCGCCTGGCTGCACGCCTGCCAGCGCTGCGTCTGCATCGCATCCTGGTGTCGGTGCAAGAGTCGCCGGGCCAGTCAGCGATTCACGAGCGGTGGTTCGATGCCTGAGGTCACCTTGCGGCTGCGCGACGACACCGCGGCGTGGGTGATCGGCGCCTTGACGATGGCGGCGACCGCGTGCCTGGCTGCGCCAGCAGGCAGCTGGCTGGACTCTGGCGAACTGGTGGCGGCGGCACGGACGCTGGGCGGCATCCACCCGCCCGGCCACCCGGGATGGTTGTCGATCGCGGGGCTAGCCGAGCTGCTGCCGTTGGGCCCGCACGCGGTGCGGGTGGCGTGGCTTTCGGCGCTGTTCGCGGGCCTGTCGGCGACGTGGATGGTCCGCCTGGCGAGGTTGGCGGTGCCGTCCGGCGCAGATTCGCAGCTGGTGTGGATCGCGGCGCTGCCGCTGGCGATCTGCGCGAGCCTGTGGCAGGTGTCAGTGCGGGCAGAGGTGTATTCGCTGGCCTTGTTCACGACGCTGTGGGCGGTCGAGGCAGCGCTGCGGGCGGCGGCCGCTACGGCTGCTCAAGATCGACCCGGCGCGCGGGCAGCGACGGTTCACGCGGGCGTCGCCGTGTGCCTGGGTCTGCTGAACCACCACTACGTCGCGCTTTTTGCCGTGCCGGCAGTGCTGGTCGCCGGCTGGCCGGCGCTGCGGTCGACCTGCAAGGAGTCGCCGCGGTTCGCCGTCCGCGCGCTGGCCCTGCTGGCCTGGCTGGGCGTAGCCTATGCCGGTCTAGCGCTTAGGGCGCTGGCCGACGTCGAGTTGCGGTGGGGCGACCCGAGCACGCTCACCGGCTGGTGGGATACGGTGACGGCGCGCCAGTTCCAGGGGTCGGTGACTGGCGAGCGCGGCAGTCTGGTCGACAATGCGCTGCTGGTCCTTGGCATGGTCAGCGATGGCGCAGGCATCTGGTTGCCGTTGCTTGGGTTTGCGGGGCTTGCGCTCGGCATGTTGCGCAGACAGCGGTCGGCGTGGACAGCCGCGGTGCTCATCGCTGGCGCGGTCCTGACCAAAGCGCTGATGTGGGTCGACACCCACAACCCCGACGATCACGGCTACGTGCTGGCCGTCTTGGCCGGCGCCGGCATCGGCCTGGCGGTGCTGCTCAATGCCCTTACCGTGGCGCTGCAGTCCCAGCCGTTGCGATGGACGGTTGCCGCCGTAGCGCTGGGGGCGTCCGCTTGGCAGGTCAGCGACAACTGGCAAAACCCGGCGTGCAACCTCGCTCAACTGCGCGCAACGGATCACGTCGACAGCCTGGCGCGCCGCACGGTCGCACCGGGTGCGCTGGTGCTGACCAACTACTACGGTTCGCAGTTCAATGAGGCGATGTTCCGCTTGGGCGAGGGGCGCCGACCCGACTGGCAGGTCGCGCACCTGTCGTTTCGGACGGGCGATACCGATGGCGGCAAAGGCTTTGCGCAATGGTGGTCAAAGCGCTATCCCGATCTGGCGGTGCTGGCGCAGGCCGCACAGCATTTTGGCCGGTCGCCGACCGGCAACTTGATGACCCTGGTAGAGACACGCTCGGTGTACGCGGAGGCGGACCCGCACAACCGCATTCCTGCGCCCTATTTCAGCTTCGACGGCAGCTTGCATCGCATGCAGGTCGATCGCGAGCGCGCGCTGGACTACGATGTCGAGGCGGTCCGTCAGCGCCAGGGCGAGCTATGGACTCGCTTGTACGAGCGCTTGACCGCAGGCGATCTCGACGAACCGGCGACGCGCAGGGTGCTACTGTGGAATCATGCGCAGCAGGCCGCAAACGCGCTGCGTCGGGGCTGGCGAGAAATCGGTGCCGACGAGGTGGCCTATGCACGTAAACTTGCGCCGCACGATCGGCTGGTAGACCGCTTGGGGCTGCGCGTGGCAACGCTTGACGCGGCTTTTGCCCGCAGCGACGCCAAGGGTTTTGCGGCGACGTGGCAGCGCTATGCGACCTATGACTTCGATGCGCTTGCAGGCGATGCACCTTAGGCTGAAAGCGGTCGTCGTCGGCCTCGGCTTGATGCTAGGCGCGTGCGCCTCGGAGGCACCGAAGCCCGCCGCCGCTGCCACCGATGCCCATAGCGATGCAGCCAGTGAAGTTGCCGGCGATGTGCACACCAGCCCGCCTGATGCCCAACCCGAAGTTGCAGTCGATGTCGGCCCTCCTCCGCAGGTGCCATGGCCACAGGAGCGCGTGTGGGTCCAACCCACCGCCAACCCGTGCCCGACTCTGCCGCCTTCAGATAACCCGCTGCAGGTGCTGCTCACAGCGCTCGGCCTGAATCTGAACGTCGGCATCAGCAAGGCGCAGATCGCCAAATTTGGCGGCGCGATCGCCAGCGACCCGCAGCGCTTGCCGCACTTTCATCCGGTGCAAGAAGATCTCGAGGGCCTGGGCGGTTGCTGGGCCGACAACCTGGCGCGCGCAGCAGACACTGCGGTGGCCAGTGATCATCCGATGACGTCGCTTCTTGCGGTCGTGGCGCACAGCCTGGGCCGGGCGCCGACCGTTGGCGGTGTCTTGCCGCAGCCGGCCGAGGCAGACCCGCTGGTCGGCGCGCTAACCGACTTGCACGGGGTGTTTGGCGTGCCCTTTGATGCGCAGCCGGTGCAGGCCCAGTTGACCGAGGTACCGCCCGAAGTGCAGCGCGTGGCGGCCCGGGTGGTGCTGGCGGCGGCGCTGGCGGTCAGTTTTCGCAACGCCTGGCTCGATGGCGTCGGCAGCCCCAATCGGCGCAAGGCGTGGTTCAACCTCGGCGCGGGCATGCTGCTCGCGACGCCCGGCGGTGGCGTGGATCCAGACGCCAAATCGGACGGCCCGATGTTCCTGCTCGACGCCAACAGCGACTTGCTGTTCCGGGCGGCGCTGCTGCTGCTGCAGGCCCTAGACGAAGGCGACCTGACCCAGGCCAAGTCGACAAAGCCTTTCGCGTTTTCGACAACGACGCCGATGGGCAAGGTGGTGCTGCGCGGCGGCGGCGACGACACCTGGAACCCCAAGGATGCGCCAACCAAAGGCGACCTGCTCCTGGCGCTCGACACCGGCGGCAATGACACGTGGCTCGTGCGGGCGGGTGCCAACACCAGCATCGACAACCCGATTGCGGTCGCCATCGATCTGGGCGGCAACGATACCTACACCTACGCCCCCGCACCGGATCCGCAACCGTGGGATGGCGTGCTGCCGCCCGACGAAGACAGCAGGACGGTAGCGCAGGCCGGCCACGCGCCGTGGTCGCTGTCGACCCAGAGCCGCCAAGGTGCGGGCCGCCTGGGGGTGGGCGTGCTCATCGATCTCGGCAGCGGCAAGGACCACTACCGCGCACTGCGGATGGCCCAGGGCTACGCCAACTTCGGCGTCGGCGTGTTGTGGGACGACGGCGGCGACGACCGTTACGAAGGCGAGGCCGGCGTGCAAGGCGCAGCGGCGGTCGGGATCGCAATCGCCTACGACGGCGGCGGCAACGATACGCGCTGGGCCGTGCACAACGCCCAAGGATTTGCGTGGATGTCCTCGGGCGGCTTGTTGTACGACCGCGCCGGCAACGACGACTACGTCTGCGCCATCGACAAGCCCCTGCAGTACCCATCGCCGCAAACGCCGGGCTACGCCAACAGTTCGCTGTGTCAGGGCACCGGCTTTGGCATGCGCCGCGACAACACCAAGACCCACCGCTCGGGCGGCCTGGCGCTGCTGCGCGACCTCGCTGGCAACGACGGCTACACCGGCAGCACTTTTGTGCAGGGCACCGGCTATTGGTTTGGCACCGGCATTCTCGCTGACGGCGGGGGCGACGACCACTACGACGGCTTGTTCTACGCACAAGGTGCAGCCGCCCACTTTGCGCTGGCGATGTTTCTGGACGGCGGCGGCAGCGACGAACACGGCCTGCGCCATAAGCCTCTGCATTCGCAGATGGGGCTCGGCCACGATTTCTCCAGCGCGCTTTTCGTCAGCGAGGGCGGCGACGACATCTACCGCGGTCCCTCGCGCAGCCAGGGCGCCTCCAAGTGTCACGGTCACGGACTGTTCGTTGACAACGGCGGCGCCGACATCTACGAGGTCGACAACGACAAGGCCATCGGCTGGGCAACCGACTACGACTGGGCGCCGGGCAGCTGCGGCAAGTACGAGGTCATCCCCAGCTGGGGCTTTTTTGTCGACATTGGCGGCTTGGACCTCTACACCAAGCCAGGTAAGCAACCGCCAAAGTCGGGCGGCTACGGCGACAATCAGACTTGGATCACAGACGATCCCGATGAGCCCAAGGCCAAACAGCAATCGGGCGGCATCGACGCCAGCAAAGGTGACTCGGGCGTGCATGTCGGTAAGTAAAGAGCCTGCCCAATATGACTCGATCGCTGTGGATACACGGGAGCGGCGAGTCGGCTTGCAAAGACGCGACCTTGCGACCCAGCCAGCCAGCAAATGGGCACCGCAAAGAACGAGTAGTTCTTGGCGGGATCCTAACCGTCGACGCGGGTATGCAGCGAGGCTGGCGGCGCTGGCCATGGTCGGTTGTGGCGATCCAGCAGCGACGCTGGTGGCCGATGCCAGCGAGACAGCAATTGCACGCGCCGACGTGTCTGCCGGGGATGACCTGGCCGAGGACGCGACGGTCGTGCCACCGAGCGGGGTCGAGCGCATTTGGATTGGCGTGGAACGGCTGCCCGAGAACTTGATGGGCGCGGCGACCGATGGCTCGCCGCTGCTGTGGGCGGTGCCACGCCAGGGCTTTGAGCTGCAGATTCACGCGGTTGCGGTCGATCCGCCGTCGCGGCTGGCCGCCGTGCACGTGCAGCAAGGCAGTCAGGCAGTGTCGCTGGCGGCCGAGTCGCAGGCCTGGACCGCCAACCCGGACAAGAAGTCGTGGCACCTGACGTTTGTTGCGATGGCGGACCAGCTCACAACGGGCCAGTGGCAATTCTCCGCGCAGTTGGAATCGGCGCAGGGAACGCGCAAGGCGAGCGCCAACCTGGTGGTAGCCGACCGTACGGCGGACATCGACCCGTTTGAGGCCGTGGATCCGTGGCTGCTGAGTTTCAACCGCGATCTCGCAGGCTTGCAAGTTGTGGCGCAAGGCGAGGACGTGACGGTAATCACGACCGCGCAGCCAAATGGCAAGCCTGACTTTGACGAAACGTTGGCGGGCCTGGGGCTGCAGGGCGGCGATGCGGTCTTCAACCAGGCAATCCGCCAGATCTTTCGCCAGCGGGTGCGGCGCTGGCTGCACACGTTCTTTGTGCAGGACCCGGCGACCGGTGCGATGGGCCCTGGATCGATTCGGGTCAAAGTGCTGTTCGATGGCGATGACCTGAGCGAGTGGCCGCCGGCCCAACTGTCCAAAATGGCCATCGGCGGGCTGGCGCCGCCGCAGCCCAACGGCAAGCAACTGTTCGGCCTCGCCAAGATCGACCCGTGGAACGCCAAGGCCAACGACGACAGCCTGCCTGGCTACGGCGTGTTCACGTTCAGCTTCGTCAAGGCCGCGATTGGCCAACCCATTGGCCTGGCGCTATTGCGGGATCTGCTGCCGATTGCCGGTGGCAAACCGTTCGGGTCGCTGCCGGAAGACGCGGTGCTCCTCGACCCGAACCTGGAGAGCAAGCAACTGGACAATGAGCCGCACAAAGCGCGCATCCAGCTGTTCCTATTGGAGATGCGGCTGGTCAGCCTTGCCGTCGCCGCGGTCGCCGCGCACGAAATCGGCCACTCGCTCGGACTCATCCACCCTGGCTTGCCGCCGCAGGGGCTGCTCGGCGGCGTACCTGGACCGTGGGTCGTCAAGACGCAGGACGAGCACCACCTCGACACCGCCGGGCCCAACCTGATGCAGACCGGCGATAGCTTCGATCCGGCTGAGCTGCTGGCCAACACGCCGTTTTTCGGCCCCGTCGAGTCGGGATACTTGCGTCGGAGACTGCTGGTGCTGAAGTAGCTACAAGAACGGCGCACACGCCTGCATCGGCGCCAAGCAAGGGCCTTTTTCGTGCATCGGCACGATGGCGTGCTCTGCCCAACTGACTACCGGCTGCTCAGCGGTGCCGGCATTGACCTCGACCCGCACCCGCACCGCGCGGTTGGCCATCTCGCACGCGCAGTCGACAAACCCGGGCATCGCCAACCGGCACAGTTTGCCCGGGTGGTCCGGCAACGTGACGAGCTTGGTCTTGAGTTGCAGTGTCCCCGGCGGAACCGGCAGGCCTGTTGCGGTGTCCGTCAGCTTGACCACCACAGCAAGCGGCGACGCGGTGGCGGCTGGCACGCACACGCTGACCCAGACGTGGTAGCCGCCTTGTGGGCCAAAAATCAACGACACTGGCTGGCCGGGCGTGACCCAGGGCGTCCACTGCGTACCAGGATCGCTGGTACCGCCGATTTCTACCGCGATCGGCCCGCCTTGGGTGGCCGGCGCCGGCGCCACAGGACCCGGCTTGCTGTCCGGCTTGGCGTCGACAGGGGCCGTCACATCTGCCGTGGTCGGACTCGCGTCGAAGGCTGCAGTGTCACCTTGCGTGACGGTGGCCTCGTAGCTGTCTAGCGCGACATCGACCGTGGCAGTGGCTTCGACCGCGATCTCCAGGCTTGCCGCTTCGGTCTGCGCGTCGGCTGTTGCCGCCCGGTCGGCCAGCGCGGCAACCTCCGCTGCTTCGACCGCATCAAGAGCCTGCGCGGCACCCGACGGCGCGGGACGACTGGCTGCGCAGGAGGCAAGCGCCAGCGCCGCCAGCCAACACCAGATGGCAAGATGCAGGCCCATGGTCAATAGAAGATGCGCGGGCGCACGGATAGCGCCTTGCCGCCACAGTGGGCAACGACCGCGTCCGAGCCGCCCGGTTGGACGCCAGCCCCAGTCCAGACGCGCGCGCAGGCGTTGCCGGTACAGGTGGCCGGCCCCGACCACTGACCCTGCGAGCCGTCGGCCAACTCGATCGAGCACGCCGGCGGCGCCACCGGCTGGCCTGACGGGTCCAGGTGCCAGGCCGTCACGGTCACGGGTGCCTGGCCCTTGGGCGACCAGCGCGTCGACAATTCGACCAGCTTGGGCTCGTTTACGGTCAGCTTACCCACGGCCGGCGCAGCGACGGTCTGAACCCAACCGCTCGGCCACTTGACCGTCATGGTCTGCGGCTGCTCGCCGGCCATGAGTGCAAAATGGCTCAACGGAGCCCCAATGGCCTGAGACGGGGCCTGCACGCTGTGCTCTTGCACGAGGCTGCGCAGGTTGGTCTGCAGCTTGATGCGCGCGCCTAGCCCCCAGGGATTTGACGTGGCGCCCTGCAGGGACACGCGCAAGTCCGCCCCTTTGTGCACGAGGTCATTGCGCAGGATCCGCGGCGGCACTGCCTGCCCGCCCAGCACCAGATCGTCGTCGCCGTCGCCATCCAGGTCAGCCAGCACCAGCGAGCGCCCGTCGTGCTCGTCGGGCAGGCCCCAGGCCGCGCTCATATCGACGAACACTTGGGTCCCGTCGTTGCGCCACACCACCGGGCGCATCAGCGTGGCATTCGCAGTGGCCCAAGCGCCAAAGTCGTTGCCGTGCGACAGCAGGATGTCGACGTGGCCATCGTGATCCAGGTCAGTCAGCGCGGGCGACCACGCCACCATCAGGTGGCCGCCCTTGGCCAGCGGCGCCCACACGCCCGCCTGCCAGCCGGCCTGCTTGCGCGCGCCGTTGGGCTGGCTCAGCAGTAGATGATTGCTGACCCCGCCGTACAGCCAAGGGTCATCGGCTTTGAGGTTCTTCGGATCACCGCCCATCTTGACGACGTTGTTCAGCTCGATTTCGGCGAGAAGGTAGTCGAGGACGCCGTCGCCATTGAGGTCCGCATGCGCCGCGCCCATCGGACTGCCAGCCGGTTTGCCGGGCGCCGTGAACACCGGCGGCGCCTTCTTCATCACATAAGTCGCGTCGGGCGAGTCGAGCGGCTGGTGACGGTAGAAGATCACCCCGGGATTGGGATTGCACGACTCGGTCAGAACCAGCAAGTCTTGTAGCCCGTCGTCGTCGTAGTCGGTCTGCATCGTCGCCCACGGACTGGCGTTGGCGAGCAGGCCCAGGGTCGAGGCCGCCTCGACGTAGCCACCGGTGCCGCGCGACAGCCACACCACCAGCGCCTTCTTGCCCGACGTGCACGAAAACACCGACCCGACCAGATCCAGCGTGCCATCGTCGTTGACGTCGGCCGGCAGCGCGTGCAGCAGCGGCGGTTCGTTCTTGGCGTAGGCGAGGCCGATTTCAGACGCGACATTTTTCCATGCCCCATCCGCCTGACGCTCGAGCGCGGCCAGCGCGCCACCTGCCAGCACCAGAGTCGGTCCTAGCGGGCCCGGCAGCGCGGCGACAGCGGCAGGCTGAGCAGCCATGGTAGCCAGAGTCGTAGCCTGGAAACTCCAGGGCGTCGCCTGCACCCACAGCACGCCCTTGTTGACGCCATCACTCCACCACACGTCCAGGTCGCCGTCGCTGTCGGCGTCGATGGCAAGGCCGCTTGATCCGTACGGCACTTGCAGCGGTGTGCCCTTGTCGATTTGCAGGCTCGCGGTGGGCAGTAGTGGCGCCAGATCCGTGAACGATCCGGTCGCTTGCAAGGGCGACTTGACCGCAGCCGGAGGCGCCAAGATGACGGTCGGGTCGATCGCAGAGGGACAGTTCGAGCAGGTGGCGATCTGCGGCGTCTGGCAGATGACGGTACCACCCGCACAGTCGAACATGCCGCAAGGCTCGCCAACCGCAAGGGGCGCCATCGGAGGCATCGACGGCGGCGCCGGCATTTTCCACGCAAAACCCTCGTCGGTGGCGCCATCGCAGTCGTTATCGATGCCATCGCAGAGTTCGGGCTTTGCAACGCATGCCCCGGTCGCGTCAGCAGGCGGCGCGACATCGGTCTGGGTTGCTGCGTCGGGTGGCGCTGCCGCGTCGATAGGGGCGACCGTCACTTCGGCTGTTTCTGCGGCGGCATCTACGACGACGGCTGCGCTGTCCATCAAGTCGCCCGCGCTGCTGTCCACGGCGACATCGACCTCGGGGCTGCTGGCGTCAGAGGCATCGGTTGCCGTGGCGTCGCTCGCCACCGGCGCGTCCGTAGCGTCCGCGGTGTCGGTGGCGCCATCCAACCCGGAGTCTGCTTCGCCCACCAGGTCCAAGGTAGACTCGTCGAGGGACACCTCGGCGAGTTCGCCTGTGGCTGCATCGGCGTCGCCAGGTGGCGGAGGGCCCAGAGTGTCGGCAGCACTAGCGGCGTCTTGCGCGGTCACGCCACCGCCAGAGCAGGCGCACGCTAGCGCGGCCCAGGCACCAAGCCATCCACGCAAGCGCCGCAGCAAGCCGTGTCGAGGCCAGGTTGCGGCAGGATCGATTGCGGAGTCAGCCACGGCGCCTGTCCGCCATGCCGAGACTGCGGTTGGCGTTTAGGCATGGTGCGGGTCCAGCTTGCGGGCGTCAATAGCGCCGCGTGTGGCGGGGTGCGGATCGCGCTTTGGGGTCTACGGCGTGGTCCGCGAAACTGGTGAATATGCATGGCGTTCAGGTTGGACCCGGCGGCTAAAGCCGCAGGCTTACCGTACGAAGCCCGGCCTGCGCCGAGCTGGGCTTTTACCCGTGATTGCATAGCCTTGCGGAGGCAGGGCTTTGCACCCTAAGGCCGCGGCTTCAGCCGCCGGCAGAATTTACCAGGACTGTGTGGGTACCATGCCGCCGGTCGCCCCCATTTCAGGAACCGCACCCCGGGTGGCAACTGCGGGCGGGCCTGCGCCTACTGGCTGCGAGCAAACGCAAGTGCAGCCGTTGCTACCACCAGGGCGCAGGCGGCGGCAAGCCAGGCCAGTCTGCGCAAAGCGCCCGTCACCGCAAGCGAACCCCAGGCCTCGCTGAACAGCCCGAACAGGCCTACTCGGGAATTGCCATGTGCTCGCGCCTGCTTGGCGTACGTCACCACCGAGTAGGGCTCGTCAAGAACCGCCAACACTGCGCCCAAGTTGGCATTGGCGATTGGCTGCGCAAGCACACGCAACGCCACCGCCCGCCGCATGGCGCAAAAGCTGCCCGCGCCGCGCACCGTGGGCAGTGGGGCTAGCCAGCGCTGCATCGCGCCGAGCACGCCACAGGCCAACCGCATCCAGGCAGCATCGGCGCGCGCTGTCTTGACCGCAAAGGCAATATTGGTCTGGCTGTGCATGGCCAGCGCCCGCATCAGCGATCCAATCAGCTCCGGCGGATCCTGCAAGTCGCCGTCCAAGACGACCACACATTCGCCGTGGGCGGCACGCAATCCCGCGATCGTCGCCGCGTACTGCCCGGCGTTGGTGGCCAGATGCACGGGGCGCAGTGTCGGACCTAAGTTTGGATCGCTGCCCAACCAAGCCAGCAGCGCGGCCGTGCCGTCGGTACTGCCGTCGTCCACCAAGACCAGCTCAAACTGGGGCGTCAGCCTGCGCGCAGCCAAGCTGCACCGCCGCACCAGTTCGGGCAGCGCACCTGCCTCGTTGTACAGCGGGACGACGATGCTCAGGGCAATGCGTTCAGACGCGGCCATGGCTGCTCCGGGTGGTGCAGCCTCTGTACAGCTGCGTCGATGGTCTTGATGTCGTCATCCGTCAGGCCGTCGTGCAAAGGCAGGCACAGGATGCGCTTTTCGAGACTCGCGGCGACCGGCACCGCGCGGGCCCGCGAGCCATTGAGCGCAGGGTGCAGGCCGGGCCAGAAGTAGCTGCGGGCCTGCACGCCGGCGGCGCGCAATTGCTCCAGGTACGCATCGCGCACACCCTCCGAGCGATCGCGAACGACAGTGCCAAAGTTCTGACAATTGCTTTGGACGTCGATCGGCACCTCCTGCACGGCCAGCGCAGCGTCTTGTCCCAGGACCTGCCGCAACTGCGCGGCAAACCGCCGTCGCCGCTGCAACCGCGCCGCGAGCGAGCGCAGGCTGTGTCTGGCCGTCACGGCGGCGAGTTCGGGCAGCTTGAAGTTCCAGCCAGTCGCGTGCAGTCGGCCCTCGCCTCGGATGCCGTGGTTGGCCAACTCCCGCGCGGCCTCAAGGACAGCCTCGTTGTGGGCGACAAGCGCACCGCCCTCGCCGGCGACGACCATCTTGGTTGCGTGCAGGCTCAGCGCCCGGGCGTCGCACAACGCCGGGTCACGTGAAGTGCCGGCAGCCAGCGTGCCAAGGCCGTGGGCATCGTCCAGCACCAGCGCGCATGCGTGCGTGTCTGCAAGCCGGCGCAAGGCTGCAAGGTCAGGTGGTACCCCGAACACGGTAACGGGCAGAATCGCCGCCACGTCACTGCGCCCGGCTAGTTCGCGCTCGACAGCCTCTGCGTCCAAGGTCCAATCGCCGGGATCGACGTCCACGTACACCGGCCGCAGACCGGCGGCCAGCACGGCGTTGCGGGTTGCGGCAAAGGTGAAACTGGGCAACAGCACCACGTCGCGCCGGACGTCGCGCGGCCGGGTGAGGTGCAGCGCGAGGACCAAGGCAGCGTAGCCACTGGACACCGCTACGATTTGCTTGACGCCGATCGCCGCTGCCAGCTCGCGTTCGAGCGCTTCGACTTCGGAGCCGCGGTTGCTCAAGCGCCCGCTGACCAGGACCTGGGCGCAACGCGCCAGCAACGTGCCGTCGGCGACCAGGTCAGGCGCAACGAAAGCCACCGATCGGGGCGCGGCCGGCGGTGCGCCAGGGCTCAGCAACCCCCAATGGCCGAGCGTGTTGCGCAAGCCGCATTCCAGGGTTGTCGCGGCGACGAAACCGGTTAGCCGCTCGAGCTTCTCGAGCACCGGGACGCGCCGCGGAATCTCCTCAAAGCCCTGGCCAAACTGCAGGTCGCCCGCAACATCGACGGTACCCACGGCGCGGCCCGACAACCGCAGCACATGGCCCGCCAACTCGGCCATCGTCACAGGCTCCTTGCGGCCGACGTTGACGATCTCGCCCACCACTGGCGCGCCACCGCTGGCGTTTTCGCCCGCCAAACGATCGACCAGCAGCAGCGTCGCCTGCACGGCATCGTCGATGTAGCAGAGGCTGCGCACCGCAGCGCCGCCGTCGACCAAGTGCAGCGGCTTGCCAGCCAACAATTGGCCCAAAAACTGGCTCAGCACCCGACCCTGCCCGGGTGCATCCAGCTCGGGGCCGTACACGTTGAAATAGCGCACGACCGCCGCACGAAGGCCTGCGCGCGCATGCGCCAGCACGACCTGCTCGGCACTGGCCTTGGATAGAGCGTAGCTCCACCGCGGATTGTGCAAGTTGCCCAGTTGCACCGGTGCGTCTTCGCGCAGGTCCACGGCCATGGTGCCGTACACTTCACTGGTCGAAGCCAGCAGCAGCGCGCAGCCGTGGTGGCGGCAGGCGTCCGCCACCGCCCGTGTACCGTTGAGGTTGACGTCGATGACCGCGCCTGGGTCGGCGATGTAGCGCTGCACCCCGACGACGGCCGCCAGATGCAGCACTACGTCGCAACCTTGCAGGTGCAGGCGCATGGCTCCGGCATCGCGCACGTCGGCGAAGCAGCAGCGCAGCCGCGGATGGCCGGTCAGATCGGCCAGGCGGTCGAACGGCGCCACGTCGAGCGCGAGCACCCGCGATCCTTGCCGCACCAGCTCGCGCACCAGCTCGGCGGCGACGAAGCCGGCACCGCCGGTTATCGCCACGGTACGGCAGCGCCACGCCGCGGCGGATCGGCCGGACGCAGTATCGACCGGCGGCAAATGGTCCGGTTGCGCAAGCATCGTCGGCCAGCCTAACATTGTGATGAAATGTGATCAAATGCGAACAATCGTGGTGCGCAAGAACGGTCTGCTGCGGGTGCCGATGTGAGCTTGTATGGCATGATTACATCACCTTTCGATAGCCGCGGCCTAATCCAAGGCGTCAGAATGTGGGTAGCCGCGGCCTTGGTTTGTGAAGCATTTGTGACCTTGGCGCCGGCAATGGCATCCGACCTGCGATGGCCATGGGCGCCTGGCGACAACATTGCGGGATGCGCGGTCGAGGCGTGCGAGGTCCACCCCGAATTCCAGCGCTGCAGGCTTCGCTGCGGCCCGGCGGAGACCGGGGTCGAACTCGCCGCCGCTGACCCCTTGCGACCATCGACTGATTGGTCGAGCGCGCGCTTTCTACTGCAGCCGGCCCCGGGCGCCTTGCCTCCTGAACACCTGATGCTCGCCCTGCGCGACCGGCTGCGCGCTTGGGACGGCGCCGGCACCGCGGTCGCGCAACAGCCATTGGCCGCGCGGTCGTCGGCAGCAGGTCCTGCCTGGTCCGCGGCCGAAGCGGCACTGTTGGCGGCCGCTGCGCTGGCGATCTTGGGCGCGGTGGCCTTGGCAGTTGCCGCGTGGTCGCCAGCCCAGGTGACCCGGGCGTCGACGCCGGTGGCACTCGGCCTGGCCGTGGCTGCCGGCGTCTGTGTGGCGTTGCAGACGCTCGGCTTGCCCCTGGCGTGGTTGACGTCGCTGCACGAAGGCACGACCAGCGCCAACGTGGCCCTGTTGTATGGCCACAACCTGCATGCCGGGCCACTCTACGCCGCGATCGTGCATTTGTGCGCCAACGGTAACGCGGTTTCCGTGCGCGACCTGGCGACGACGAACGCCAGTGCAGCGGCCGGGTTGCTAGCGACGGCGGTGTCCGCGGCGGCCGTCGCGCGCCAGCTGCCGTGGGCAGTAGCCATCGCGGCGCTCGCGACCGTTCCGGTCGTGCAGTTGGTGGCCTGGTCCGAGGCAGAAGTGGCGACTGCCACGCTGTTTGTGGCCGCAGCGCTGCCGGCACTGTTCGTACTTGGCAGAGCAGGTCCAGTGCACGACCGCCGCACAGTGGCTGCGCTCTCGCACTTATGCCTGTGCACCGCGCTGGCGGGATTGTGCCGCACCGAGATGGCTGGCTTTGGGCTGACTGCGCTGGCCTGGCACGGCGCGCGCCTGGTCCGCGGCGACAACGACTTGCGCGGCGGATTTCGGCGTGTGAGTGCGTTGTGCCGGCGTCATAGGGTGCCAGCCACTTTCGCCGTGCTGGCCATTCTGGCCTCGGCTTGGCCCGTCAATGAGCGCGTCGACCCGGGTGCGCGCTGGACCTGGCTTTTGGCCGGCGCGCATCCGTTGAATCCGACCGTGCTTGCGGCGCCAGCCCTTGCGCTCGCTGTGCTGCCGGTGCCGCTGTGCGCGCTTGCGGCGTTGGGGCTGGTGCGGCTGTTGCGTCACCACCTGTGGGCATGGGGCTGGGTCGCCGTGGCGGCTGTGGTGCTGTTCCGCGTGTGGTTTGCTGCCTCGCACCGGGTGCTGTTCGAGATGCTGCGCTACGGCCTGGGTCTGCTGCCCGTCGCCGTCGGGTTGTGCGGGCTCGGCGCTGTCGAGCTTTGCGAGCGGGTGCAGCGCTGGCGGCCGTTGTGGCCTCGCCAGGCCGCGCTGCTGATCGTTGCGGCGGCCGCAGGGGGCCCGCTGTGGATAGCCCCAGCGCAATTGGTCTGGCCGGTTCGCCAGGGCGGGCTGGACGATCTGCCGTTCCTGGATCGCGATCAGCAGGCCGAAGTGCGGTCGCTGACCGAAAATGGCCACCGTTTCGACGGTTGCGTTTGGCTGACGGCGGTGCATCCCGCACGCGAGCGCACAGGCGCAGGTGCACAGACCGGTTGGCTCGCCTTTGGTCCGCCGTTGCGGGGCCCGCGCCAGTTGCAGCCAACCAGCAATCCGGTCACTGCGCTGCGCGGCCTGGCGCCTTCAGCTCCGTGTGGCTTGCTGTACCGCGGCTTGGACTGTCACCTCGTCCAGGGACCGGACTGTGACCGCTTGGAGCGCGGACGCCAGCCCTTGTGGATTTCGTGACGGCCGGCGCGAATCTACTCTGACCCTCGGGAATATGGACAGTTGCAGCCGGATCTCACGCTTGCCGTGTTTCGACTGTGGTAGGCAGGCCACGCAACCGGACGACAATCAGGCCACTTCCTGCTACATTGCCGCCCCTTTCGCGCCGCCCTCGCGCTCTGCCGATATCACCATGCCCGACGCCCCCGACCAGGCCGACCTGGCCGAATTGCACCGCGAGATCGCGCGCCGCCGCACGTTCGCGATCAT
>SXRM01000415.1 GCA_005792545.1 Pseudomonadota bacterium | reverse complement strand
GGTTCTGCTGGTCATCTTCATGGTCGCGTCGAGCGTCGAAGCTGCGCGGATCTCGCGCGAGGCTGAAACGCTGCGCCAGGTCGCCAGCGAAGAAATCGCCGCCAAGGCCGCCACCGACGAAAACCAGGTGCCCGTGGACCTGCCCAAGCTCAAAGCCGACAAAATCGCTGCCGGAGCCAAAGCGGGCAAGCCCGTGGTCAGCTTTGACGGCGATCGCAAGATCTGGCTCGACAAAGAGCTGCTGGTCGACTGCCGGTCCAAGGCGACCGACGCCTGCTTGGACGGCTTTGAGGCCGGGCTGCAGCGCTCGAGCCGGGGCAAGTCGCTGCGCGATGCCCACTTGCGGGCCGATCGCCGCCTGGACTACGGGGTGGTGTTGTCGTTGATGGCGCGGATGCGGCGGGTCGGCATCGAGCACTTTGGCCTCGTCAGCGAAGAACCGCTAGGCAAGTAGGCAATGCAGCCCGCGCACGTTGGCATCACGCGCACCGATCTGGCGGTTGGCGTCGCTGTGGCGACGGTGGTGCACGTTGGCGTCGGCTTTGCCATGTGGTTGGCGCCGGCCACCGATTCGGGCGCCGACAAGGCTGAGGACGACGCCAAGGCCCCCAACTGCGCGGCCGTTGTGTCCACAGCTTGCCTTGCGCCCGGCGAAAAGAAGTCGTCGCGGCCGCAACCGGACGACAATAAACTCAAAGATATTGAAGAGCGCCGCTGCCCCGAGCCGGTACGACGAACGTTGCGTCGCGACCTGGAGTCACCGCCGGCCGTCGAGGTGGACCTGTTGCAGGCCGAGCTGGTCGCCGCCAAAGGCGTCGAGACCGGCACGCTGGTGGCGCAGCCGGCGCAGGTTCAAAAGCCTGTGGAGTCCAAGCCCAAGCTCGCCGAAGCGCTGGGCCTGGACAGCAAACTCGGCGACATGCTGAACAACGAGCCCAAGAGCGACGATCAGAAGAAGAAGAAGCTCGGCGACATCCTGGGTCGCGCCGACGGCAGCGAGCACGGCGAGGGCAAGGTCAACCGCAGCGGCTCTGCCTACGTTCGCGAAGTCGAGACGGCGATCAAGCGGACGTTTCGTGTGCCTGCTGGCATTCCACCGTGGGAGTTGGTCGATCTGGACGCCAAGGTCCGCATCGTGCGCATGACCGCCGCCGGCGCCGTACTGGACTGGAAGTTTGAAAAGAAAAGCGGCAACGACAACTACGACGACGCCATTGCGGCGCTGATGAATAGCTACAAGTCTGGCTTGCGGACGCTACCGGAGCCGCCGGCCAACATCTTGGAGCAGATCAACTCGCGTGGGCTGCCAATGTCGTTTCGAGGCGCCCGCAACTAGCCCACCTTGCGCCAGCCTGGATCCCGGGCCATGCTCGCACCCTCCTTGGAGGACCGCATGGCCCACACCGTCGAACTGAACATCACCGACCCCGGGTTCAAGCGCGCGCGCACGGTCAACTGGGTCAACCTTGGCCTGCTGTACGCGCTTTTCTACATGTCGCGCTACAACTTCATGGCCTCGGTGACCGACCTGTCGAGCGCGTTTGGCTGGTCCAAGGCCGACATCGGCGTGTTCGAGACCGTGATGCCGCTGGTCTACGGCATCGCTGTGGTCGTCAATGGCCCCATCGCCGACCGCATCGGCGGCAAGAAGGCGTTTCTCATCGGCACGGTCGGCGCCATCTTGGCCAACTTTGCCTTTGGCTGCGGCGCGCTGTTCATCGCCAAAGAGGCCACCTGGGCCGGCAGCGGCCTGGATCGCCACGTGGTGACGCCAGCCGAGTTCAACCACGGCATGGACAGCCGCTCGTTCCTCATCTACCTCGCCACCGCGTGGGGCATCAACGGTTACTTTCAGTCGTTTGGCGCGCTGTCGATCGTCAAGGTCAACGCCCACTGGTTCCATGTCCGCGAGCGCGGCACGTTCGCCGGCATCTTCGGGATCCTGATTCGCTTTGGTCTGGTGCTCGGCACATCGGTGGCGCCGGCCATGATCGGCGTGTTTGGTGGATGGCAGTACGCGTTTTGGGTGCCGTCGGCCCTGCTGATGGTGCTCTTCGTCACCAACTATCTGTACATGCACAACTCACCCAAGGACGCTGGCTTTGACGAACTGGACACCGGCGACGCCACCGACGATGGCCCAGGCGGCGTCAGCGTCGGCGACATCTTGAAGAAAGTGTTCGTCAATCCCGTTACGCTGACCATCGCGCTAGCGTCCATGATGATTGGCCTGGTGCGCCGCAGCGTGCTCGACGGCGCGTGGATGCCCAAGTACTTTGGCGAATTGTTCAACGTCGACCGCACGACCGGCACCTGGCACCTGACGTTCTGGCTGGCCGCGGCTGCGGGTATCGCCGGCGGTTTCGTGTTTGGCATCGCCTCGGACCGCGTCTACAAGGGCCGGCGTGCTCCTGTGGTGGTGTTCGGCTTCTTGGGCATGGCGGTCGCCCTGGTGTTGTTTTCAGCCGTCCATGCCGCCGGCGTCGGCGTGGCGGCCACGGTCGCCGTGATGATTATCCTGTCGTTCTTCGTCAACGGCGCCCACGGCATGATCGGCGGCGCGGCGTCGATGGATTTTGGCGGCAAAAAGGCGGCGGCGACCGCAGCCGGCCTGTTCGACGGCATGCAATACGTGGCGAGCGCGATCATCGGGCCGACGGTGCCGATTTTGGTCAAGCACTGGGGCTGGGCGGCGTGGATCGCGGCGCCAATTCCGTTTGCTCTGATTGGCGCTGTGGTGATGGCGCGGCTGTGGAACGTCTCGCCGGGCCGCAAAGGTCACTGACCCGACTGACCCCGGCTGCCCGCTACTTCTTGGGCTTGGCCGGCGCCTTGGGCGCTTCCTTGGCTGGCGCCTTGTCGGCTTCGTCTTCGTCATCGGCCTCTTCGGCCTTGGCCTCGGCACCCTTGGCAGCCGGTGCGTCGGCCTTGGGCGCTTCGGCCTTGGCGTCGTCGGCCTTGCCCTCGCCCTTGTCGCCCTCCTCGTCCGCTTTGTCGCCACACTCACACGGCTTGGGTTCTTCGTCGGCAGCGAACTCGATGTCGACCAACACGCGTACGCCAAAGTCGCTGGTGCCTTCGCGCGGGTTCCTGATGTAGACCGGCGAGATGCCGAGCGCCAGCTTCTTGTTGCCAAAGCCGATGACCGGCCCGGCATTGAACTGAAACACCGCGCTATCCTTGGTCGCATCGACCAGTGCGCCGAAGTACATACCGCGCCACCAGTACTGGCCGCTGAGCCACGAGTAGGCGCCGAGCGGTGCCTCGCGGTCGTAGTAGAAGTCATTGAACCAGTCGACCTCGAAGGCACCCTTGCTGTAGTAGAGTTCGAGGTTGACCAAAGGCGTGAACTGGTCTGCCACGTAAGCGCCCGCCTTGACCTGCACCGACAACTGGTCGTCCATGAGCCGAAACGACGGACCCGCATAGACGCCTAGCGCCTTGTCCGCGCCGATTGCCCAGCCGTACACGGCGACCGCCAGCGGTGGGCCGCTCTCGAGCAGCGGCGCTTCCGTGCCGGCGTACAGCATCGTTTGAGCTGGCGGCAGCGCCATCGCGGGAGCGGAGGCGGCCGCCAGGGCGGCCAGGCACAGTCCGGCGACGGCGAGTTGCGCTGCGAGGGGACGTCGCGATCCAGGTTCGGGTTCGGGCATGGCACTCTCCATGGACAAAGGCGCCGCGGTGAAAACCGAGGCGGTAGCAGGCCGGCAGGGTCGCGCAGGCGATGGTCGCGCGCGGTCAGGTGGTACCGTAAGCCCGCGTCCGACCGGAATCAAGCCGGCGGACTCACCAAGGTCGAAACACCGAGAATCATTGAAAGAGGTTCATGGCGGCGCGTCCGGCGTGTTGGCCGGATCCACAGCGCGCTTGCTGGGCTGCCGTGGCGCATCGAGGGGCGGCATCGCGGGCGCGAATTCGTTGGCCTTGCCCGGAGCAACCGCGGGTTGGCCTTCCCAGGGGCCGCCGCGGTAGTCGGTGACGATCAGCAACTCTTCGATGGTCGCGTAGGACACCGACGGCGCCAGCACGAATTCGTGGTACAGGCCGCTGCGGGTCGGCCGGGCGTCGGTAATGTGGCCGACCTCCAGGCCTGCCGGAAATACGCGGTCGTGCCCTGTCGTCAGCACCGCGTCGCCGGCAGTCAGTGCTGACCCGCGCTCTGCGTTGTCGAGGTACACGAACTGCGCGCCGAATTCGTTGCGCTTGCCCTTGCCGCGCACCGACCCGACCACGCCTTTGCCAGTCACCATGGCGTGGACTTGCGAACGTGCGTCGGTCACCAGCATCACGTCGGCATAGGTGCCGGCCAGCTTCTCAATGCGGCCGACGATGCCGTCGTGGGTGATGACGGCCTGACCCTCGCGCACCTCGCCCGCGTCTTGCACGTCGATCCGCAGTCGCACGACCTGGAAGATCTGCGAGACGTCGCGACCGACCACCCGCGCGGGAACGGTCTTGAACTGGCGTCGCTCGGCCCGGAAGCCGCACAGTTGCTTGACGCGTTGCAGTTCCTGCGCCTGGCTGCGGCTGCGCAGGGCTTCGCCGAGCAGGATGCGGTTTTCGCGCTCCAACTCCTTGTTGCGCGCCTCGGTGTTGGCCAGCAACAAATACCCGCGCATCAGGTCACGCGCGCCACCGACGGCGGCCTGTGTCAGTCGCGCGGGGGGTGAGGTCACAGCGAGCAGCGTCCGCTCGACGACCGAAGTTTCCGCGCGGACGCGGCCGTGGTAGTACATGCTGACGAGCGGCAGCACGAAGGCGAAAAGCACCAACAGCGGGCTGCGGTAGCGGCGCAGCAGTTCGCGCAGCATCGTTTAGGCCGACCTTGCCAGTTGGCGATCGTTAGCGCGGCCAGCCACCACGTAGTGGCCCAGCAGCAACGCGGCGGCGATGCCATTGGCGACCACCGGCATCCAAAACCACCGCGATCCTGCTACGAATTCTGCCAGCGCTGGCTCGGTCGGGTCGCCCGCCAGCGCGCGGTCGAGCAAAAGCGCCGTCCACGCCAGCAGAACCGTCAAAGCCGCAGCCAGGTGCAGCCCGCGGCGAATCCAGCCCCAGCGGTGGCGCCAGCGCATGAAGTTGCCGACTAGGATCGTGGCCGCTCCGCCGCCAACCACGTACGCGGACAGGTCGGGTTGCCCGGTCCGCCAGGCCACGAACCACACCGCCAGCGCCGACAGCGTGGCGGCCAGCAGTGCAGCGCGCAGCAGCCACGGCGAGCGGCGAATCTCCTGGACAGGCGCAAGCGCGACGTCGGCAATGGCACCGACCGCGACCAAGGCCATCGGTTGGTCGGTCGCAGCGCCGAGCGCCCGGCCGTGCGGGTCGGTGGTCGCTTGCGCGTTGGCGTCGAGGTCAGTCATGCAGCGTGCCGGCGGTTGCGCGCGGCAAGGATCGCAGCGCGTTGGTCGGGAGGCAAGCGCCGTCGGCAGCAGACATCAAGCGGCGCCGCGGTCGACCGGTCCCAGCGCCGCGCGCAGGCCAAACACCAGCAGCGTCATCGCCACCGTAGCGGACAGCCACACGCCAGCCCATACCCACGGATCGGAAAACCGCACGCGCACTTCGTGAACTCCGGCCGGCAGCGCCACCGCGACCAGGCCGTCATCGTTGACGATGCGACCCGTGTCCGTGGTCCACGCGCGATGCCAGTTCTGGTTGATGCGCACTGTCGCTGGGCGGTCCAGTGTTGCCCGCAGCGTGATGCTGTGCGGTGTCCAGCGCAGCCGTTGCACGCGGCCGGCGTTTGGGTCGGCCAGGTACTCTTCTTGGGCCAGGTCGCCGCGCAACGCCGCGGTGGTGGCGAACGGTTGCTCTTCAAAGCAGCCGATGGTGCCAACCCCCAGCCGCGGCCACAGGTGCGACATCCAGCGGTTGCCGATCGCCTGTTGAAACGGCGCTTGCGCGCTGCGCGCGGTGGGCTTGAGCCCCGCGTCTTGGACCCGTTCGCGCGAGAACAGCGCCGGATCGCGCGCCACGACGAAAACCGCCACCACGGCAAACGACGCCGCGGCGGTGCGCGCCAGGCCCTGGACCCACCACGGTCGCGTCGCTTGCCAACGACTGAGCGCCCACTGGATGGCTGCGCGCACGTCCCGCTCGACCGCGCCGATGCCGATCGCCGCCAGCACCGCCAGACCCAGGGCGACAAAGAACGCCATGCGGAACGAGCAGCGCAGATTGTGCAAGACCGGCAGGTGGGTAGTCAGCGACCACGGCGCGATCGGCCCCTGCTGCCCCAGTGCCAGCCCCACCGCCAGCGCAAGCAACACCAGGACCGGCAACGATCGGATCGGACGGCGCAAGACGGCGTAGGCCGCGGCGCCCGCCATCAGCAAGCCGACGTACGCGGTACCCGGCCCGTCGTAGCCGCCTGCGTTCGAGGTCTCGAACAGCATCTTGCCAAGCTGCGACAAGTCATACTTGGACGGCGACAGCCACTGGCGCGGAAAGCGCACCAACGACTCGGCGACCACCATCAGGCGTGGCGCGGCCAAGCCGGCGGCGACAACGCCCATGATCACAAGCGAAATCAGCGGATCTAGCGCCTTGCCCGCCGACCAGGGCTGGCCACGGCGCGGCAACAGCCGGCCCAGCGCGAACACCGGCACCGCCCAGGCCAGCAGCACGCCGAGCAACGGCGTCGCCACCGCGCCACCCTCGCAGAACACCAGCGCCATCGCCACGCCACCGCCAACCGCGGCCCAACGGTGGTCCATGCCACGCCAGAACCCCAGGATCGCCCACGGCGCCAGTGCAAAACCCACGAACGCCGGCTGGCCGTCGACAAACAGCATCGCAAAGCGACCTGAAAGCGCGAAACCCAGCGCCGCCGCAAACGCCGACACCCGCGTAGCCCCGGCCGCGCGGGCCAGCAGCCAAGCGCCCTCCATGCCCGCCGCGAAGAACAGGATCAGCACCAGCACCAGGCCTGGCTCGACCCCGATGGCGGCCAGGACCAGCACCGATGGCGAAAACGCGCTGTCCTGCAGGTTGCCTAGCTGCGGAATGCCGCCGCAATACCAGGGGTTCCACACCGGCAGTTCGCCAAAATGACGCACCGACTGCCAGGCCGCGGTGGCGTGCTGCAAGAAGTACGAGGCGTCGTGGGCTAGGCTCATCTGGTACGGGTTGACCACTCGCGGCCACAGGAACCACGCGGCGGCCAGCAGCCAGGCGGCCCAGCGCACCCCGACCAGACGCCACAGCAACCATGGCGCCGCAATCGCCCACGGCAGGTCCGTCGCGGCCGCGTCGCTGCCACCGTCCGTAGCGCGCTGTGGCTGCATCAGTCCTCGGTCGTGCGGGGCTTGAGGACCACCCAGTGCCCCGGCAATACCCTGCCTTCGGGGTCGGGCCAGTGGCGACGGATGCCCTCGTCATACAGCAGAAACAAAACCTCGTGCCCCAGGCCGTACACGCCCGACAAGTAGTGGATGTGGCGGCTGACGTGGTTGGCATAGTCGTCGTGCTGCGACCAGGCGTCGGTAAAGCGTGCGCCGTAGCTCAGCCACTGCGCGTGGTGGCTGGCGATCTCGGCGAAGATGGCCCGCCGCCGTTCGACGGGCAACCCAAACCGGTTGTCCGCCGCATCGGTGCGCGCGTCGATAGCCTGCGGTGGGTCGGCGGCGTGCATACGGCCAACCAGCGCCAGCACCACGGCTAGCGGCAGCAACAGGCTGGCCCACTGCCATGCGCGCGGCACGGGGCGGTCCCAGGTCGCGTCGGGTTCGCTCATGGCCACGGCACCGGGTCGGGGTTCTTGTAGATCGTCCACATGTCCTTGCTGTACACGACAGGCAGGTTCTGGGCGGCCAGCTGCCGGTCGTACTCGCCTTTGGGCGCGCCAGGTTCGCCAAAGACGCCAATGTAGTCGTAGTGGCGACCGTGCTGTTGCCAGGTGAACGAGTCGTGCCAGTCCCACTGCGGCGCGGGCAGTTGGGTCTTCTTGTTGACCACAAAGGGCTTGCTGCTGGTGTCTGCGAACGAGTACGGCACATAGCCGCCGACCAGCACGGCGTAATACTCGGGCACGTTGTTGAACAGCGTCGCCCGCACGAATCGACTGTCAAACTTGCGCCGCAGTACCAGCACCTTCTTGTCTTTGGGAATGCTGCCGAGCGCCTGCCGGATGCTGCCGAACTCGGTGCGGGCCAGCAGAAACTGGCCGGTGGTCAGCACCGGCGCCAGCATCGCCGTAAGCAGCAGACACAGCCCGCCCAGCGCAACCCGACCGCGCATGCCGAGCGGCGGCCGCAGCGGATGCAGCGGCAGCGCGCACACGGCCAGCACGGCAATGACCTCGACCAGCCGAAAGTTGACACCCCACAGCCAGATGGGCTTGAGCAGGTGGCGCGGCAGCAGAAAGTAGGCGATGCTGACCAGCAGCAGTGCCCAGCCTGTGTAGGAAGTGCCGGCGACCGCGATCGGACCCCACCGCCGCTGGTTGTGATCGACCGGCGCCGGATCGTTGGGCGCCCGCGCCGCGGCAAACGTCCACAGCACCATGCCCGCGATCCACAGTGTCGCCAGCAGCTGACCCGGTTGCAGCAGCAGGTGGTTGGGTGCACCCGTTGGCGTCAAACGGTCAAAGGTACAGTCGAGAAACTGCCGCAAGTTGTCGACTGGGCCATAGTGTTCGCCTGAGTACAGTTGTTTGAGCCGCTCGGCGAACGTGCCCGTCGGCCGACCGTACACATCGGACGTCACTGCACCCTCGGCAAACACGAAGTACGACAGAAACCACGGCAGCAGCAGGCCCACGCTTGGCAGCCCGAGCATCGCGTCGCGCAGCGGCCACCACAGGGCCCGCTTCCAGGTGTGGCGCACGCCAAACAGCAGAGCCAGTGTCGGCAGCAGCGCCAACGCCACCGACCACAGCAGGTAGTGGGTGATTGCCATCGCGGCCAGTAGTCCCGCTAAAAGCGCCGCGCGGGTCCAGGTTGGGTTGCGCAAGAACCGCAGGTGGTGGGCGAGCAGCCACAGGAACAGCGGAATCGACATCAGGAAGTTGAAGAACCCCATGATGAAGTCGGCGTTGAGCATCCACGGCACCGCGGCCAGTGCCAACCAGCGGCTGTGCCCTGCCGCGCGCAGAAGCGACAGCGTCGAGAACGGCAGCGCCACCAGGCATACCGACAAAACCAGCTTGTTGGCCAACTCGATTGGGAACAAGTGCGCGACCCAACTGACGATCTGGTAGTAGCTGAGGTAGGGCACGATGGCGTGGACGGCGATGTAGTGCTTCTGCAAGAGCGGGCTGGTCTTCCACTGGTGCAAGATCTTGATGAGCTGCAGGTGACTGCCGGCATCGACAACCGGCAGCAAGTCCGTCGCCCACACCGGCCACAGTCCAAACAGCGTCAGCACGAGGAACAGCGCCCAAAAACTAAAGCTGCCCAGCACGGGGCCTTCCGGCTTGCGCAGCCAGCGCCGCCAGACCGGTAGCTTCGGCGCTACCCCGACTTCACCGGTCCAGTCCAGGTCTGGATCTGCGGCCAGCCTCGCCAACCTGTCCTCGTCTGACTCCGCTCCGGGGTCTGGGTCTAGGTCTGGGTCTGGACCTGGGTCTGGGTCTGGATCTGGGTCTGGATCTGGGTCTGGGTCTGG
>SXRM01000414.1 GCA_005792545.1 Pseudomonadota bacterium | reverse complement strand
TACAGAATCACCTTGAGGTGAGATCAAACCTGCCGCAAGGAAGGAGCGACGAGTCGGCTTGCAAAGCCGCGAGTTTGCGACCCACTGAGCAAGCAAGAACAGCGATCGCAGATGACCTCGGGTCATCGCGATCCTGTATAGCAGGCGAAACATACGCCGGATTTCCTCCATCAAACCAAACTCCATCCCAACGCGAATCTCGGGTTTCGCCTACTAGTCGGGTGGAGTGTTCGGCGGCGACGCAGGCGTGAACATCGGTCCCGGCATCGCAAATACCGCGCGTCCGGCGACCGGGTTGACCAGGATCGCGAACGCAATCCAGAGCGAAATCGCAATCAGCGCCACCGTGCACACCGCGACGATCACGCCGAGTTGCGGCATGTGCAGCGCTTCTTTGGCGACGCGCGCCACGAACAGCACATCGATGTCGAACAGGAACGCAAACAGCAGCTTGCTGTGGTAGCCGAACGCATAGGTCAATACGCCAAAGATGACGAGGAACGTGCAGTCGACGCTTAACACCACCGCCGGATCGGGCAGCTTGCCTTCGGCTAGACCAGCCAGCGCCCACCAGTTCATGATCCAGTTGAAGCTGAACGTCGTGAACAGCGTGCCGCCCAGCATGTTCTTGTTGGCGAGCGCCATCAGACCGGCCAGCAGTTGACCGCCAGCGCCGAACAGCAGGCAGAACATGGACGCCGTGCGCAGCGCGGCCGGCGAGAGGGACACGCCAAAGGCAATCGGCAATAACGCGGCGCAGCCAATCGACAGGCCGAGCAGGCCAAGTGGCGTTGGCTCCGCGAACAGCGGCGGCGCGGCGGTGGGGGCGGGCGAGCTCATGGGGCAACCTCTGGCAAGCGGCCAGGCCGCCCGCGATGTTTGTGGGCTGGTGGGGTCGCGGTCACGGCCGCGCCGGATAGGGTGCCTCGAAGCCGGGTGGCGGGTATTGCGCCATCAGATCAAACACTTCACTGCGAATCCGACCCAGCTCGGTCGAGTCGTCCTTGCCGCGAATCGCGCGCGCAATCCAGCGCCCGACGTCGCGCATGTGGCTCTCGCGCAGGCCGCGCGAAGTCAGACTCGGGGTGCCGACGCGAACGCCGGACGGGTTCATCGGGGGCTGGGGGTCGAAGGGGATGCTGTTGAAGTTGGCCTCCAACCCTGCGAGATCCATTGCCTTTGCCGCCTGCTTGCCGGTCGCCTGCAGGGGCATGGTGCTGAAAAGGACCAGGTGGTTATCGGTGCCGCCCGTGACCACCGCCAACCCTTCACTGGCCAGTGTCTCGGCAAGCGCCTTTGCGTTGGAGATTACCTGCGCCGCATAGGCCCGGAACGCGGGCTGCGCCGCCTCTTTGAGTGCCACCGCCACTGCCGCCGTGGTGTGGTTGTGCGGGCCACCCTGCAGACCTGGAAACACTGCTTTGTCAATGGCTTGCGCGTGCTCAGCCTTGCACAGCAGCAACCCGCCGCGCGGTCCGCGCAGCGTTTTGTGGGTGGTGGTGCTCACGGCCGCGGCATAGGGCACCGGGCTGGGATGCACGCCGCCGGCGACCAGTCCGGCGATGTGCGCCATGTCGGCGACCAGCAGCGCGCCGACCTCGGCAGCAATCTCCGCAAAGCGATCGAACTCGACTATGCGCGGATACGCCGTGCAACCGGCGACAATGAGCGCGGGCTTGAACTCGCGCGCCTGCGCGACAATCGCGTCAAAGTCAAAGCGGTGGGTCGTGGCATCGACGCCATAATGCGCGAACGCGAAAAACCGCGACGTCGCCGACACTTTGTGGCCATGGGTCAGGTGGCCGCCGGCCGGCAGACCCAGCGCCAACACGCGCTGGTTCGGCGCACTTTGCGGCAACAGGGCACAGTACATTGCCAGGTTGGCGGGCGAGCCGCTGTAGGGCTGAACATTGGCGTGATCGGCACCAAAGAGGGCTTTGGCGCGTGCGATGGCCAGTTCTTCGATAGGGTCGATCAGTTGCTGTCCCTCGTAATAGCGCTTGCGTGGGTAGCCTTCGCTGTACTTGTTGGCGAGGACGCTCCCCGCGGCCTGCAGCACGGCGAGCGACGCGTAGTTTTCGCTCGGGATGAGCTTGGCGCAATAGAACTGGCGCGCGGCCTCTTGGGCAAGCAGGTCGGCCAGTTCGGGGTCGGCGTCGTCCAGGGCCATGGGCGCTTGGGTCGAGTTGGGCACGGGTGTCTCCAGGTCTGACCGACCTCAAGCGGCCGGGCGGCAAATTGGGGGCGGGTTCAGCGATCGCCGAGCACCGCAATGCACTTGAGCTCAATGGCAATTGGGGTCGGCAGACAGTTGATCTCCAGTGTGGTTCGGCACGGCGGATCGACGGCGAAGTACTCGGCCCACAAGCGGTTGTAGGTGGGAAAATCCGCCGCCATGTTGGTCAGGTAGACGGTCACGTCGACGAGATCCTCCCAGCGGGCACCGGCGTCTTGCAACACCGCGCGCACGTTGGCAAACACGCTGCGACACTGCGTCTCGATGTCGTAGGCGACGATGTTGCCTGCCGCGTCCAAGGTCACCCCCGGGATCTGCTTGTTGCCGCGCTCGCGTGGCCCAATGCCGCTCAGGAACAGCAGGTTGCCAACGCGCCGCGCGTGCGGGTAGTGGCCGACCGGTTCAGGTGCACGCTGACTGTGGACGTGGCTGTCGCTCAATGCACGCTCCCGGCTCAATAGGCTACGCAGACGTTTTTGGGCTCGGTGAAGAACCGCATCGCTTCCCAGCCGCCCTCGCGGCCCAGGCCCGAGTCGCCGCTACCGCCAAACGGCGTACGCAAGTCGCGCAGCATCCAGCAATTGACCCACACCACGCCGGCGCGCACCCGGCTGGCCAGGCGGTGGGCGCGGCCAACGTCGCGGGTCCACAGGCTGCATGCGAGGCCATAGCGGCTGGCATTGGCAAGCGCGACCGCCTCGTCGTCGCCGTCAAACGGCTGCACGGTGACCACCGGGCCAAAAATCTCCTCCTGGTTGGTGGCGCAGTCGGGGCCGAGGCCGATCACCACGGTGGGCTGCACGAAGAAACCACCCTGGCAGCGCCCGCTGACTTCGGCCGGGCCGCCGCCAGTCAGCACCTCGCCGCCCTCGGCGCGGGCACGGGCGATGCAGCCCAACACTTTGTCGCGGTGCGCGGCTGACACCAGTGCGCCGAGGTCGGTGGACGAATCGCGGGGATCGCCGACACGGAGGCGACCCACAGCAGCGGCAAACGCGGCAACGAACGCATCAAAGACGCTGCGCTCGACCAGCACGCGGCTCCCGCACAGGCAGATCTGACCCTGGTTTGAGAACCCTGCCCGCACCGCCTCCGCAACCGCACGCGGCAGATCGGCGTCCGCAAAGACCACAAAGGCATTCTTGCCGCCAAGTTCCAGCGACACCTTCTTGAAGTGGCCAGCGGTCCGCGTCTGGATGTCCGCACCGACGCGGGTGGACCCGGTAAACGAGACCGCCGACACATCCCGGTCAGCGACCAACGACGCGCCGGCCTCGCCGCCCAAGCCTTGCACCAGGTTGAAGACACCGGGCGGCAACCCGGCGACTTTGCTCAACTCAGCCAGACGGTGGGCGGTCAGCGGAGTGACCTCGCTCGGCTTGGCTACGACCGTACACCCGGCCGCCAGCGCCGGCGCGACTTTCCAGGTCAGCAGGTACAGCGGCAGGTTCCACGGCGAGATGCAAGCCGCGACCCCGGCAGCCGACCGCAAGGTATAGTTGATGGCCGCAGGCATCGGGTGCGCCTCGCTGGCAAACTGCGACGCGGCTTCGGCGAAGAAGCGCAGGTTGGCAACCGCTCGCGCGATATCAACGGCGCGGGCAACGTGGACCGGCTTGCCGGTATCCTGGCTCTCCCACTGCGCCAGCATCTCATGCTCGGCGGCCACCGCGTCGGCGAAGCGGTGCAACAGGGCGGCACGTTCGGAACCGCTGGTCGCAGACCATCCAGGCAGGGCCCGCCTCGCAGCTTGCACTGCGCCGCGCACAACCGCCTCCTCGGCGCAGGCGTGTTCGGCGTACTGCTGTCCCGTCGCTGGCTCAAAAACGGGCGCCCAAGGCCCGCCTTCAACGGCGACGCCATCGATCCAGTGCGTGAGACGAGTGGGCGGAGCCAACAGTTCAGCCATGGTTCAGCGCGCTCGCTACCGGCGACCGAAGCACCGGCCCGGTCTCGAGCCCCGGTTGGCGCGGAACCAACAGGGCGCGGACCGGCGAAGCGTCGCCGCCCTGCACCCGTAGCGGCTGGGCCAGCAGCGTGTACAGCCCGTCGGGCACCCCGCGCAGATCCAGACCTTCCAGGATCGCGAGGTCGGCGCGGTGGACGGCGGCGTGCGCCAGCAGCGTCTTGGCCGGCCCGGGGTCCACGCTTGGGGTGTCGAGCCCGACCAGCACCACGCCAAGCGCGGCGAGGTGCTCGACCAGCTCGACGGAGAGCGAACAGAAGTCATCGCGCCACTGGTTCGGGTCTGCAAACGAATCCGTGCGCAATAGAACCCGCGGTGCGAGCACCGGCCGCAGCAGGTCGCCGGGAGCGATGCGCTCGCCCTGGCGGGTGTTGACGCTGACAACCTGCGCGTCGCCGATGTAGCGGGCCACCGGCCGCTCGCCGATGCCAGGCCCATCTGCGGCATAGTGACACGGCGCATCCGCGTGGGCGCCCACGTGCGGTGTGGTGGTCCAAGTGGTCAGGCGCAAATGGTCGCCGCGCTCAAAGGCCATCGCCAGCGCGGCCGAGAAGGCCGCGTCGCCCGGAAAGACGGCCGTCGCTGGACAAATCGGCGGCGACAGGTCGTACCAGCCGGCCGGCAACGCATCGCGGGACCGCAGAGGCTCAGTCACTGCGACCTCGCGTCGACTGCGAGCACAGTGCTAAGCGCCCGAGCGGGCGCGGCCAAGGCGCGGAGCGTTCGCTGCAAGCGCTACCCCTGCCGCGCGTATTGGCCACGCGCGTAGGTGCGCCAGTCTTGACCGGCACGTCGCAGGTCGATGCAAAACTCATAGAAATTGCGATCAGCAAAGTCGTACACGTAGCGGTGCTCCGCCACATCGGTCCGCGATGTGAACACCAATTGGCGACCGGTCCAAATGCCGTTCACGGGCACCATCGTCGGCGCCGGCTGCACGGAGTCAAACCAGTACATGCGGTATTGCTTGGCTAGCGCATCCCAGGTGTAAACGCCATGGCCGCGAAAGGTGATGGCGCCATCGCGCTCTTCGGCATAGTCGCTGACCACCGACAGGCCGCCCAACGCCACGCGCGCTTGGGTGCGACCCGTCGCCACGCCACCCTGCGGATCCCACGGTGAGGGATACGAGTGCAATTCGCCCAACCACGTGCCGACCATGGCGTCGTTCAGGCGTTGTTGTTCGACAGCAATGGACATGGCGGGCGCTCTTGGGTGCTGGACGTCGCCGTTGGCTGTCCGCGGCGTCGAGCCCGGCGCTGCGGTGGCGGTATCGAAACTAAAGGACTGGAAAACAATAACTTGAACACTCTCGGCACACAACGGAGCCTCGAGTCGGCCTCCGAGGCCGCGAGCTGGCGACCCACGAAGCAAGCAAAAAAGCCGAAGAAATGATTGAGTAAATCACTTCCAGGCCTTATGGCGCTTCTTGTCGGCGCGCGGCAACCTGGGCAGCCGGCCGGCGCACGATCTTGCCGGGCCCGCTGCTGGTCGGTCGCGTAGCTTCCTCTCGGCGCATGAAGGTCTCGTTGCCGCCGTCGCGCAGGATCATGAACATCTCGCGAGCGCGCTGCTGGTGCATCGCCACGTTGAACACCCGATGAGCGTCATCGCGAGGCAGCCAGCCCATGCGAATGCCGACGTCGACCAGTTGCTCGCGTGCATGCTGGCCGGGATTTTCGCGCATCCACTCGTCGTAGCGGTCCATGATGCCGCCCTTGGGCTTGGCGGGCGGGGCGCTGCTGCGCAGAACCGGCACCGGCTTGGAGCCGCTGGAGACAACGGCCTGGTTCGGCCGTTGAGGCGGGACTGCCTTGGCCGGCGCGGCTTCGTGCGTACGGGCCGGCGTTGTCGCCGATGAGTGAGCAGAGGCAGGCCGCGACGCACGACTGGCGACTTGTGGATCTGTGGCCGGCGCCGCTTGGGCCGGCGTCGTGGGCTTGGCTGGCGCAGTGGCGACCGCCGGCCGCGCGACTGCCTGCAACGGCGGCGCCGCAGGCTCGGATCGGTGTGGCCGCGCACTCTCAACGCGGGCCGGAGTTGGCCGCACCAAGCGCTTGCCGGTGGCCCTGGCCACCGTGGACAGCAACGCGGCCGCGTCGATGGGGCCAATCGGATACACCAGGCGCTTGTCGGGCTTGGCCTGCTTGTGGCCGAGCAGCAACTGCTCTGCATGGGCGGCATCTCGGGCGACTTCGCGGCGAACCCGCGGCTCGCTATCGCGACGACTCTCGGGCAGTGACACCGTTTCGCGCAGCTTGCGCGTCGTTTGGCCCCCCGCTACTTGGGTGACCACAGCCTCGCGCGCGGGCAGAATCAGGCGCTTGTCGGTCGGACCTTCGGTGTCGTTGCTCCCGGACTGGGCGCGCGCAGCCAGGGCCAGCGCGGCCTCGTCCGATGTGTGCGGAATCACATTGCGGGCAAAGGCAAAAACTCGTCGCGCTGCGGGAGCGGGCTCGACCCTGGCATCGGCGGCCTGGCTGACCGCCGTCGCTGCGCCCGTTGGCACACTCGCGGTGGCAGGAGCGCCCTGGTCAGACGCCGAGGCGCCTGTACCACTTGCAGTTTGGTCAGACTTTCCGCCAACCAGGCGCTCGAGCGCAGCCAGTGCAGCGGCGTCCAACTGGGCCACGGTCAGTGGCGGTGAGGCGACAGCGTGCAGGACACGCGCCAGAACCAGCGCCTGTTCGGCTGACAACTGCAGCCCAGGTTGAGCGATCACCGAGACGGCCCCGCCAACTGCGCCGCGCAGCGCGAACCCGCCGATCCGAAACTCGAAACTCTCGTTGGTGTGCATCAAACTCGCTCACTTCGCCGGCTACGGCCGCGCCAACGTACGCTAAAACCGCCGAATTCGTCAACGCCTGGCTGGCGCTGCAGCAAGGCGCGACCGCAGATGGCAGGTCCATTTGCGACGCGCAAGCGTTTGTCAGCCGCACCGCGTTACCCCAGGGCGAGCGCGGCCGTGCCCGCTGACGTGGCCAGCGGCTGCGCGGCGCCATCGCGGTGGATGCGGCCGTCGCGAATCTCAATCAGGCGGTTGCCAACTGCAGCCGCGCGCGCGTCGTGGGTGACCATGACCACTGTCGCGCCACGGGTCTCGGCCTGCTCGCGCAGCAGGCGTAGCACTTCGCTGCCGGTAGCCGAGTCCAGGTTGCCAGTGGGCTCGTCGGCCAGGATGATCGCCGGGGCAGTCACGAACGCACGGGCGATGGCCACCCGCTGCATCTCGCCGCCGCTCAGCGCGCCGGGCCGATGGTTGAGGCGGTGACCGAGCCCCACTTGCCGCAGCAGCGTCTCGGCATCGGCGCGGTCGCTCGCGGTTGCGCGACCACCCAGCATGCGGGGCAACAGCACGTTTTCAACCGCCGTCATCGTCGGCAGCAGGTTGAAGAACTGGAAAACCAGGCCGATTCGCGTGCGGCGGAACAGCGTCACTTCGTCGTCGCCGAGCGCGCCAATGTCGCGACTGTCCAGGATCACGCGGCCTGAGGTGGGGCGGTCAAGCGCGCTCAACAGATTCAGTAACGTAGACTTGCCGCTGCCGCTTGGACCCATGATCGAGACGAACTGACCGGCGCCAATCTGCAGGTCCACTTCACGCAGCGCGTGCACGGCGCTGTCGCCGCTGCCGTACTGCTTGCCGACCTTTTGCAGCTCGATCACGAGGCGGCCCCGACACCCGCATGCCGCGGGCAGTCAATGCTACGGCGCCGTGCCGGCACAGTCGCTGGCTTTTTTCTGGGTGTTGCCAACGGCGTACGTAGAGAGGGTGGCCGTGCGTACCAGCCGGCCGTCGCGTACGGAGCCCACATAGCTGTCGTCGCCCGACTTGGTGCCCGATACGCGCAGACCAAACACCTTACCGCTACCGTCGGTGACTTCGATAGAAGCAAAGCCCTTGTCCAAGCCCGCTTCCGCCGCGGTCTTGTCCTGGACGCCGGCAGAAAACTCGAGGTCTGCGAGTGTTCCTAGCCAGGTAGCCACGGCATCCGCTTTGGCATCCAGGGTCTTGCCGCCTTCGCTCACCTTCCACACGCCATTGTCTTTGCGCAACTCAAAGTCGGCGCCTTCTTGGGGGTGGACCTTGACCAACGTGGCCGTATCCTTGGCAAACGGCAGCAGGTGCTTGTCCTCAAAGTCCTTGAGGGCCTTGCGCAGCTTGCCCGCATTCCAGCCCGCCAGCTTCCACAGGTCGCCGGCAGGCCCTTCGGCTACGACGCGACCCAGGCTGTTGCCATCCTTCTCTTTGGCGAGAACCAATGTCACCGGCCCTTCGCCAAAGACCAACTTGACCGTCCACTCCGGCGCATCGAGGCCGGCCGAACCCGGCGTCACATCAGCGGCAAAGTCGACCTTGATGCCATCCAAGTCCGTCAGGAACGAGTCCACGGCTTTGGTCGACAGCGCGAAACCGGCAGCACCGACCTGCCAGCCGCTGCCGCCTTTAGTCAGTTCGACTGTGCCCTCGGGACCGGTTAGGGTCACGGCGGTCGCGATGCCGGCCTTCTTCTTGCCGAGCAGGGTCCGGTCGCGCGCCTGGTCGAATTTCTGCAACACCTGGTCGCGGGTGTACGACGCCACTTTGTACACCTCATCGCGGCCCTCAATTCGCGCCCAGATGTCCTTGGACTGCGAGGCCTCGTCGGTCTTGCCGAACACGATGACCGTCTTCTTGTCGCCAGCGGTCACGGTCACCTTGGCGGCAACCTTGGGGTCATCCAGGCCGGTGTCCGCCTTCTTGTCGGCCAACTCAGCCGGGTCCAAGAACTCATTGGCGCTCATCCGCTCGATGCTCTTGAGCCAGTCTCCGATATCGCCCGGTTCGTAGCCTTTGGGCTCGGCGACGGACCAGCCGTCGTTGGCGTCGCGACCGGGCTTCTTGTCGGCGATGTCCTTCTTCTGAGCTTCGGTCAGCGCCGGCCGGGCCACTGCAAATTTGGCGTGCCGTCCGTCACCCGGGTTCTCGACTTCGATGCGATCGGCGGCTGCGAGGTCGAGCGTGAGCAGGCCGCGGTCGCGTATCTCGCCCCAAGCCACGTCAAACGCGCCGCGCAAGTCGCGACCGGCGACCTGATACACGGCGTCGGGTCGAGCCGGGTCCTGGACCCAGGTCGTCGAGTCGTTGCTCTCCTGGCCCTTGTCGAGGTTGCCGATGCGCAGCTTGACGGTCTTGCTCTCCAGCGTGACTTCGACGTCGATGGCCTTGGCGGCATCGAGGCCGTACTCGGCGAGCGCGTCGGCCTTGGCCGCCGTGGCAAAAGTCGAACGGATCGAACGAGCAAACACATCCGCCATGGCGTTGGCGCGGTAGACCTGCCCCTTGGCTTCGGTGCTGCGGCCCTTGAACGTGCGCTTGGCGCTCCATTTGGCTTCGGGCGCTTTGTCCTTGTCTGGCGTGACGTCCTTGGGCGGGTCCTGCGGCTGCTGCTCCAGGACGATCTCCTCGTCCTGCTTCTTGACGACGATCTTCTTGACCGGCGGCAGCTTGTTCTTTTGGGCCTCGCGGGCCTCTTGCTCCGACACGTTGCCGACGAAGCCGTCGATCGACAGCGGCGGCGGCCCTTTTTCGGTGGTCTTGAAATTGCGGCCAAAGTACACCGCTAGCAGCGCCGCAAACACGGCCAGAGTCACCCAAGTCGAACGCTTCATGGTCCAATCACCCGTACATTATTGGTGGCGCAGCGCGACGGTCGCGCGCGACGGCGGCTAGATCTTCAAGCTTTCGTTGCGCTTGCGGCGCCACATCATGCGCAGCGCGCCCGCGAGGCCGAGCAACAACGGCCCGGCCAGCAAGGAACCGAGGCGCAAGTTCTTGGACTCGTCGGGCTCCATCTGGCGCAGCGGCCGCCGCATGTCGCCTTTGCTGCGAATCTCGACCAGCGCCTCGTGGGACGTCGCCCAGTCCATCACGTTGGCGATAAACTGCAGGTTGTCGCCGAGCAGGTGCGAGACCTGGCCGATGCGAATCTGCCAATTCTGGAAATTCGAATTCCAGGTCTGGTAGTCCTTGAGCGTGTCGGCCGAGAACTGCGCCATCTTGCCGACCTCGAAGCCCTTGAGCACGGCGCCCCGCGACAGGCCTTCGATGCCGAGGTTCGACGCGACCACCAGCAGCTTGCCGGCGCCCTGGGTCTTGAAGGTGCGCTTGGCGATTTCCTGGTCGTGCTCGCTCGGCTTGTCGCGCGGCGGGTGCATCGGGTCGTTGGTCTGCTTTTTCTCGGGGCGCTTGGGCGGGTCCTTGCCAGCAAACTGCGACTTGAACGGTCCGCGGACAAACAGCGCCAGCGTATGCGGCCCCGTCGGCGTGGCCTTGAGCGCAACTTCTTTGAGTGCCGGCGGCAACACCGGCAACGGCGCCGCTTTGCGCACTGAGCTCTCCGACGACTGGATGACCCTGACGACTTCGAATTCCTTGTTCTTTTCCAGCTCCGGGGTCGCTTCGACGCTGGTCGGATACGGCACAGGCAGCGTCTCCAAGGCCTTGGAAAGCGGGTGAGTGTGGTCGAACTTGGTGGCAACCGGCACCAGCGCATACGGAAAATCCTGCTGCGTCTGGAACTGCAAGCCGCCGCGCTGCACCAGTTTCATGACCTTGACGGTCTCGACGTGCTTACTGTCTAGCGTCAATTCGCGCTTGAGGTCGACGCCATAGCCTTTGAGCACTTCTTGCAGGTTGGAGCCGGTCGCCGACATCGCCGAATAATCCAACCGAACGTCGTTGCCCAGGTCGTCGGGCGCAGCCATGTTCATCAGCGCCACTTCCCACTCTTGGGCAAACGCGATGACCGGCTTGCCTGCCAGCAAAAACTGGTCCAGTTGATACCGCGTGTAGTCGGGCAGTGCCTTGCGCGGCGCATAGACGATGAGCGCGCTCACCTCTGACGAAATCGGCTCATCGCCATCCACGCGACGAATCATGTAGCCGCGCTTGGTGAACAGATTGTCGCCGATGCGCGCGTTGGTCTCGTCGATGCTCTGCGAGATCTGCGTCGCGGCCTGCATGATCTGCTTCATCATCGGGTTGTTCTGACCCATCATCATCGCCATCTGTTCGGGCACGAACGGTTCGGACTCCGCGAACGGGCAGAACTCGTCGTGCCCACACAAGAAACCGATGACCTTGCGGCCAGGGCTGTCGGTCAAGTTGGTGTGGGCGCGGTCCACTTCCTTGTAGAATTCGTCCATCATAGAGGTCAGTTGCGCCACTGCCATGGTCGCTTGCTTGGGCTTGTCTTTGGCGCCCTCAGCGGTGCCAGACAGGAATTGACCCAGCTCGTCGACAATCGACTTGTACTGCTCAGCGCTCTGCAGCAGCTGATCGCCGAACTGGCTCTTGCCCTTGAGCTTGGTCGCCGCGCTGGCCGCCTTGGCGATGTCGCCGCAGGTCTTGGCGATGTCGTCCTTGGCCGCCGCGAGCGCGTCAAAGCGCTTCTGACCAGGATCGGTTGTGCCCTTGAGCGACAACCCTGCCGCGCCTTCGTCCTTGCTTTCCTCAACCTTACCTTTCTTTTGCACGAGCTCGTTGCACGCCTTGATGGCCTCAAAGATCGCCTTGCCCTGCGCCAGCGGCTCTTTTTGGATCTGCGCGGCTTCGTACTTCTCGCGCAAGCGCAGCAAGATCTTGGTGATCTCGAACTCGTAGAAGCCCGGCTGCAGCGCTTTGGCAAACACCTCGTGCACGGTCTTGTAGTGGAAAGTGGCGCCCATGGCATAGCGCGCGAACTTGAGCTCACTGCCGGCCAGTTGCGCTTCGGACGACGAGAACGCTTCGACTTTGGCCGCCTCGGCCTGCTCTTCGATTGTGCCGACGCCGGGGCTGTTGTCTTCGGCGTAGACCAGCCGGACCTTGCCGCCAGACGCGGTGACGTACTCTTCCAGCTTGTCGCGGAAGGCGCGCTCAATGCCCTTGAGCGCCATCTTGCCACCGCCCGGCATCGGAATGGTCTCGGGCAGCTTCTTGGAGATGTACGCGGTGATGACGAGCGAGTCCAGGCTCTGCGCCGCGCTGATGCTGGCGTCGGACAGCGTGTGGACTTTTTGCTCGGTCAGGTCGAGGCGCAGGTTGATGGCGGTCATCAGCGCATTGACGACGACTGCGACGCCGACAGTGGCGAGCACCATCACCAGCGCGTCCGCCTTGCCGCTGCGGGTACCTTTGCTTGGGGTCTTGGGATCAGCCATGGGTGTCTGACTCTCGTGGGCAGTGCAATGGGACTGCCGTGAAGATGAAAACGGGGCGTTGCCGCCGGCCTACTTCCAGTGGCGCGACTGCAGCGAGTAGGTCGAACCCACCACCGCCACAGCCGAAACGCTCAAAAAGTAGAGCACGTTGCGCATGTCGACCACGCCTTTGGCGAAGTCATCGAACTGGGTCCGAAACGACAGCAACTGCAGCGTGAGCGGCGGCTTGTCGAACGCAACTTTGATGAGCGCGTCGGTCGCGGTCCAGAAAAACACGCACAGCAGTAGCCCCAGGATGAAGGCCACGATCTGGTTGTGGGTCCAGGTCGAGGTCAAAAGACCCAGGGCCAGAAACGCGGTCCCGATGAGCAGCAAGCCCAAGTAGCCGCCAGCCACTGCGCCCAAGTCGGGATTGCCCGCCATCGCCACGGCAATCGGAAACACCAGGGTCACCAGCAGCGCCACCACCAAGAAGCCGACTGCGCCCAGCAGCTTGCCCAGCACCAGTTGCACGTCGCTCACCGGCAGGGTCACCAGCAGTTCCAAGGTGCCGCTTTTCTTCTCCTCGGCGAACAAGCGCATGGTGACGGCGGGCAAAATGACCGCCAAAGCCCAGGGCGCGTACTCGAAAAGCGGGCGCAGCGTCGCCTCGCGGGCCCCAAAGAAGTCCGCGGAGCCATCATGGCCAAAGAAGAACAGCAACCCCGTCACCACCAGAAATACGGTGGCGGCGATGTAGGCGATCGGCGAATCGAACGTGGCTGCCAGCTCGCGGCGGGCCAGGGTCAGGACGGCATTCATGCGGCAAAGGCTCCGATTCCGCCCGGGCAGGCGGCGGGATGGTTCGCTTGGCTGGGACTAGTTGGCGTCCTGGGTCAAGGACTGAAAAATACCTTCTAAGTCCATAGCCTTGCGGCGCAACTCGACGAGCGAGTGGCCGTCGCGCTGCGCCCACTGGAACAGCTCAGGGCGCACGTCGCGCGAGGCCTCGATTTCAAGGTTGGCGTGCGGGACCGGGGTCTTGGCCTCGTGGGTCAAGTGCACAGCCGAAATGCCGTCCAGCGTCTTGAGCGCCGCCACGACATCAGCCGCCGCCGCGCCAGCCTTTGGCTGCACGCCCAGGATCAGGCGGTGGGTGCTGGCCACTTTGCCTTCCAGTTCGTCGATGGTGCCGTCGGCGACCACCTTGCCGCGGTGGATGATGACCACGCGGTCGCAGATCTGGCGCACTTCCGCGAGGTTGTGGCTCGACAGGATCACGGTGTGCGACTTGCCGAGCTCGCGGATGAGGTTGCGGATCTCAACGATTTGGTTGGGATCCAAGCCGCTGGTCGGCTCGTCGAGGATGAGCACCTTGGGATTGTGCAGCATCGCCTGCGCCAGGCCAACGCGCTGCCGGTATCCCTTGGACAGCGTGCCGATCTGAAAGCCCACGTACTCCTGCAGGCCGACCATGCGGATGACGTCGCCGATGCGCTTGCGCAGCTCAGCGCCCTTGAAGCCGCGCATCGAGCCCACGTAGTCCAGGTAGTCGTAGACGACCATGTCGGTATAGAGCGGCGTGCTCTCCGGCAGGTAGCCAAGCATGGCCCGCACCTTGACCGGATCGTCTGCCGAGTCGACCCCGTCGACCGCAACATCGCCCGAGGTCGCGGCGAGGTAGGTCGTCAGGATCTTCATCGTCGTCGACTTGCCGGCGCCATTGGGCCCGAGCAGGCCCATGATCTCGCCGGCGTGCACGTCGAACGAGACCCCGCCCAGCGCTGTCTTGGTCGCGTACTGCTTGACCAGGTTGCGCACGCGGACCACCGTGCCGTCTGCCATGTCGTCCCCTTTGCTTGCCGTCAACGCTTGCGCCGCGCCCGTGCGCGCGGTCGATGTTTGCGATTGTCTTTCCGGGTGGCCTGGGTCACCGCGGGCCTCTTTTGCCGCGCCATTGCCGCCGGGCCATTGCCCGCAGCCGGGTTGCCCCTGTCGCTGTGAGCGCGCGAACGATAGGATGGCGACCCCGGCTGTCAAGGCAGCGTTCGAAAGGCGGGCGAATAGTGATAAAGAACCGGACATTTCAGGCGTTTATTGGCCTGTGCTTGGCGACCTGGCCGAACCTGGCCGTCGCCGGTGGCGTAGGTGGCGGCGGGCCAGTGCCCTACTCTGCTGCACTTGCCGTGGCTCTGATGGCCGTCGAGCCGGCAAAGGCGGGCGCAGCCAGCCACTCTGCCGTCGCGCCCAGCGTGCAACTGGTGATCAGGGGTAAGCTTGCGGCAGCGTGCCGGGACGCCGATCGCCGCTTTCGCGCACTGCAAGTCGATGGGTCCAGGTTGTTCTTCGGACCCGACCGCAGAAAGGCCGAGCTGAGCCGCATTGAACTGTTCCTCGATCGCAATGTGCGCGCCAAGGCGCCTGCCCTGGAGCTGATGGACGAGAGCTTCGCTCCTGCCCCGGCCTGGCGAGCGGTCGTCGCGGGAGCGTGCGTGCAGTCCGACCAGCCGGCGATCGCCGTGCGGATGCTGGCCGCCGTGGCGAGCCACGCACCTGCATCGCTGGTTGCGGGCCGTTTTGCCGTGGCGCTTGCCGCGCAAGAGCGCGACTGGTCCAAGGGCGTGGCCGCAGCGGGCGCCAACCAGACGCTGCCAGCCCTGTTGCTGCGGGCGCTGGCAGAACCGCATTTTGCCGAATCGACCCTGGTCGCTGCCGCAAAGGCGGCGGCAACTGACCGGGAACTGGCGGCCGTGTCAGCAGTACGCCGGCATTTGGGTCGGTAGCGATGGCGGTTCGCGGAGCCTTCGCCCCCAATGTCACCTGGGGGCAACCTGTCGGCGTCGTCAACGCGCGGTTCCTAGTCGACGCGGAACGCTGGGGCCTGCGCTACCTTTGCGCAGACTGTGCGCATGTGGGCGGGGACGGCCGGTGTTCGCTTGGCTTTCCCAACGAGCGACTGTGGCAGCAGCCTTTTGCGGCCGTGGATGGTCAGGGCGTGCCGCAGTTCTGCAGGTGTTTCGAGCCCGACGAAGGCTGAGGCCTATTCGGCGATTGGGCGCGACTCGATCAGCCGAACGACTGGCGCAGCGCCGATTGCCACGTGCGCCTGCACCCATGCGCACAACGTGTCGCCCAACTGCTGCCGCGGCGCGCTGACATGCAACCGGCCGCGGTGGATGGCGACAGTGCAGCCGACCAGATCGCCTGCGGGCGCGCAGATCTGCCAACTGCGCCGAGACGTCACCTGCAGGGTCCCGGCAGCGACCTGACGCTCAAGCGCGGGCAGCGCGCTACCCAAATCCACGGCAAACACCCACGACATCCAGGCCTTGTGGCTCTTGCGCGTCGGCCGGTCGACCTTGGGCTCCGTGTCGGTCACGGCCACCAAAGCAGCCCTGCGCAGGGCATAAAGCTGGGCTTCCGGGCGCATGCGCGCGATACGCATGGCCGCTTTCTTCATCGTCGCTTCGCAGCGCGCCGGCAGCGTCTCGTGCACCGCATCGAGCAGGTGCAGATCGCCCAAATCGGCCACGCGCGCAATCATCAGCTCGCCGCCCACGGCACCAAATGCCAGCGCGGGCTCGGTGACTTCGGCCGTGCAGCCGTCGCGCAAGCGCGTGAGCGTCGCCGTCTCGCCTTGCACGCGGTCGAACCGCCAGACTTCCGGCCGGCACGACAGCAGCGCGGCCAGAATCTCGCGGGTTTCGCGGTTGCGAGCCTTGGCGGCGAGCACCCGTCCGAGGGCGCCGTTGTGGTCGATCTGAGCGTCCCACAGCACCCACGGAATGAACTGGGCCTCGCAATCCAGTTCGGAAAGGAGCGCTTCGACGTCGCGACCCGTGCGCAACTCGCGCCGGAAAAAGCGGCTCGCCGCAGACACAATCTGAGGCTTGTCCAGGCAGTGCTGGGCGTACTCCACGGCCTTGACCAGCGTTTGCCAGTGCAGGCGTCGGAGTCGGTGCGGGCGCAGTGCGGTCGTCGAAGCCATCAGAAGCGGGCGCGCAGGGTGGGCTGCGGGCGGGCGCTTATAGGTCTGGCGCGGCCGGGGCGTCAACGACCGCAACCACCGCGCGCGGACGCCGATCGCCGTCACCGTCGTTCGCAGCGTCGGCTGCCGCAGGGGTCGGGTTTGCTACGGGGTTTTCGTCGTCAGAGCCCGACACAGCGCGCCTGTCGACGGGGGCCGTTGCTTCGTCGTCGTCCTCGGCATTACTTTGAACGATCAGCGGGTTGGTTGAAAAGTCGCGTCGCCGCCACGGCCGATGCAGTGCCGCCTCGCCTGCGGCCGCCACCGCCTCAAGGTCAATGCGCGGACCGGCAGATTCCGTCGGCATGTCGGTGTATTTGGCGCGCTGTCGATAGGCGTGCACAAGCGCGATCGCGCTCAGCAGCGACAACAGCGTCCACAGAAAGTCATCGGTGAGCAGCAGCGACCAGGCCGAAGCCGTCGCGCGCATCTGTTCGGCGAACACGCGGTACAAGTCATCGGGCGAGCGGCCAAAGCTCAGCGTGAACGCTTGGTCGAAGCCCATGCCCCCCTGCATGTGCCGCTGCAGCTCCGCCACGGCGTTGCGGTCGCTGACCCGTCGCGTGGAGAATTGCAGGAACGCGCCAGCGGTGGCGTAGGCCCGCTCTTTCTCGACTGCGCTGCCCAAGAGGCCGTCGTCCAGGTCGCCGAGGCTGTCGAGTTGCCCGAGAGGCGCCGCGCCCGCCATCGATTTCATGCGTTCCCAGGTCGCCTCGCCGGTCAACAGCATCGCCGCGCCTTCCTGGTACCAGCGCGGCTGCGGATAGGCGCCCTTGGTGTGGTGCATCAGCACGTGCACCAGTTCGTGCTCCAGGGTCTCTTTGGTGCCCATGGCGCGGGTGCCGTTGACGTGGACGATGACGCGGTCCTGGTCCAGCAGCGCCAGGCCAGCGAGCCAGCGCTCGTCCCAGCCCGAGACGCGGTAGCGCGTCATTACCGCGGCGAAATCATCGTCGCTGCCCACAAACTCGATGGCCAGAGTCGGCGGCAGCGGCGCGCCCAAATAGCGCTGGACCGCCACCGCGGCATCGGTCGCGGCCTTGGTCAGCGGCGCGCGGCGGTCGTCGTCGACCCCGTGCAGCGTGATGGCCATGGGCGTGGCCGACTGCGCAAAAGCGTGCGGCAACGCCACCAGCGTCAGCAGCGCGACCAACCAGCGAGCGAACCGTCGAAAAAGGCTACTGCCAACCGCGCATGCGAAACCGCTGGCTGGTGATCTCGAACAGAAAGCCGAAGCGGAACTCGATCTCACCTTGGGCATTGCGCAAACCAGCCGGGGGGTTCGGAAACGGACCAGCGGCAGCAAAGGCGCGGCGCGCCTCGTCGTCAAGGAAATCCAAGCCACTTTCCTTGGCCACGCGCAGGTGCTTGAGCGCGCCGTCAGGGTCAAGCGTCACCCGCACGATGGTCAGCCGGCTTTTGACCCCGTAACGCTGTCCGGTGGGGTCGCGCGCGCGCCAGACCTTGCCGGGCTCCCACTCGTCCGAGACACGGTCGCGGATGCGCTCAAAGAAGTCCCAGTAGCGAAACTTGCGGGTGTTCAACAGGTTGGTGTCGTCTTCGTCGTGGACGTCGGGCAGCCAGTCGTTGCGTCCCGAATCGCCCGACAGCGCCTGTAGATTGTGGGCGATGTTGCCGGGTGACGTCGCCGGCAGCAGCAAGCCAGTCTCCGATCCGCGCACGACCACGGAGCCGCCCGCTTTGGGTGGCTGTGGTTCCGGCACCGTTGGTGCAGCCTCGCCCGCGCCATTTTTGGGGGCATGCGCCGCCTGCTCGCCTTGCTTTTCGCCCTGTTCCTGCTGTTTGGCCCGCAACGACGTCCTTGCCTTGCTCTTGCTGTTGGGGCTCTGCAAAGGCGACGGATCGTCCGACCGCACCCGGCCGAGGTCATGGAGCTTTTGGGCCACTTCGCGGGCCTTCTTCTCCTTGGCCACAGTCATGTCGTAGCGGCCGAGGTAGTTGCTGTGGGTGGGACGCTGCTCGCGGTCAGGCCGCGCGGTCTGCACGATCTGGCCCGACGGCTCGGGGTCGGGCTTCGGTTTGGGCTTGTCCAGTTGCGGCTTTGCCGACGCCGTTGGTGCGGGCAGCCACTGCATGCGGGCGACGCGCTTTGGCCCCGGTTTGGCCACCGCCGCTGTGGCTTTGCCAGACTTGCGGCCTGTCGCGACATCAAGGCGCAGCAGCGACGCAAGGCCGCTCAACAGCACAAACGCGCCGAGCGGGCCCGCCAACGCTGCGACGCCGACCCGAACCCAGCTTGTAACGCGCGAAGCCATACGGACAAGCTACGGTCGCCGACTTGGGGGGTCAAGCCGCGCGGCTTCGACGCACACCTGCGCGGCGCGGTGCGTCGCTGGGTCGCTCAAAACAGGTCGGACACCGAATCGCCGTCGTGGATGCGGCGAATGGCCTTGCCGAACAGCGGCGCCACCGACAGCACGCGCATGCGGTCCGACTGCTTGTCGCGCAGCGGGATGGTGTCGGTAACGATGACTTCGGCGATTTTGCTCTTGTTGATGCGGTCCATCGCCGGCCCGGAAAGCACACCGTGGGTCGCACACACCCGCACCGACAACGCGCCGCGGGCGATGAGAAAGTTGGTGGCCTCGATGATGGTGCCGCCGGTCGCGATCTCGTCGTCGGTGATGATCGCGTGCTTGCCGGCCACCTCGCCGATGAGGTTGGTCGCGACCGCCTTGTCATCGTTGCCATAGCGCCGCTTGTCGACCACCGCCACTGGCAGGTGCAGCATGTTGGCAAAGCGGCCGATGTCCTTGGCTTCGCCGACGTCGCCAGCGACCAGTACGCACTCGCTCAGATCCCAAGTCTTGATGTGATCGCAAAGCACCGGGGCGCCCATCAGTTGATCGACCGGAATGCGAAAGAACCCCTGGATCTGCGGCGAGTGCAGGTCCATGGTCAGCACGCGGTCCGCGCCGGCCGTCTGCAGCAGGTCGGCCATCAAGCGCGCGGTAATCGAGATGCGCGGCTGGTCCTTCTTATCCGAGCGCGAATACGGAAAGTACGGCAGCACCGCGGTCACCCGGGCAGCGCTCGCGCTCTTGAGCGCGTCGATGGCGATGAGCGTCTCCAGGATCGCTTCGTTGACCGGCGGCGCTGCGGTCTGGATGTAGAACACGTCGCACTCGCGCACGTTCTCCAAGATGCGCACCATCAAGTTCTCGTTGCTGAACTTGATGCACTCACTCTTGGACAGCGGTAGGTCGAGATAGTGGCAGATGGCCTCGGCGAGCGCTGGGTGGCTGGTGCCAGCGAAAATCTTGATGCGGGCGTGCATGGCAAAGTCCTTGCCCGCGTCATCGGCGCGACAAGCGCTGGCGATCGCGGCGGGCGGTTCAAGTGACATCAGGGCGATGTGGCGCGTCGACTGGGTGGGTCAGGGCTGGCGCCGCGGCTCATTCGATGTAGTTGGTGCGCAGATCGGCGACGTTTTGCGCCACTTCTGGCGTCGGATCCGCCAGCGCGGCGCGGTCGCGGTAGGTATTGAGCTTGAGCCGCAGCGCATTGAGCTTGATGAAGCCGTCGGCGTCGGCCTGGTTGTAGACCTTGTCGGCCTCGAAGGTGCTGTACTCGGGATTGTACAGCGAATTACGGGCTTTGCGTCCAGTAACCTGCACGCCGCCTTTGTACAGCTGCAGGCGCGCCACGCCGGTGACGCCGCGCTGGATGTTCTTCATGAAACCCAACATCTGCTGCATCTCGGGGCTGAACCAATAGCCATTGTAGATCATGCGGGTGAACTGCGGCACCAGACCGTCGCGCAGGCTCATCACCTCGCGATCGAGTACCAGCGACTCGACAGCGCGGTGGGCGTGATAGATGAGCGTGCCACCTGGCGTTTCGTAGACGCCGCGCGATTTGATGCCAACGTAGCGGTTCTCGACGATGTCGACCCGACCGATGCCGTGCATGCCTCCGATAAGGTTAGCCTTTTCGAGCAGCGCTACCGGTCCCAGCGTCTCGCCATCGATGGCGACCGGAATCCCATCCTCGAAGGCGATCTCGACGTCTTGCGCCAAATCCGGCGCATGCCGCGGGTCGACGGTCAGTTTGAACATGTCGGCCGGTGGCGCGCGCCACGGATCTTCCAAGATGCCGCCCTCAAAGCTGATATGCAGCAGGTTGCGGTCGGTGGAATACGGCTTCTCGGCCGTAGCCGTCACCGGGATATCGTGGCGGCGGCAGTAATCAATGAGGTCAGAACGACTCTTGTACGGCCAGGTGCGCCACGGGGCCACCACCTGGATCGACGGGTGCAGAGCGTAGGCGCCGAGCTCTAAGCGTACTTGAT
>SXRM01000413.1 GCA_005792545.1 Pseudomonadota bacterium | reverse complement strand
CCGACGTCGCCGCACACCAGACGATCCATCGGCCGCGGTACCTGCAGGTCCAAAATGGCGTCGTCGATCGCGCGCTGCTGGTCCGGGGTCTCCTCCCAGGCGAACTCGGCCTCCCACTCGCGAAAGACCTCGTCCGGCGGCGAAAAGGAGTGCCCTGGCCGGCTCTGGCGCTCGGCGTAGAGCTTGACCAGGTGCTGGGCAATTTCGGCGACGGCTTTGCGGGCTTTGCGCTTGGTCTTGAGCCAGCGATCGTGGCCGAGGCGGTCCAGCTGCGGGGCGCTGTCCGAGCCCTCTTCGGTGACGGTGGCGTACTTTTGGACGTGCTCCAGGTTGGCGACCGGCACGTACAGCCGCTGGTCGTCCTTGTAGAGCAACAGCAGATAGTCCTGCTCACTACCCGCCGCCGCCATGCGCACCAGGCCCACATAGCGGCCGATGCCGTGGTCAGCGTGGACCACGTAGTCGCCTTCCGCGAGCTCGGCCATGTCGCGCAACGCATGGCTGGCCTTGGCTTTGCGCTTGGCCGGGTCGGGCTTGGCCGACTTGAGCCCAAAGATCTCCGACTCGTCAAAGACGACCAGGTGCAGCGCCGCCAGCACGTAGCCTTCGCCGCTGCCGCCCAGGACCAATAGGGCATCGAGGTCGCGGCGGGTGCGCAACTGGTCGATGTCCGCCGGTCGCAGCGGACCGTCGTGCAGCTCGGTGCCGACGCCATAGTGCCGCAAGATCGACTGCAAGCGCTGGCGTCCACCCTCGCTGTGCGCGGCGACCACCACCAATTGTTTGAGCTTTCTAGCGGTGTGGACGTGCTGGACCAGCGGGCGCAGGCCCTCGTCCTTGCCCCTGGCGTCGCGCAGCTGCTGTGCCACTTCGCGGTTGTTGCCGACTTCGAGCAAGAAAGTCGGTGTCTTATTGGCCTCTTCCAGGATCGCAAACGGTCGCACGAACAGCTGGGTGTGGCTGGCCAGCTGCGCCCGTACGTCGTCGGGGCTACACCAGATGGCCGTCGGCGCGTAGCACAGATGCTTGTCGGCGCGCGCGGCGTCGTAGTGGGCCCAGTGCTCGCGCCAGGTGGCGTCCAGAGCCAGATGCACGGCGTCCGGGTTGTCGAGCACCACGATCGGACGGTGCGCGCCAGACTTGGGACACAGGTCCAGCAGCGTCTGCCGCTCGGGCGCGACGGCGGCGATCAAGCCCTCCATGCCCGGCACCACGTGCCCGGCGCCCAGTTCGTCCAAGATGGCGCGCAGCTCGACATTGCCGACGTCGTGGTGGTCGGCGAGATCAGTCAGCGCCGCCGACATCGTGGGCAGCCGCGGGGCGTCGATGACCAACTCACGAGCAGGAGGGGCCAATAGATCCAGTAAGTTGTCGTCGTCGCCGGCGGCCTGGGTCTCGGGATCGAAAAAGCGCAGTCGCGCCACGTCGTCGCCGTCCAGATCGATGCGCACCGGCCGGTCGTAGAGCGTGCTCCATACGTCCAGACCGCCGCCCCGCAAGGCGTACGTGCCCGGATCTTCGACCACCGGCACCCGCTCATAGCCGCCGGCCTGCAGCATCTCGACAGCCTCGACCTTGTCGAAATTGCTGCCGACCGACGCGAGCACCGTCGTGCGGTCCAGCGTCTGCGCGTCGAGCGTCGGCCGCAACAGCGCCTCCGCGGGCAGCACCACCGCTGCAACGCCAAGGCCCAGATTCAACCGGTAGCCAGCCGCGAGACGGCCCTGGGCAATCGCGCGCAGCGGCGCCAGCGCCTGGTAGGGCGACACGTCGTTGTCGTCGTAGGGCAGCACCGGCCGCAAGCCGGGCCAGAGCTCCGCTTCAAAGGTGGCAAGGCCCTCGCGCAGTTGGCGAGCGCGGCGGGCATCCGCAGCGATGACCACGATCGGGCGTTTGAGGCGCTGCCGCACCGCCGCCAGCACGAACGGCACCACCGCACCCTCGGCCGCGGCGAGGACGGTGACCGGGTTGTCGTGCTCCAGCGACAGCAGCAGCCCTTGGACATCAAAGGGCCGCGCCGCATGGGCGGTGGGCAGGCTGGGCATGCGGGTGCGCCGGGGTCGGGGCTAGAAGCCGACTTGCAGGTCGGCGTCGTCGCGCGGCCGCAACAGGAAATTGCCAAAGCTGTAGGTCAGGTGGCCGGCGATGCTCACGAATTTGGTGCCAGCCGTGAACTTGGTCTTGGCATCCTTGTCATAGTATTGCGACCCTGGAGCGACTGCGACCCGCAGCGTCGCGGAACCCGACGACACCATGAACTCGCCGTGAAATTTGCCGTCGCTGCCGACCACGTTGGGGTTGTCGACGACCACGCCGCTGACGCGAAGGAGCACATCCTCGTACAGCTCCGGGCTGTTGAAGACGCTGGCGATTGGCAGGCTATACGGCTCCGGCGCAGCGACTTTGCCTTTTTGGACGATGCCGTCGGCGTTTTCGACCATGATCTCGGTCTGGCAATAGAATTCCGCCGCCGCACCAGTGACTTGCACCACATCGCCAGGCACCAGGAGCAACGGATTGGCGGCGACGATGAAGGCCATGCCAGCGTTGTCAGCCGTCACTGGGCCCGTGGCGGGCCGAGCGTAGAACAGCGTGCTTTTCTTGCCGCCCGCTGCCGTCACCGTGGTCATCGGCCCAGTGACAACCGCTGGTTCCACAATGACTTTGGTGCCATAGACGATGCCGTCTGGCTTTTCACATTGCACGCTCGCCGCTGCGGTCTGCAATTGCGCGATCGTCGCCGGCACTGGAGCGACTGGAACGTCAGCCGTTTCAGCGGCGACGTCGGGCGCCACGTCTGGCACAGCCGTATCCTTGGGCGGCGCCACATCCGGATTGACCACGTCCGTCGGCGACACCGGGCTGTCTGCCTTGTCGCCGCCGTCCTTGGCTGCCGCAGTATCCGCCGAAGTCGCAGCGGCGTCGCTGCCGACTGTCGCGGTGTCCGCAGTGCCAGCGTCGCTGCCGCCCGTGGCATTGAGCACACAGACGTTGTTGGCATTGCACGTCATGCCGGCAGGGCAAGCGCCACCTGCGCCGCACAACAGCACATTGGCACCGCTGCCACCCGAGCCGCCGCCTGCGACGGTGCACGCACTGAGGAGCGCCAGGCACCACAGCGCCAACAAGGACATTTTCATCGGAGGGCTCCGCGGCCGCTGGCGGCCAAACCGGCAATGCGCGACCATGGCGCGCGCGTAGGCTACGAAGGCCGGGCGGCCGCCGTCAAGCCACACCGCAGTCGCGCAAAGGAAATCAACTTCAATGGCCTACCCTTCCACAACAACGGCGCCCCCCGTGGACCTGCAAATCACGGGGCTTGGCGGCCTGGGCGACGGCGTCGGACGCCTTGCCGATGGCCAGGTGGTGTTCGTGCCGGGTGCTGTTCCGGGCGACCACCTGCAAGTGCAGGTCGTCGGCAAGCGCCAGGGCGTGCTGCGCGGACAGCTGCTGGCGATCCGCCAGCCGTCACAAGACCGCGTGACGCCGCCCTGCGCCGCGTTCGGCCAGTGCGGCGGCTGCGACTTGCAGCATCTGAGCGACGCGGCGCGCCTGCGCCATCACCAGCAGCACCTGCAGCGCGTCGTCGGCGCAGCGCTGGCCGTAGACGCGGTGGCGGTGCAAGCCGCCGGGCACCGCAGGCGGGCGCGGCTGCACGTGCGGCAGACCCAGGGCAGCCTGGTGGTGGGGATGCTCACGGCCCGCAGCGATCAAGTGGCGCAAACCGAGCACTGCCCTGCGCTCAGTGCGGCGCTGGAAGCGGTGCGCCAGCGCGCGCCGGCGGCGTTGCAGGACTTCCTGTACCTGGGCGAACTGTCGCTGGTGCTCGGCAGCGCTGGCGTGGTGGCGATGCTCAGCGGCAAGGTCCGCAGTTCGCCGCCAACAGCGCGCGAGCTGTCCGCGCGCTTGGGCGTTGTGGGCTTGCGCTACCGCTTGGGCCAACACGCTGACCAGTGGGGCGAGGACGACGTCGCGCTGCCCGAAGTCGACGCTCCGTGGGTGGTGCGCACCCAGCCCGACGGCTTCTGCCAGGCCAGCGAGCAGGCCAACCGCGCGCTGCGGTCGGTGGTAGCGGCTGCGGTGCGCGACGCGGGCGAGTTTGCGCGCGCTGCGGAGTTCTACGCCGGGTCCGGCAATTTCACTGATCTACTGTTGCGACCTGGCGCGCAGGTGGTGGCATTTGAGCAGGACGAAGCCGCCTGCGGGCAGCTGGCCCGCGCTGCGCGCGACGCCGGCTGGTCGGACCGGCTGCGCATCGTCCAGGGCGACGTGGCCGCTCAACTGTCCGCCGCCGCAGGCTCGGAAGTTTGGCTACTCGACCCCGGTCGACCCGGCGCTCCAGAGTTATGCGCCGCTGCCGGTCGCCTGGCGCCGCGCGACGTCATCTACGTATCGTGCGCCCTGGACACGCTGGGCCGCGACGCCCGCACGCTGGCCGGACACGGCCTGGTGCCCGTGCAGGCCACCATCATCGACGGGTTCGCCTGGACGGTCCACGCCGAGGCCGTGGTGCGATTCGCTCGACAGTAGCAGCCAAGCGCGGCCGGCGTGAATTTGAGCGCTTTCGCGACGCCGTGCTAGCCTTGCCGACCTTGCCGCGGGGCTGTTGCACCCCCTGGCCAGATCGAACGCGCCGACCGCGCGTCGTAGGGGAAGGACGCCGATGTGGCTCCTGCAGATGGCGACGCTCCTGGCCGTGATGGCCTTGGAAGCGATGGACGACGAGGCGCTGATGGAGCGCTTCGCCGCGGGCGACAGCCGGGCGCTGGGGATCTTGTACGATCGCCACAACCGGGCTTTGAAAGCCTTTGCCATCCAGCAGGGGGCGGCGCGCCCCGATGATGTGGTGCAGGACGCGTTCCTGCGGGTGGTGCGAAATGCAACAGGCTTCAAGGGCCAAAGCAAGTTCAGAACCTGGTTGTTCACGATCGGCCGCAACTTGTGTGTGGATGCGTCGCGGCGCGACCGCTTCCGCAACGGGCCGTCGCTCGATGCCCCGATGGGCAGCGACGAGGGGCCGACGTTGGGCGAGCGGATTGCGTCTGACGCCGTGGGCTTGGACGCCAGCCGCAACACGGCCGACGCCCAATTCAGCCGATCGTACGACGTGGCACTGGCCAACCTGCCTACTGAGCAACGCGAGGTCTTTACGCTTCGCGAGATCAGTGGCTTGAGCTTCGCCGAGATCGCCGAAGCCACGCAAACCAACGAGAACACCGTCAAGAGTCGAATGCGCTATGCCCTTAAGGCCTTGCGCGAGGCGCTGGCGGATTTCGCATAATCAACCGTACCGGCTCCCGGTCGCTCAGACCCGCCCGGCGCGGGTTGTGAGCAAGGGAGGAGGCCATGGCCACCAACGACCCGACCACTTTGGACGACGCGGCGTTCGTCGACGCCTATGAGCGGCGCATCGCGGGCGGTCTGCCCGGCGACGTGCCGGTGCAGTGGCGCGACGAGATTGAAGCCATGGCGCGGATGCACCAGCGCATTGCGGCGCTGCCGATGCCCGAGGTGTCGCCGGCGGTGCGCTCGGTGGTGCTGACGGCGGCGGCGCAGGCGGCGGCAGATCATGCCCAACCGCAGTCGGTGTTTGCGCGGCTGGCCGACTGGCTGTTCCGGCCAGGTCCAGTGCTGGCGATGGCCAGCGCGGCCGCGCTGCTGATTGCCGTCAGCGCCCGCCAGGACAAGGACACTACGGCCCCGACCGGTGCCGAAGCCGTCGCCGTTGCCGACCGTCCGCCGCCGGTGCTGACCGCCGAGCCCTACGTCGCGCCACCACCGGCACCGCCCGCCGCAGTCGCAGCCACAGCACCCGCTGCTGCGCCGATGGCAGGGGCGGCAGCGCCCGCGCCGGACAGGGCGGAGGCCGGTCAGGTCGCCTTTGGCGACGAACCGCTGCACAACGCGCCGATCGAGGCCAAGCCTGCGTCGCTCGGACCCGCCCAGGTCGCGGAGACCAAGCTGCAGCGAGCGCCCAAGGCCGAGGCTGAGCAGCAGTTCGCGCAGCCGCCACCCAAGCAGGCGCAGGTCGCCAACGCCGACAAGGGCTACGCGGGCAAAGACGACGCCGTGCGCGACGAGGCCGCGCAGGTGCCCGGCGCAGCCATGGGCATGGTCGCCAACAACAAGGCCGCGGCCGCCGACAAGAACCAGGCACCGCAAGAAGAAGCCGAACAGGCTCGCCGCAACCAGGCGCTGGACAACGCGGTGCTGCGCAAGGCCGAGGACATCCAGCGCGGCGCGTACGGCAACCAGCAGGCGGAGAACCGGGCCGCAGCCTCCAGCGCGCCGTCGACGCCGGCGCCCGTGCAAAACCGGGCGGAAAACGCCCCGGCGGCACAGGCCGAGTCCGCAGCCAACTCGGCGGTGGCTGAGGTCGCGCGGCTGCGTGCAGAAGTGGAAAAGACCAGCGACGCCACCAAGAAACTGGCGCTGCTCAAGATCTTGCAGGGCGTGGCGATCAAGGCCGGCGACGCCAAGACCGCCGGCTGGGCCAAGGCGCAGGTGGCGGCCGTCGAAGCGGAACGCGTCGCCCCGGGCAAAGTTCAGCGCGCCAAGGCGGCGGAACCCGTCAAAGCCAAGGCTTCCGGCGCTTCGTCCGTCGAGTAAGCGGCTGACTTTGGCGCTAGGGACCGGCCAGCAAGCCGGCTAGCCTGCCCGCCATTGGCCGCAACAGCGTTGGCAATAGCGCCAGAACCCGATCGCGGCGCCGCGGCGCCCGACCGAGCAACGCCACCACAAAGCCGCGCCGCCAGTGACTAGACTCATGCAGCGCCGCTGGCGCCGCTACCCCGGCCTCACGCGCCCACTGGGCCAGGCTGGTCTGTGGCAGCACCACCTTGCGCAGCGCAGCGGCGGGCACGACCAGCACGCCTTCGTCGACAATAGCCTGCCACGCAGTGACGCCACCGGTGCGCGCAGCTTGGACCAGCGCCACGCCGCGCGGTCCCGGCGGATGATCGGCCTGCACCAGCACTGCCACGTCCGCCGGCAAGGCGCGCACCGCCACCGCCAGCGCCACCAACGGATCGGCCAGGCCGCCGGGACAGCTCGCTACGGTAACCGCGGCGTCCTCTTCGACTGTGGCCACGGTGTCGTCGGTAGACCCCAGGTCGAGCACCGCCAACCGCACATCGACCTCGGGCACGACCTGCCGCCAGGCCGCCAGCCGCGCGGCGATGACTGGGCCGTGGTTGCGCGCCACCAGCACCAGCGCCACGCCGACTGCACGCCCCGAAGGCGTATCCAGCGCCACGGCAGGTGCGCTGGAACTGCTATCTGCGGGTCGATGGTGGGTGGCGTGCGCCGCACGTTCCAGGCCATCTGGCGCGCGGCCTGGCCGCTGGGCGATCGGCGCCGGCGCTGCGGCTTTTGCTGGCGTTTCGTCGGGCGCCGCTGGGCGGAACCGCAGCGCGCGGTCCTGCATCGACTCGGTCGCAGGCCGTTGCGGGGCGACGGCTCGGACTTCAGGTTCGCGGGCGGCGCTGCGAGCGGCGCGCTGGCGCTCGGCAATATCGGCCATGCTCAGCGCTTTGCGCGGGCCCTGGCCGGGCTCTGGCTCGGCGCGCAGCCGTGGCGGGGGCGCGACCGGCGGAGGCGGCGGTCGGCGGGCCAAGGGCTTGTCGTCTTGCAAAAAGCGCTGGCGATACCGCACGGCGCGATCGGCCATGGACTCGGCAGGGACAGTCGGCGGCGCGGCTGGCGTGGCAGCCTCGACAGGCGCAGGTTCAGGGACCGGCTCGGGCTCGGCGACAACGACAGGTTCAGGGACAACGACCTGTTTAGGGACAACGACAGGTTCGGGAACAGCGGCGGGCTCAGGGGCAGGGACAGGTTCAGAGTCCGGTGCTGGCTCAGCGACAGCAACAGGCTCAGAGACAGGTTCAGGGACAGGCTCTGGGACAGACCCATGCCCAGAGGCAGGTGGCGCAGCGGCGGCAGAGGCGGTTTCGAGGGCGTGTTCTGCGAGATCCAGCAGCGGTGCACTCGCCACGGGCTTCTTGCGAGAAGACCGTCGCGACGCAGCCGGTGGGGCGGCCATCGCGGCCTGCACAGGCACAGCCGCGGCCAGGTCCGGCGCAGCTGCGGGTTCCGCTTTCTTGCGGGGCATGGCGTGTCCTGCGGACGGCGCGCAAGGACGGACTAGCGCGTTACGTCGACGAAAAGATAGCGACCCAGGTGCGCCGACAAATAGGGGCGCCGCTCGCGCAGCACCACCACCACGCGCGCGCCTTTGCCCGGCACGTCTTCGGCCTTGATCATCTCGATGGCCGTCGGAAATGCGCCGGTCAGGATCTCGCGCTTGAGGTTGTTGGCGGCGATGCTGACCTGCGGCAAATCGATGACGATGTGCAGGTCGTCAGGTCGGTACACGTAACCGCAGGCAATGTTCTCGACCTGAATGTAGACGCGCGAGCCATCGGCGTTGTTCTGAAAGCCAACCCACGACAGCGTCTGCGGCTCGACCTTGCAGCGGCCGCCGCTGCCAACGGCCGGAGCGGCATTCCAATCGGGGATGTTGCCGCTGTAGGGCCGCTCTTTGTAGAGGTTGCCAGCGCGATCGACGAACACCTCGCGGGCCCTGTCGTCGCCGAGCAGCGGAAACGGAAACGGCCGCGGCGGTGGCGCAAACGGCCCGAGCTTGGTGGCGTCATCGCCGACCGGAGTTGCGCTGTCTTCGACGCGCGGCTCCTTGGCGGTTGGCTTGGGCTCATCCTTCTTGGGTTCTGCGGCCTTGGCGTCGTCCTTCTTCGCGTCCGCCTTGGGCTTTTCGGCCTTCTTGCCCGCGTCAGCGCCGTCTTTGCCTTTTTCGGCGTCCTTAGGCTTGTCTGCGGTGGCCTTGCCGGGCTTTTCCGCAGCTTTGTCGGCACCCAACGCGGGCGCGGCAAGCGCCAAGGCGACCGAAGCGAGACAGCAGCAGAGGGTGGCAGTGGGGGCGTTCATGCTGGCAGCGGCCCGGGCGGCGCGTGTTGCGCAATCCCCGGCGAGCGCCCATGGCGGGCGCGACGCGCAACGGCACTTTACCACGGCCGACGGGTGCTGCAACAAATGTGCGGGCGCGGTGTGGCGACTGGCAAGTCTTCGAAATCGCCAGAAAACTGCACCCAAAACGGCGACAGGCCGCCCCCGCGCGCTGGCGGAGACGGCCTGTCGGAATCCGTGGGTCTTGCGACTACTGGATCTTGACGTCGATGTACTGGTTGGTGCCCTTGTGCTTGCCGAGGTCGACTTCGGCCTTGCCGGTGCCCGAGCCAATCCACACCTGGTACTCTTCGGCGATGCACTTGCAGCCGTCAAATGCCAGACCAGTCTGCGGGCCACCGCCGCACACCTTCTTGTCCGGCACCGCGGCGGCGTCCGCCTTCTCGCAGACGGTCTTGGCCAGATAGCTGCCGTCGACTTCGTAGACGGCGATCTGATCGCCGGCCAGGATTTCGACCGCCGCGCCCGCGCCGTCGCACTTGGTCAGGTCGTCGGTCGCCGCCGAGCAGGCGCCGATCTGCACTTCGATGGTGCCGTCCGACAGGCCGAAGTACTCGGTGTCCGCCGTCTTCTCGTTGACCTTGCCGTTGACGGGCCCGCAGACCTTGGTCGAGTCGGTCTTCTTGTTCTCGGCTTCGCACAGCTTCTTGGCGCCAGCCTTGAACACCGAGGTGCCCGGCTTGGCGACGCCCTTGAGCTTGCCGGCCTTGTCGAAAAGCGCGATGGCGTCGATGTCCGGACCCGGGCTGTTGGTGGCCTTGCAGTCCGGTTCGCTCGCCGGCGAGCCGTCGATCGTGACGAACGTGTACTTCTTGCCCGGGGTGCCGCCGGTGTCGGCCGCCGTGCTGGTGTCACCGCCGGAGGTCGCGTCGCTGCCGCCGGTGGTCGCATCAGCGGTGGTGTCGCCACTCGCGTCGCCCGTGCCGCCCACCGAGGCTTCGCAGGCGCCGAGCGCAAGCATCGCACAAATGGCCGAAGCCTGGCCCAGGTTCTTGATCAGATTCATCTGTCCTCCCGTCGAAAAACCGCCGCGTTAGGCGCGGCTGGTGGTAAAGCCCCTTGGTTGCCCGACCGTCAGATGGCGGCCATTGCCAGTGCGCGCCGGCCAACTCGGGGCGAGGCCGGGCGAATATCCAGTGCGCGAGTGCGCGCCGCGGAGACCGCAGCGCGCGATAGGATAAAGTCCTTTTCGCGGGCGTCAACCGGCGCCCACGCCAAAGACCTGGCGGCCGACAACGCACAACCTGCGCCGGAGATTCGCGTATCAGCCATGGGCAAGCGCTGCGGGCGGTTCTGGGAGGGCGTCAGCTGCGATTTTGCTGCCGGCATCGGCCGCGACAGCGACGGCCGCAGGACTGGGGCGCAAATCCAAACCCGAGCGCCCATTCTTTTTTAGGTTTGTAATTTCAAGCCATTGGCTAGCGGCCTTGGCGGCGCATCGACCGCCTGGCGGAAACTTTCATCCCAGGTATCCGACGCCCATGCACAACGCAGCCT
>SXRM01000412.1 GCA_005792545.1 Pseudomonadota bacterium | reverse complement strand
GGTGTAGCCGACCAGTGCGACCTGGGCGACATTGGCTTCGCCGCGCCCGCTGCGCCGCAAGCCTCGGCCCGCTTTGAGGCGCTCAAGCTGAGTCTCGATGCGGTCGATCCGGTCGCGGCAGCGCCGGCGGTCGATCTCGAGTTTGGTTTCGCCGGGGCCGGTGGCGCCGATGCCACCCGTCAGGCGGCTGAGCGCGTTGTCGCGGTCTCCCAGGCGCGGCAGCGAGTAGCGCAGTTGCGCCAGCTCGACTTGCAGCTTGCCCTCTTGCGAGCGCGCGCGCCGCGCGAAGATGTCCAAGATGAGCTGGGTGCGGTCCAGGACTTTGGTGTCGGCGCCCTGGGCGATGGCCTTGGACTGCGACGGCGTCAGCTCCCGGCCGAAGACCAGGATTGTCGCGTCGTTTTGCGCCGCCACGAACGCGATTTCGCCGAGCTTGCCGGAGCCAAGCAGGGTCCGACCGTCGATCTGGCGACGGCGCTGTACCACCCGGCCGACGACCTCGACGTGAGCCGTCCGGCACAGCTCTTCCAGTTCGTCCAGACGGCTCTCCGCCTCAGCCTGCGCCTCCTGCCCCACGTGCACGATGAGTGCCCGCTCGCGCGCGTCGATCAGGCGCGCCGGCGGTCTGCGCCGCGCCAGTCGGGTCTCCAGGTCCGCGATCGCAGCCGCACAATCGAATTGCAGCCCGTGCCAGGTTTGCAGGGGCCGCACCTCCGCGGCTGACGTCGCGCGGCCGCTCGGCTCACCGTCTGGCGCCAGCAGCGCAATCGAAACCTGATACGGCGCATCGCCTTGCAGCGTGACCGCGGCCACCAAATCCAGACCCAGCCGGACCAGGTCGTTCAGGTCATCTGCGTCGACCGGTTCGCCCTTGAGGTGCACGTGCACCAGGCGCAAGCCCCGCAGGCGCCCGGACTCACGTCCCCAGCGGCCGAGGTCCGGCAGCTGTAGCGCGCGATCATCGCCAATGACGATGTGTGCGACCTGGCCGTCGCGGCCAATCAACACGCCCACTTGCCGGCCGAGGCTGCCCGCAAGGCCACACAGCCGCACCACCAGGGCGTCGCTGGCTAGCTGGTCGTGCGGCGTGCCGTGGTGGCCGAGGCGCTCAAGCCCGCGGCGTGCAACGACCGACAGGCCCTGGAGGTTTCCGGAGATCTGCGCCAACTACTCGGCCTTCGTCATTGCGAGCGGGGCATCCACGCAGCAGTACGATTGCCTCGGGCGCATCTGCGCGTCGCGGGCCGTCCGCCGCCTGCCAGTATCCAGCACAGCCAACATCAGTTCAGGTTGATCGTCGAGCCCTTGAGCGTCATGGTGCTCGACGACTTGATGTCCATGGTCGAGCCGGCCTTGGTCTCGGTCGACGAACCGGACTCCTGCTTGATCGTCGAGTCGGCTTTGATGACCAGATCCTTGCACTGCATGGTGATGGTCTTCTCGGCCTTGATCAGCATGTCGCCGGTTTTGCACTCGATCGTGATCTTCTTGTTTTTGGTGTCGATGAGGATGTAGTGCTCTTGGGTGTGGTCGTAGATCTCGATCTGGTCGACGGCGCCCGACTGGTCGAGCGCAATCCAGTGGCCGTCGCGCTGCTTGGGGTCCTTCTCTTCGTCCTTGGCCTTGACCAGGGTCTGCAGCACGATGCGTTCGGTCTTGTCGTCTTTCTTGTCGACGAATTGCAGCATGTGGCCGCTGCGCGAGCGAATCGACCGGAACCAGTTCTTGCCGTTCTGTTCTTGGTTGGCGTGGATCGGGGTGTCCACGCCGTTCCACAGCGAGCCGATCATGAACGGCCGGCGCACATCGCCGTGTTCAAAGGCGATGAGCACCTCGTCGTCCACTTCGGGCAGCCAGAACGCACCGCGGTCTTTGCCGGCCATAAAGGTCGCGATGCGGCACCACGTGGTCCGGAAGTCTTCGTCGTCCTTGGCGTCGGTGTACTTGGCGTCCGACTCAAGCACCCACGGAAACTTGACCTTGACCCGATAGTGGCCGTCCGGGTCCTTGTTGTCGACGACGATGCCGATGACAACACCTTGGACCTTGAAGGGTTCGCGCTTGGCACGTTCCAGGATCATGGCAACCTCGCGGCACGGGTGGCGAATCGGCCAACTGGCGATCAGCCGGGTGTCGTTGAGCCGGGCGTCGACGAGCCTGCTGTCAAACAGGCTGGGTTGGTCCGACTACGGCGGCTGGCGGCGTCGAATCGGCGCGCGAGGCCCAAAAAGGGACGGCGCGCACGCCACGGCCACGGCACACGCTACCGCCGTGCAACCGAGGCCGCAACGCGGTTCGCAGTCGGCGCCTCGGCCGCTGGGGTGGCCCGGCCCCAGACCGCCGGCCGCCCGGACCCGGAGTCTTGTCGCGAGGGCACAGCGCGAGGTCGCGCACAGGCCCATGAAAACGCGGCGATCACCGGCGACGCCTTGACTTGCCGCGCCGTGCCGCGCTATTGCAGCGCCCCCTTGCCGCGCCCAGGCGCGCACAGGACCGCCATGCTGCAATCGCAAATGGGCTACCTCTCGCTGGCCGTCGTCATCGGCATCGTCACTGTCATGGGCAGCGCGATCCTGGTGCTCAATCGCCTTATCGGCCCGCGCCGCACCAGCCCAGTCAAACAGGGCACCTTCGAGTGCGGCAGTGACCCCATCGGTTCGGCCCACCAGCGGTTCAGCGTCAAGTTCTACCTCGTGGCCATCTTCTTTATCGTGTTCGATATCGAGTCGGTGTTTATGTACCCGTGGGCCGGGTTGTTCCGCGAATTGCTGGTCGAGCCGGGCTTTGGCCTGGTCACGGTGGCCGAGATGTTCGTGTTCGTCGGCATTTTGGCCGCGGGCCTGGCCTACGTCTGGCGCCGCGGCGCGCTCGACTGGGAATAGCCGCACTTGTCGCCGGTCGCCGCCCCGAATGTGGGCGCGCAAGCATCTGGAGAAGCCATGACGACTGCCGCACCGCTAACCGCCGATGCCTTGATTGCTGCCTGCCGCACCGCCGTGGGCGACCACGTGATCGGCGCTCATGCGCAGCGCGGTGATGCGACCGTGCTCGTGCAACGCGATGGCCTTGTGCAACTGGCCAGCAAGCTGCGCGACGACCCTGCGCTCAGCTTTGAGATGCTCGTGGACGTGACCGCAGCCGATTACGGCGACTATCCGCCGGGTCTGCGCGGCGCATGCAGTCCTGTCGACGCCAACCGCGCCGATGGCCTGTCCAGCGACGGCTTGCCGCAGTTCGAGGCGGTGTACCACCTGGTGTCGCTGCGTCACGGCCACCGCTTGCGCGTCAAGGTACCGATCGCTGCGGACGATCTGTGGGTGCCCACGCTGTGTGGCGTGTACGGCGCAGCCAACTGGGGCGAGCGCGAAACGTGGGACATGTACGGTGTGCGCTTTGAAGGTCATCCGGACCTGCGGCGGATCCTTTTGTACGACGAGTTCGAGGGGCACCCGCTGCGCAAAGACTACCCACTGCGCGGCTATCAGCCGTTGACGGCGTTACCCACGTTGGCCGAGTACACGGACCACGAGACGCACCGCTAGGCCTTCCGGCCAAGGACGAACGATGGGCGCAAACGCGGCATTTGGACAAGCTGGCGCAGCCACCGCGGCGATGATGGCGGGAGCGCTGCGCGACGGCGACAGGATGATCATCAACATGGGGCCGTCGCATCCGGCGACCCATGGCACCGTCAAGTTCGTGCTGACGCTCGACGGCGAGACGGTCGAAGACATCGACATTCACATCGGTTATCTGCATCGCGGCTTCGAGAAGATGAGCGAGCAGGGCACCTGGCAGCAGGTGCTGCCCTACACCGACCGGTTGAACTACGTCTCGCCGCTGTGCAACAACGTCGGCTACGTGATGGCTGTCGAGAAGCTGATGGGCGTGCAGATTACGCCGCGCTGCTCGTACATCCGCATGCTGGTGTGCGAGATCAGCCGCGTGACTGACCACCTGACGGCGCTCGCGGCCGGCGCTTTGGAACTCGGTGGCTTTACGCCGTTTCTGTACGGCGTCGAAGCCCGCGAGACCCTGTACCCCATCGTCGAGGAACTGTGCGGCGCGCGGCTGACCACCAGCTACACCCGCATTGGCGGCTTGCGCGACGACCTGCCCGAGGGCTACCCGGAGCATGTGTTGGCCGCGCTGGACAAAGTCCTGTCGTTGCTCGACAAGATGGACAGGCTGTTGACCAAGAACCGGATTTTCTACGACCGCATGATCGGCACTGGCCAGCTGTCGCAGCAAGACGCGATTGCGCACGGCGTGACCGGAACGATGCTGCGCTCAACCGGCGTCGATTGGGACCTGCGCAAGCACCAGCCGTATTTGCACTACCAGGAACTGGACTTCGACGTCATCTTGGGCCACCAGGGCGACAACTACGACCGCTACCTGTGCCGGTTTGAAGAAATCCATCAGTGCAACAAAATGATCCGCCAGATATTGCGGCAGATGCCGGGTGGTCCGGTCAATGTGGCCGACTGGCACGTGGTGTTGCCGCCCAAGGCCGCGGTCTACAACTCGATCGAGGGCATGATCGCCCACTTCAAGCTGACCATCGACGGCCACCAGGTGCCGCCCGGCGAGGCCTATCAGGCCGTTGAGGGTGGCAACGGCGAGGTCGGCTTCTACGTCGTGTCGCAGGGCAATGGCCGGCCGTACAAGGTGCACGTGCGCGCGCCGTGCTTCTACGCGATGGGCGTGCTCAAGCAGCTGGTGGTGGGCGGAATGCTCGCCGACATCGTGCCGACGTTTGACACCCTGAACATGATCGGCGGCGAAGTCGATCGTTAGTCGGCCCGCCGCACCCCCAAAGGTTCACCATGCCCAAGGTCACCATCGACGGCCACGAGATTGAGGTCGCCCCCAAGACCACGATTTTGCGCGCGGCCAAGCAAGTCGGCGTCGAGATCCCGGTGTTTTGCTACCACCCGGGCCTGTCGATCGCCGCCAACTGCCGCATGTGCTTGGTAGAAATCGAGAAGTGGCCCAAGCCCCAGCCAGCCTGCTACACCGAAGTTGGCGACGGCATGGTCATCCACACCGCCACCGCCAAGGTCCGGGCGACCCAGGAAGCGGTGCTGGAGTTCATCCTGCTCAACCACCCGGTGGACTGCCCGGTGTGCGACCAGGCCGGCGAGTGCGTGCTGCAAGAGCACTACGTGACCTACAGCGCCAAAGCCTCGCGCCTGAGTCACACCAAGACCGGCAAACCCAAGGCCAAGCCGCTGGGTCCCACCGTGGTGCTCGACGCCGAGCGCTGCATCGTGTGCACCCGCTGTGTGCGCTTCTGCGACGAAGTCACCAAGACCAGCGAACTGACCGTCGAGGACCGCGGCGAGCACGCCGAGATCACCACGCCCGCGGGTGTGGAGCTCGACAACCCGTACTCGCTCAACGTCGTGGACATTTGCCCGGTCGGCGCGCTGACCTCGCGGCAATTCCGCTTCCAGCGGCGTGTGTGGTTCCTCGACATGAAGCCTAGCGTCTGCACCGGCTGCGCGCGCGGCTGTGCGGTGCGCGTCGATTCGCACGCCAATCGCGTCGAGCGCGTGGTGCCGCGCTACAACCCCGACGTCAACGGCTATTGGATGTGCGATGCAGGCCGGCAGAGTCTGGACGGTTTGCGCGAGGAAGGCCTCACCTCGGGCTGGACGCCGGGTCCCAACGGCGAGGCGCGGCAGTCGAACGCCCAAGATGGCTTGCGCGTGGTGGCCGGCTGGCTGCAGCAAGCCCGCGCCGACGACACCAAGGTCGCAGTCGCGCTGTCCGCTTCGCTCGGCAACGAGGACCTGTATGCCTGGGGTCGGCTGGCCAAGGAAATGGCGGCGGACGTCTACCTGCTGCGCAAGCCGGCGGGGCAGGGCGATGCCGTGCTGCGGCGCGCCGACCAGGACTGCAATCTGACCGGCGCTCAGGCCATTCTTGGCGCCGTTGCGCCGAACCTTGGTGATGCGGAGCAGTTGGCCGCGCGATCTGGCGACTACGGCATTGCGATTGCGGTCGATCCGGATGGAGCGGCAAGCGCACAGGTGGCCGAGGCGCTGGCGGCGACGGACCGTCTGGCGGTGTTCACGTGCGTGCGCGGCCCGCTCGGCGACGGCGCGCAAGTGTTGGTACCCCTGACGCCGCTGCATCAGCGCGAGGCGACGATTACCAACGCCGATGGCTGGGTGCAGCGCTTGGGCCAGCCGCTAAAGCCTGCGGTAACGACAGTCGCGCCACACGTGGCCGCCGCGGCGCTGGCGCCTTCGGCAGTCGAGGTGCTGCTCGATTTTGGCGAAAAGACCCGACCGGCAGAGATTTTTGGTCGCGTGGCCGCGGCGGTGCCTGCCTTCAAGCACCTGACCTACGGCGAACTGAGCGACCTTGGCCGGGGCCTGACCCACGGCGGTGATCTGGCGCCGGCCCGGCCGCGCGTCGATGGTACCCCGCAGTGGGAGCCAGACACGGTGACGCCGGCGCATCAGCGCCCTTTCCAGTTGCGTCGTGGCGCGTAGTCGCGGCGCGCGCGGACCGCTGGCAAGTCGAGGACCGAGGAGAGACAGATGCCACTGACCGGAAATGTGATCCTGGACCTGGTGTTGTGGACGGTCATCAAGTTCGCCGCCTTTGTGCTGGTGTTCGTGATGGGGACAGCCACCGTGCTCACGTGGCTGGAGCGCAAGTACTCGGCGGTCATCCAGAACCGCATCGGTCCCAACCGGGCCAATCTGGGCGCCTGGCGCTTGGGCGGCTTGCTGCACATGCTGGCCGACCCGATCAAGATGCTGACCAAAGAGGACTTCGCCCCTGACACGGCCAACCCGTGGATGTTCCGGCTGGCGCCGCTGGTGGCATTCGTGCCCGCCATGGTTGTGTTTTCGGTCATCCCGTTCGGACCCGGCGAGCATATGATGATCGCCAATACTGAGCTTGGCATCCTGTTCATCTTCGCTATCGCCAGCTTGAACGTCTACGGCAGCGTCATGGGTGCGTGGGCCAGCAACAACAAGTGGTCGCTGATGGGCGGCCTGCGCATTTCCGCCCAGATGGTCAGCTATGAAGTCGCCATCGGCCTGACGCTGTGCGGCGTGTTCATGATTTACGGCTCGACCGACCTGCAGGACATCGTGGTCGCGCAAGGCGCGACGCTGGGTGGTGTGCTGCCGGCTTGGGGCCTGTTTACCCAGCCCGTCGCGGCAGTGCTGTACCTGACCTGCGCGATTGCCGAAAACAAGCGCGCTCCATTCGACGTTGCCGAGGCCGAAGCCGAACTGGCGGCCGGCTATTGGACGGAGTACAGCGCGATGGGCTTTGCCGTGCTGGCACTGGCCGAATTCGTCGAGATTGTGCTCATCGGCTGCGTCGGCGCGACACTGTTCCTAGGCGGTTGGCAGATTCCCGGCGTGCACGGCGACACGCCGGTCATCATGGCGGCGCAGGTCGCGGCGTTCCTGCTCAAGACCCTGTTCGTCATCTGGCTGCAGCTGACGATCCGCTGGACGCTGCCGCGCTTCCGCTATGACCAGGTGATGCGCCTGGGCTGGCGCATTCTGTTGCCAGCGGCGCTGGTCAACCTGGTCGTCACCGGCGTCGCCCTGACCTGGATCGACCGCAACTAGCCAATCGCGGTAAGCGAACGGCTAGCACACCGCCACTGGAACTTCGGAGCTGCAAATGGGCAAGCTGGTCAACCGCGTCGAACCCGATCTCGTGCTGCAAAGCTACGTCGTCGAGGTGGCCAAAGGCGTGACGCTGGTCACCAAGCAGTTTTTGCGCAACCTTTTTGGCCGCAAAGACATCGTGACGGTGCAGTACCCTGAGGATCGGCGCGCCTATACACCGCGGTTTCGCGGCAAGCACCTGCTGACCAAGCGCGACAACGGCGATGTTCGCTGCGTGGCGTGCATGCTGTGTGCGACGGCGTGTCCGGCCAACTGCATCACTATCGTTGCCGCCGAGCACAAAGACGCCGACGTCGAGAAGTTTCCGACCACCTTCGAGATCGACCTGCTCAAGTGCATCTACTGCGGGTTTTGCGAAGAGGCGTGCCCGTGCGATGCCATCCGCATGGACTCGGGCGTGCACACGCTGCCTACTTTTACACGTCGCGACCAGAAAGCCGGCAAGATCAATCTGCTGGAGCTCGCCAAGCTGTCGACCGCCGCACAAGGCGGCGAGCACCGGGCGGAGAGCCACGCCGGCGCTCAGCACGGCCGCGGCGGCCATCACTGAGTCACCGCGCCGCTTGCGCCTTCGGCCGATTCTCCTAACGTAGGGCCGCAGGCGCGAGGTGTCCGTGGTATTCGGGGATCGCAAGGATAAAGACAAGCACGGCCAGGCCGCCGACGCACCGGGCGACGGCGACGGCGGCTTTCTGCCCGACATCGTGCGGCGAGCCGTCGAGCGCAGCGTCAACGTGGTCCTGCAAGGCGACGACGAGCGCAAGAAGCTGATCGCAGCGCTGTTTCCCAAAGAGCTCGTCAACACGGTCGTGCAAACCGCGCTGACGGCCGTCGACGGCACCAAGCGCGAAGCGGTCGAGATGGTCGGCCGCGAGATGCAGCAGTTCCTGCAACAGCTGAACCTCGCGGACGAAATTCGCAAGGTGCTGACCAGCGTCAGCTTTGAGATTCGTACCGAGGTGCGGTTCGTGCCCAACGAAGATGGCACATTGCGCACCGAGGTCAGAGGCGCGGCGACCCCAAAGATCAAGCGGGCGCCACCCAAAAAGGCGCGCAAGCGAGTGAGCCCAAAAGCCAAAGCGCGCGAAACGGTCTCGGCTGAACCGACCGCCACCCGATCGCCGAGCGCTGCCGCCGTGGCAGCCGCAATTCCCGGGGCGCTGACCGACGCGGTGCAAGACGCCGTGGTGGGCACGACCCGCCGCATGCGCAATGTCGTCGATCGCATTGCGGAAGGCGCTGCCGACCTCGCCGAGCGCGCCACCGGCGACGACCAAGATTGAGCCCGCAAACGGCACACTGTGAGACATAAGCGTGACAGTGTGCCCCGGCGGTCGTTGACACCGCGGGGGCCGACGGCTAAACTCGGACTAGAACGGTCGCAGTTGGCGGCTGTTCGCGGTCGCCGCGGCGGGCGGCCTACCGCGAGCCTACAGCCATGATTCGCCTGTCACGCAAATCCGACTACGGATTGGTCGCGCTCAAAGCCCTGCGCAGTTTGCAGCCCGGCGACGCGCTGTCGGCACGCGAGCTGGCGGTGCAGTTGGGCTTGCCCGGCGACATGACGCCCAAAGTGTTGGCAAGGCTCGCGCAGGCCGGCCTGGTCGAGTCGTCGATGGGCAAGGCCGGCGGCTACCGGCTGGCGCGGTCCGCTGGCGATATTTCGGTGGCCGAAGTGGTGCGCGTGCTGGACGGCGAGTCCGGCCTCGCACCCTGTCGCGAAGGCATCTTGGAGTGCCACCGCATCGAAACCTGTGACATCAAACACCCGCTCGACAACCTGCACCAAGAGGTGATGCGCGTGCTGCAAGGCATGAGCATCGCGCAGTTGTAGCCAAGGACGCTCATGGCCGTGCAGACCCCCATCTACCTGGACAACCACGCCACGACCCGCTGCGACCCGCGGGTGGTCGAGGCGATGCTGCCGTATTTCACCACCCACTTTGGCAATGCCGCCTCGCGGACCCACGTGTTCGGGCGCATCGCGGAAGAAGCGGTGGACAAGGCCCGGGCGCAGTTGGCGCGGGCCATCGGCGCCACCACCGACAAAGAGATCGTGCTGACGTCGGGCGCGACCGAGAGCGACAACCTCGCCATCAAGGGCGCGGCGCACATGTACCGCGAGCGCGGCGACCACCTAATTACGGTGTGCACCGAGCACAAAGCCGTGCTCGACGCACACCACGCGCTGGAGCGCGAGGGCTTTCGCGTGACGTTCTTGCCGGTCGGCGCCGATGGGTTGGTCGATCTGGCGCTGTTGGCCGCAGCGATGACCGACCAGACCATTTTGGTGTCGGTGATGGCCGTCAACAACGAAATTGGCGTCGTACAGCCGTTGCAGCAGATCGGCAAGCTGTGCAAAGACCGCGGCGTGCTGTTCTTTTGCGACGCGGCGCAGGCGATCGGCAAGGTGCCCATCGACGTCGAGGCGATGCACATCGACCTGTTGGCGTTTACGGCGCACAAGATGTACGGGCCCAAAGGCGTGGGCGCCCTGTGGGTGCGACGCAAGAGTCCTCGCGTGCGCCTGGAGCCGCTGTTCCACGGCGGCGGCCACGAGCGCGGCCTGCGTTCGGGCACCCTGGCCGTGGCCTTGATTGTGGCCTTTGGCGCCGCGGCTGAGCTTGCTGCGCGCGAACTGCCCGAAGAGTCGTCGCGCGTGCTGGCCTTGCGGCAGCGGCTGTGGGATGGCCTGCGCAACAACCTGACCCACGTGCACCTGAACGGCGACTGGTCTGCGCGCGCCCCCGGCAACCTCAACGTGTCGTTCGCCTACGTCGAGGGCGAGAGCCTGCTGATGGGCATCAACGATATCGCGGTGTCTTCGGGGTCGGCGTGCACCTCGGCTTCACTGGAGCCGAGCTACGTGCTCAAGGCGCTGGGCGTGGACGACGAATTGGCTCATACGTCGATCCGCTTCGGCATCGGCCGCTTCAACACCGAGCAGGAAATCGACTACACCATCGCGCGCGTCACCGAAGTCGTCACGCGTCTGCGCGACATGAGCCCCTTGTGGGAGATGGTGCAAGAAGGCGTCGATCTCAAGACCGTCAATTGGGTTGGCCACTAGGCCCGCCAAGAGGAACCGTCATGGCCTATAGCGACAAGGTGCTCGACCACTACAACGCGCCACGCAACGTCGGCGCGCTGCCCAAAGACGATCCGAACGTCGGCACCGGCGTCGTCGGCGCGCCGGAATGCGGCGACGTGATGAAGCTGCAAATCCGCGTCGGCGCCGATGGCGTCATCGAAGAGGCGCGCTTCAAGACCTTTGGCTGCGGATCGGCGATCGCGTCGTCGTCGCTGGCGACTGAGTGGGTCAAGGGCAAGACGTTGGAGCAGGCGGCGACCATCCGCAACACCGATATCGTGCAGGAGTTGAACCTGCCGCCCATCAAGATTCACTGTTCGGTGCTGGCGGAAGACGCGATCCGCGCCGCTCTCGCCGACTACAAGGCCAAGCAGGCCGCCACCGCCGGCTAGTAGGCGAAACCCGCAGTTCGCGTTGGGATCGAGTTTGGTGTGAAGTGGGGAAATCTGCTGTATGTTTCGCCTACTAGCAGCTAGTTTCGTTGAGGGGGCTCGCCGCCCCCTCGCGCGCGTCGGCGCGCTCACCCCTGCCTGCGGCCGCAATTGCGGCCGCCCGCACTTGGCCCTTGTCGCGCGGCGGAATGCGCCGCGCACGTCGGCCAGCAAGCACTAGCAAGGAACACGGACTATGGATACCGTCACGATGACCCCCTCAGTGCCCATGCCGTCCGCGCCGCCGGCGCCCGCAGTGCCGATGGTGCAGATCTCCGAGGCTGCCATTGCGCGGCTCAACGACGTCGCCCAGGAGCAGGGCGTGGAACTCGTCGGCGTGCGCGTGGGCGTGACCGGCGGCGGCTGTTCGGGGCTGAGCTACGTGCTCGACTTTGATACCGCGCCGCGCCTGGGCGACAGCGTGTTTGGCGAGCGGCCCAAGATCTTTGTGGACCGCAAGAGCCTGGTGTTCCTGCGCGGCACCACGCTCGACTTTGAGGGTGGCCTGAACGGCAAAGGCTTTACCTTCAAGAACCCCAATGCGAAAGCCAATTGCGGGTGCGGCAGCAGTTTTTCGGTCTGAGTCGCGCCATGGCCGTCCAAATGCACAGTTTCGTCCGCTCGGGCGAGGCGACCGCCACGCCGCGTCCGTTCGCGGAGGGGCCGGATGGCCAGCTCGATCTGGCGCGCAGCTACGCGCCAGCCGCGCCGCCCACGCCCTGGGAAGTTCTGGGGCTACCGATGCGCCTGGATCTAGACCTGCCCGCGGTTGAATTGCGGGTGCGGGGCCTAATTCGCGCGCTACATCCCGATCGCTTCCACACGCAGGGTCCGCAGGCCGTCGCCGACGCGGAGCGCCACACGGCGCTCGTCAATGACGCGTGGCGGACGCTGCGCGACCCGGAGCGGCGCGTGGGCTGGCTGCTCGACCACTTGGGCCAGAACCAAACAGCGTTGCCACCGGCTTGGGCGATGGCGCTCTTCGAGCGTAACGAGGCCATCGACGACGCGCAAGGCGACCCGGTGGCCAGCGCGCAGATTCGTGCGGCGCTGCTAGCCGAGGTCAGGGCGGAGCGCGAGCAACTGCGGGCCGAAATCGCGGTAGCCAGCGCCCGCTTTGATGCGGCACAACAGACCGGCGACTCGTCGGCTGCCCAGGCTGCTGTTGCCACGCTGGCGACACTTCTGGCGCAAGCTCCGGCGCTCGACAACCTGCTGGCCCGGCTGGGCTGAAGGCCTCCCAAATATGGCGATCACTTTTGGCGCGGCCGCGGCGGCCCGCAGCGATCCGGCGGTTGGCATCGATCTTGGCACCACCAACAGCCTGGTGGCGGTGGTCGGACCAGACGGAGCGCCCCGCGTGCTGCGCGGTTCCGACGGTACTCTGGTGCCTTCGGTGGTTGCGTTCGACGCCGAAGGCCTTCCGGTTGCAGTCGGCGGCGTCGCCGACGCGCGCGTGGCCGCGGATCCGGCGCATACGCTGTACTCGATCAAGCGGTTGATGGGCAAAGACGCCGGCGAGGTCGCGGACGAACTAAAGCTGTTGCCGTATCAAGTGTTTGCGCAGCCCGGCTCAGCGGCGGCACGCGTCCGCGTTGGTAGTCGCGACTACACCGCGCCCGAGCTCAGCGCGATGGTGCTGCGCGAGCTCAAGGTGCGCGCGGAGGCTGCGCTCGGCTGCGCAGTGCAGCGCGCCGTCATCACCGTGCCC
>SXRM01000411.1 GCA_005792545.1 Pseudomonadota bacterium | reverse complement strand
CCTTGTATAGTTCACTGATTAGTTCGCCAGGTGTCACGGCGGGCCGCCGCAGATCACAGGTCTGCGGCAAACCAGTTGATCGCGGTAGGCATTATCTGTCAACTGTTTCGGAGGTTAGCGATCTAGCGATCGCCCTGCGACGGTGGCCCGGTCCTCTTGCGGCGCGCGGACTTTGGCGACATCGTCTGCCACCGCTGGACCGCGGTGTCGGCGACCAGCGCCATCGCCGTTTCCGTGGTCGAGGCCTTCGAAGAGCGACCGACAATGGCACAGTCGGAATTGCAGAGCACCGCGTTTGCCGCGCAATCGGTCGCCTGACATCATGCGCGCCGCAACCTTGATGCCAAGCTCGCCTGAGCACACCGCGCACCTATGCCGCGGTCGATTGGGCTTGCAAGGCATGCGCGGCCGTGGCAGAGTCGCAGTTGGCGCGCGGTCGGCCAACTGCACGTGCGAACTCGCTGACCTCGCAACCCAATTCAGGTTTCGGTAGGTGAAGTCGTGGAACCCTTCGTCCTGAACATCCAAGGCAAGCTGACCGCCGGTGGCGAGCCTGTCCAAAGTGCTCAGGTCGACATTCTGCTGACCGACTGGGATGCCTACGGCGCGACCGTCGCCCGGCGTGCGACGACCGATTCAGATGGCGGGTTTGCCGTTGACGTCGCAAGCGCTGCCTTGCCCGGCCAGGCGCCGCTGAGGTTGCCGCCGGGCCTGTTTGCGCGGGCAACGTCAGCGACCGGGTCCACGGCACTATCGAAGGGCGTGATGCTGGTCGATGCGGTTGCCGCTGGCGGCGCACTTTTCGTGATGGACGGTGGAGCAGCGTTCAACGCTGGTCTTGACGTAGTCGCATCCGGTGCCGCTCAGAGAGTCAAGGCGGAGTCAACGTCAGTCGACACTGGCGAGTTTGCCACCTGGCCGACGGCATTGACCTTTGCTGACTCGATATCGGCCATTGGCGTAGGTGCGGTACCATGACGCTCGCGCTTGCCGGCATCGGCGTTGCCAACGCTAGTGTGGCGGAGCCGCTCGGTACTACCGTGGCTGCGGGCGTGCACTTGCGGTGGTCGTTTTCGCTAACGGGCGGGCTGCCTTGGTTCGGCTACTGGCTGCTGCGGCGCAACAGCGGCCAACTGCGCCCCGGCCTGACCGAGCCGGACCCGGCTGGGCCTTGGCAGTTGCTGCCTGGCGTCAAGCAGCCGATAGGCCTGCCGCTCTGGCACGCCAGCTATCCTGTACATGGTGCTCAGCCGCCAGGGTCGCCGTCGGCGTGGCAGACGTTTGGCAAAACCCGCGTGCTCGCTGGCAACGCCACAGCGCTGCAGGCCGGGTTTGCCGAGCTGACCGCAGCACTGGAGCAGCTTGTCGCTGGTGGCCCAAACAGCACGATGGAGGCAGTCAGCCTAAAAATGCTGAGTGGCACGGCTCCCAACGGTGATACGCAGCAGGCCCCCGCGCTACAGCCCAGGCCGATCCTGAACTGGCTGCAACTCGCCGCGCTGGATCCGGGCATGGCGCAGTTGCTGGGCCTGTATGTGGTCGACACCTCGGCGTCGTTGGGCGTCGCCTACGACTATGCCGTGGTCGCAGATTTCGACCACCAGTTTTCGGGCGCTGCAGTTGTGCTCGGTTGGGCCGAGGCCGGCATGGCCGCACTGACTGGCGTCGATCGCGCGCAGGTCAACGGCCTGACCTTGGCCAATGCGCCGAATCTGCCGGCGCCGACTGCGGTATCGGCCTATTTCTTGCCACGGGGTAGCATCGCCAGCCCCAATGATCCGGCAGCGATGGCATCGCCGCTGGGCCTGGTCGGGTTGCGCTGGCAGCCTGCGGATGTCGTCTACTCGGCGAGCGCGCCGAAGGCCGCTAAACTCCTGCAGCGCTTTGTCATGCTGCGGCAGTACCTGGCAGCCGCTGACGACGAAAGCGCGCCACCGCTCAAGCCTGATGCCTGGCAGGCGCTGCCGGTTGGCGAGCCGATCGCGCTTGTGACCGGCGACGGTCAAGGATCATTGGAGCCCAAGCCCCCGGCAGACTGGCCGCCAACGCGCATGATGGCCATCGACCAGCCGCCGAGCGAGGGCTGGTTTGCCTACGCCGTTGTTGCCATCGACTTGTTCGGTCGGGCAAGCGCGCCTAGCACTTCGGCAGCGTGGTGTGGCTGGGATTTTGCGCCTGGGGCCGTGCCTTGGTACGCGGGCAAGGTAGGTGCCAATGGCGTCGTCGACGCTGCGGCAATCCGCGTTCTAAACAAGATTCCGCCTCCGCCACCAGTCGGCCTGGCCGCGGAGTTGCTGGACCCGGCAGACCCGTATGCACTGAAGGCGGCTGACGTCAAAGCGCTTTCGGACGCAGAGGCAAGCGCCCTGTTCTTGACGCCCCACAGCAAGGCCGAGTTCTTGGCGAAGTCCGGCGGCGTCTGCGTTCGCCTGCGCTGGTCCTGGCGATGGCAGCAAGCGCGGCAGGCGCCGCAAACAAAGGATTTTCGGGTCTATTGGCGCAAGGGCCGGTTCAACACCTGGACAGGGGCTGTGGTGCAGTTTGTCGCCGATGCCAGCAACACCGGCACGCACAAGTTGACCGTCAAACTGGACGCTGAGTCGCTGGCTGCAGAGGTTGCGTGTCCGCTTGCAAACGCATTTCTTGGTCGCAGCGCGCTCATTGATGGTCAGGCCTGGCGGATTGGCACCGGCCTCGCCGCAGGCGTCGACAAAGGCGAGCGGTCGTTCACGGTGACTTTGATCAGCGCAACCGCATTGGACATGCCGCAAACCGGTGCCCGTGTCACCTTGACCTTGGCACCACCGACCGTTGACGCGCAATCGGCGGCATGTGATCCGAGCGATCGGGTACATTGGGACGACCGGCTTTGCGTCATTCCGTACGATGACCCAAAGCATTGCGTTGTGCGGTTTGCCGTGTCGCAGCGCGCCGGGGCACCCAAAGACGCACCCGAAGCAGGGCCATTGCAGGGCGCTCATGCGCTGGTCGGCGCTGGCGGCGACTGGGTGCTGCTGAGCGGTACGGCCGCTGAAGGGAAGGGCCCGTCCGCGCTGGACAACATCTGTGTTGGCGCCGAGTTGCTATGGCTGAAGACCCCAGGCACTTCGCTTGCGGCGGCCTGTCGTGCCATCGTCAATGTGGACAGGGCTACCGGTTCGGTGCAAGTCGCTGGCGCATTGCCCAAGCTGAATGGGGCTATCCCGTGGGCGATTGGCGAAATCGTTCGTGACTACGAGACCTTTGTTGCACCGCCCCAGCTTGCCGCCGAGCCTCCAGAGGCAACAGGAATTCAGTGGCACAGCTTTGGCGTCAGCGCTGCCGACGACCGAAAATACAGTGGCGACGCGGCAGGGCAATGGGGGCCGACCGGTGGCTTGAAGGGCAATGAAGGTCGTGTGGCGGCCGCCGTGCCCGTGGTTCGGGTGCAGCGAACACCGCCTGCAGCACCGCTGCCGTGGGTTGCCGTAGGCCCGGTGTACGCGAGCCCGGTGGATGCACACGGATTTTCGTACCACACGTTTCGCTGGCTGCAGGCGGATGCGAAGTCGAACGGTCAGCGCATTCAGGTGCTACGCGCGCTGGACGAGGCGCTGTATGTTGCCGATTGGCGGCAGCGGCCGCGCAAAGTGGCAACGGCGGCAGAGCCGCGGTTCAAGGCGTTGGTTGCGGAACTGAAATTGCCGGAGCCACAGCTGACAGCGATCGCCAATGTGCTGGACACGATTGAGGGTGTATCCCCGCCGAAAGCAGGAACATCCAAGGTACTATCAGCAAAGGCGCGCGCCATCTACGACAGTTTGGAGCCGCTGGCGCTGCAGGCGCTAGCTGCTTTGCCCGGCATGGACCAAGCGTTTGTGGCTGTGACGGCTGAGCCGTTGAAGCCGGCAGAATGCCTGGACAAGGCTGGAATTGACGACGACGCGGCCGTGTACAAGCCGGCGGCGAATTCGCGTGCATACCAGGCGCAATTGCCAGGCAACTGCTCGCAAAGTTACGTTTTTTGCGCCCGAGCTGTGGACCTGGTCGGGAACGTGTCGGAATTCGGCCTGCCGGCTACGCCGGTGACCGTCAAGAACACGCGGGCGCCTTTGGCGCCCATGGCGTTGCGGTCGCTGCCTGTCAGCATGGCGCTGACGGTGGCTCCGTTCAAGACTGTCGCGGCAAAGTTTGTGGCGGCGGGAAAGAAGGGCACGATGCTGCTTTGGCAGCATGCGGCGCCCGACGGGCTGAACTGGCGGGTGGTCCGCTCGAACAGCGCCGTTGGCGCGCAAGAGGAGGTGATTGAGGCCAAGGCGAGCGAGGTCACAACGGCCGACGGGTGGTTTGCCTGGGTGGATGCGAAGGCGCAGCCACCGGCTAGCACGACGACGTACCGCATAGCGGCGGTGCGGGATGGGTTGTATGGGTCGCCGCTGTCCCAGCCCCTGCGGGTGCAGGTGCCTGTTGGGGCGGGGGTGGGGACGAATTAGGTCCTCAGACAGTGGTGGTGGCACGCGAACATTAGTGCCTTAAGTGCGGCATTCCAACCAGGTGTCAGCTGACCCACGGAAGTGAAATTAGTCAATTCGATGGGGGCTGCCAGCAGCGGGTCCTCAACGCCCCGAACGGTAGCTGGATCACTGTTACTTTCGTAGTTTAGTGTCGCAACGCTCATAGGCCGCCGTTCGTTGCAATTCTGTGGTGAGGTTTTCGATGGCTAATCGTCAGGATTTGTGAATGGCGCTGCTCAGCGCGTTTGTTAGGCCCAAGTCATACTTGAGAAGGTCACAAGTGACACTACCAAGAAGCATCGCAAGTCGCAACCGTTCGCTCGCCCCAACGATGGCGCATAATATCTGGACATTGCGCCATATTTCGATCGACGCGCCTGCAACCTGGTTCACCGTGGCGTCGCCGCAAGCGGATTGTCTCTTGGTGACGGCCGGCATTGAGGCGTTGTGTATTTCTAGGCATGCAACTTTGTCGCCACTCGAACCTGTTTGCTCGCGATGCCGCGCGCAGCCCTTGCCGCCCGCGGACACCGGGCGTGCGTGGTTGCTAAGCTGTTTGCAGGGCGCGGCCGTTTGCGGATTTAGGCCGCGCCAAGTGGGAACCCGCACGAAGGAGCGACCTTGATTTACTACCTACCCCAAAACATGCCGACGGACGTGAACAAATATGACGGGAAGCCATGGAGGAAGTTCTTTGACGTGAAGAACACCTACAAGATTCCAACCACCATTGCGGATTGGGATTTGATGACTAAGGGGACTTCGGTCGCCGCCAAGGCGTTTCAGAAGGCTGCGGAGGAGAGGTTCGAGTACGCATTGGCGGGGGCCAAGGCGCGCATCGGCCTGATGAAGAGTTCAATGAACGATCCGTGGTGGACCGAGCACGGGACCGAACACATGCAAGCCTTCTTCGGCTCGACATCCTCGACAATGCAGAAGCTGCTTCGGCGAAACCTTGAGGCGATAGAAGCATATCTTTTCAGCACGAAAGCGATCTTGGACTTTGTCCAGCCGGAGGCTTTCAACAAGCTGGTTTGGGCTTGGTGTCCGGAAATTTCTGGTAGTCCGAAGCCCTACATGACCGGTCCAAACAACTTTCGACTTAACTACCGCTTTTTTGCACAGCCCGACGTGGATGGCTTTGTCATTGACGGCAAGGAATTATTGCAACTTTGGACGCCTGGGTTGTACGTAACCGACACAAAGGCCGATTTTGAACAGCCATTCAAGTTCACGCCCACAGATGCCCAGAGCGCCGGCGATACCTGGGAAATTGACAAGGGCAAGACGTTGTTGACTCAACCTGAAATGCAGTCTACAAAGCACTTTATCCTCGCTTCCATACTTATACACGAAGCTGCCCATCTGGTCCTGGGAAGTGAAGATATCTCTTATAAAATTGAAGTCGACGGCAAGGATTATGGGCCCATTGGTTATGTGCCTCTCGTCGCGGCCAGGTTCGTCCACGACATTTCGCTGCTGGCCGTCGAAGTGACGCGGGTCGCCGAGAATGGCAAGGACGAAGAGATTCCCGAATCATTTGCTTCTTTGGACATGATGAAGGGGAGGACGCAGGGCACGCGCTGGCTTAGAGTGGCCGATCTGCCAGTATCGAGACCGTTGCTGCTACAATACTGGGCAGATTACTTGCCCGGGGTGGCGAAGCAAGGTGCAAAGAAGCAAGCTGCTAAGCCATGACAGCCCGCTTTCGTGGCCTGGTCGCCATAGTCTCAGCCACTCTCGGACCCTGTGGCGCAAACGAGCTTGAGGTGACTGTGCAAGTTCAAACTGACGCTGCTGTACTTTTTCCTATGTGGCCGCATGGTGCCGATCGAGTATCTGGTTCAGGCATAGCCGCAAACTACAAGCTCCCAGATGTGCCGGGCGACCTACAGGCGTTCGATGGGCGAACATACTTGGATCTGGTGGCTAGGCCGTACCACGAATTCTCTTGGTCTTGGGGTTGGTTACATCCCCACAGGTTAAATGCTTGGGCAAACAGCAAGACGGCGGTGCAGGTCTTTCTCCCGCCGAATTCTTCATTCAAGTTGCGGCCCGTGATTGGCGAATGGGGGTGGACTTGCAGCTTCAATGAATGGCATTTCTTCTGGACTAAGTCTTGTCAATGGCATGAAACTGCGATCCAGTATGTGATGCCGCTAGCTTGCCTGAATCAACGCGGTGCCAAAATCTGGAGGGCAGCCATGGCTGTGGGGGACGATCTCCATAGACACCGTGGAGGTGCTCTCACGGCACTTGACTTTGGGGCTCTTCTGAGAGCTTGGGCCGACATCCAGAGGCAGCGTGGCCTGACGGTTCTCGACAACCTCGTGGCACCGCCAGTATGCGTTGCCGAAGTGCAGTACTTCGGCTATGCAATACCAATCCAATGTCCACCGGATGCCGCTAGCAAAGCTTCACAGCCGGTGAGGATTCCGGCCAGCTGCGTTTCGATCACTGAGGTTAGTGCACCATGACTGCGATAGAAGAGGCAATTCAGGCAGCTAAGAGCAAAATTGCGGCTTGGCTTGACAGCAGCGGTTCCGGTGAAGACCTGCAAGATTCATTGCAAATCCAGCGCGACTGGAGCGTGCCAAGCGAGGACGAACCGGGACTTTGCCGCTGGCTCGTGTCCAGCCGCACGGGCTTCTTTCCCGAGGTTGGCATTCCGTTTGTCGGTGCGGCGGTCGTTGGCGTAGTTGTCGAACTGCGGCGCACCACCATCGACTTTCAGGTGGAGTTGTCAAATTGGAGTGCCACGCTCGCCGGCGTGCGCCTCGGCATCTGGCTCGACCCAGCACTTGGCCTCTCCCGGGTTGCGCCCGAATCGACTGCTGCCGAGGCTGCCACCACCGCCTTCAGCGCGCCAGCCGCCAAACACCAACCAGTGATTTGGGGTGCCGCAACGCTATCACTGAACGACAAGTTAGATGTCGGCTTTCTGAACGGTAGCCTTTCGATGCCACCAGTTGCCCTTGGCGATACGGGAATGATCCTGTCTGCTCAGACGATTGTGCCGCACTTGTTCGTCGCCTCGTTGCCAGCAGAGTTCGCCAGCGTAGCCGCCAGCGGCAGTTTTGTTGGCTTGTTCGTGAAGGCAGTAAATCTGCGCCTCCCCCCCTCCCTAACCCTCGCCGGTCTCGACACCCTGACCGCCCCCATCGCCGCCATCGGCACCACCGGCTTCACCGGCACCTTCGCCGCCAAGGCCAGCGACCTCCTCCCGGCTGGGACGCCGCCCACATTCGACCCCGCCACCGGCACCTACACCTGCAAAGGCGCGGGCAAAATCCTCGGCTTCGCCGCCGCCGTCGGCAGCATTTCGCTCGCCTTCCGCGAAAACGCCCTGACCGCCTCCGAAATCGACGCAGTCCTCCATTTGCCCGGCTTCGACAAGGACGTGGACGCCACCGCCTTCCTCTCGGTGTCTGGCGACCTCACCGTCACTGTCAAGAACCTCGGCACCCTCGGGCCGCTAAACCTCGCCGCTATCGCCGAATTCACCGCCGAATCCATCACCCTCTCCAACGGCGGCGACGGCCCGGCCTACCTCTCGGTCGCAGGCAAACTCACACCAACCATCGCGGTCGACGGCCTCGACTGGCCAACGCTCGACATCCGCGCGCTGCGCATCGACACCGCCGGCAACCTCTCGTTCGACGGCGGCTGGCTCGACCTGCCCAAGGCCTTCTGCCTGGACGTCTTCGGCTTCCAACTCGAAATCACCAAGATCGCCTTTGGCGCCGATAGCCCCACCCGCAAGTGGTTCGGCTTGTCCGGTGGCCTCAAGCTCATCGACGGCATGCCAGCCGGCGTGTCCGCGGAAGGCCTGCGCGTCTCCTGGTCCATTGACCCAGCCACCGGCAAGCCCGGCGATTTCGGCTTCTCCTTCGCCGGCATCGGCGTGGAATTCAGCATCCCGAACGTGCTGAAATTCAAAGGCGCCATCGCCATGAAGACCGACGCGGCCAAGCCCGCCGACAAGCGCTTCGAGGGTGCCATCGCGCTCGACCTGTTGGCACTCGGCGTCACAGTTGCCGCTACCGTGGTCTTTGGCAAGCAAAGCGGCCAGACCTACATGGGCATCTACCTCGCGGCCGAAATCCCCAGCGCAATTCAGCTGTTCTCCACCGGCCTTGGCATCTACGGCATCGACGCCCTGGCCTGCTTGCACATGCGGCCCGACAAGAAGCCGACCGAAGCCTGGTACAACGTCGAGAAAACCGGTTGGTTCCACAAGACGCCAGTCGGTGTGGCTGGCATAGTCGAAAAGTGGCAGCCGGCCGCCGGCCATTTCGCCTTTGGCGCCGGTATCACGCTGGGCACCGTCGACGACAACGGCCGCAAGTTCAACGGCAAGTTCCTGCTGCTGGTTCTGCTACCCGGGCCAGTGATTCTGCTGCAAGGCCAGGCCAACCTGATGCGCGAGCGCAGCAAGCTCAAAGACGACCCGCAGTTCCGCGCGTTGGCCGCGCTCGATTTTCCGGCGGGGACGGCGACTTTTGGCCTGGACGCCAAGTACGCGTACCCCGACGACGGTGGCATCGTGCGGGTGGCCGGCAGCACCGAGGCGTACTTCAACCTCAACGACGCCAACGACTGGCATGTGTGGGTCGGCAAAGACAAGCCGATGACGGCGCGCATCCAGGCAGAACTGCTGGGGTTGTGCACGGCCAAGGCGTACCTGATGCTCGACAGCAAGTCTGGCGTCCGGCTGGGCTGCTGGGCTGGCCTGCAAAAGAGCTGGGACTTCAGCGTCGCCAAGCTCGACTTGGAAGCATGGCTGGACGGCAACGTGGCGGTGAGCGTGATGCCGCCGCAGTTTCATGGCGACCTGACGATGCAGGCGACGGCGCGGGTGGCGGTTTTTGGGGTCAAGATCGGCCTTTCGGTGCACAGCAAGCTGACGGCTGAGGCGTGCGACCCGTTTGTGGTGACCGGGGACCTGAAAGTTGCGGTCGACCTGCCGTGGCCGCTCGACGACTGGTCGACGACCGCGAGCTTGAAGTGGACCAAGCCGAAGGCACTTGCGAACGGCGAATCGGCGGATGCAGACCCACAGTGGCCGCAGTTGCCAGAGGCCCTGCAAGGCGTGGCAATGGGCCACCCGCTGTGCGCAGGCACCTGGCCGCTGTCGCGCCAAAGTGGTGCGCTTTTGCCCAACGATGCCAATGAACAAGGGTTTTGGGTGTCGGTGGCGGGGGCCAACGAAAATGCCGCTCCGACGCCTGAACTGTGGGCGGCCGCGCCGGTGGTGCCGTCTGACGGTCGGCTGGAACTGTCGTTTGCCCGCCCGATTGGCGACGCGACCTACCTGGGCGGCGAAAAGGCGTTTACGGCCCCGGTGGCGACGGTTATCGGCGACCCGAAAGCCAACGCCGGCCCTGCGTCGCTTGCGTTGCAACTGACCGGGGCAGCACTGGAGTGGTGGGACGGCAGCGCGTGGACAGCGGCGCAGGACGAAAACCAGCCGGCCTTGGCCGGCGCGTGGGTGCCCGGCGAGGTTGCGCAGAAGGGCGGCGGTGCGGGGCAAGACAAGCTGTGGTTGCAGGGCAGCAGCCCGTGGGCGTGGAGCGCGCCGCTGTTGGCGGGCAAGCCGGGCGTGCCGGGCAAGTGGCAGGTCAGCGCCAAGTCGACGGATTCAACGACCAAGAAGGGCGACGGAGGCCCCGGCGGGTCTGGCGCAAAGTCACAGCAAGACACCAACAGCGATGGCACCGGCAAGGGATCCGGGCAAACGGGCGCTGGCGGTGGCCCGCCGGGGGCCCAATGGGTGCCGTTTGCTGGGCCGGGCGGGCAGCTGCCGACGCCGGACACTGCGTCGTCGCCCGCACCGGCTAACGCCAAAGGTGAAAGCGGCGGTACGGGCAGCGCTGGCGGATCATCTGGCGGCGGTGGCGGCAGCGGCAGCGGCGGGTCTGGCACCAGCGACAGTGCAGGCGCCGATGACACCGATGGTGCGCAAACCGCCTGGCAATCGCTGGCCTTCGCTTCCGGCGTCACCGTCAGCTGGCCATCCTCCGCTGGCGGCCCGAGCAGCGGCGGTGGCGGCCTGTACTTCGACAAGCGGTCGCCAAAGACCGGCCAGGTCGAGGTCTGGCTAAATTTGCCACGCGGCGACAACGGCGGCGTCACCTTGTACGTCCAAGGGCAGGTGGCGGTCGCCGCCTGGGACAAATGGGGCGTCCTCGTCGCCCAGTTCGCGTGGTCGGGCGCCAAGCTGGCGGTGCCAATCGCCAAGCCGAACTTGTATTGGGTGCGATTGCGAAGCAGTCAGCCGTTCACGGTGCTCGGCGTGGCGATTTGGCCGGTGTAGCGGCGCCCTGACTGGCGCAATGCCCACGCGCGACAGGCATTTGTGGCCGTCTCCACCCATCGGGCGGGTCTGCGTCGCACGAATAGCATCCCTGGAAACGACCCATTTGCCACCCTGCCCATCTTCCCGTAGCCTCTCCGCGCCGCCCGACCGCGGCCCGGAGTTGCAGATGCCCACCGTCAAAGTCAACCAGGCCCACGCGCTCGGCAAAGACGGCGCCATGGCCCGCATGGGCCGGTTCGAAGAAGTGCTGACCAAGTACCGCGTCAAGCTCGAATGGGCCGGCAACCGCGCCAAAATCAAGGGTCTCGGTGTGGGCGGCGACGTGGCGGTCAACGACGCCGACGTCCAGGTCAACGTCGAACTGGGCTTCGCGGCCAAGGTAGCAGGCGTGGACCCGGACAAGCTGCAGGCGTCGATCAGCAAGCGGCTGGCCGAGGCGTTGGGCTGAGCGAGGCCACCATGGTGCGGATAGCAGTGCCGCTGTGGGTGAGTGTCACGGCGGCAATCGGCGCGTGCCTTGCCGGTTGTGGCGACAGCGCCGACCTCGGCCCGGCGCCCAAGCCCGCGTTCACGGTCGACGCCGGCAACACCCTTGATGTGGGTGCGCTGGACGCGGCAACCGCCGAAACGTCTAGCCCAGACACAGCGGCAGACCCGGGCATGGCCGAAGCCTTGACCTGGGAAGATGCCGCCACCACGGCCGACAGCCCAGTCCAAGACACGGCGGAGACGCTGACCGTAGCGGACACAGCGCCGGACAGCGACCCAGCGGACGCTGCCGCCGACCAGGCAGTGTCAGCAGACGCCGCCCCCACGTGCAATGGCTGCCTTTTCACCCAGCAACCGCCCTCACCGCACCCTGGCGGCAAGGGCCCCTATGCACTGGCGCCCGCCGACGAGTTTGAATACGCGCCCGGCGGCCTGACTGGCAACTACCACAAAATGCTGGTGGTGCGCCCCGACGCGCCAGGCGTATGGCCGACGGTATTCTTCTTGCCCGGCAAAAGCCTCTACGAAGGCGGTGGCTTCTCGGCCAAGCTCGGCCAGCCCTACCGGGCGCTGCTGGACCACATCGCCTCGCACGGCTATGTGGTGGCGTTCGTGCGCGTCGAGTCCGGGCTGCTCGACGCCGACCACCTGCGCATGGCCGACGACTTGCTGCTGGCCGCCAAGGCGCTGACGGACAAAGTCAGCGTGGCCAGCCCGAGCAAGGTCGCGTACGTCGGCCACTCGATGGGCGCCAAGGTGGCGCTGCTGGCAGCTTGGAAGACGCTCAACAGTGACCAGAGCAACGCGCACGCCGACCCGGCCGCAGTGCTGCTGTTCTCCATCGCCAACGAACCGCCGCCGATTGGCACCTACCAGAACGCGCTCGACAAGGCCAAGGTGATGTTCAAGGACGCGCCGACCTGGTTCACGTTCGCGACCGGCGCCGACGACGGCACTGCGACGTGGAATGACCCCAAGAAACCCAACGCCAAGGCGCTATTCGACGCGCTGCCCACCACCAGGAAGCAACTGTTCGTCGTCCACGGCACTGGCAAAGACGACCCCAACCCGCCGACCAAGCCCGAATTGGTCGACGACCACAGCGCGCCCATGACCATCGAAGGCAAGCCCGGCGGCATCGCCGACATGGCGCTGACCGACAGCCACCTCGATGCCCTGGACTGGTACGGCTTCTGGAAGTGGACGGTCGGCAGCCTGAACGCGCACTTCAAGGCCGGCGACCCCGCGTGGGCCTATGGCGCGCAGCGCACCCACGGTGGCAACCTGCCCGATGGCAAGGCCATCGCTCACGAGGTCGCCGGCCAGGGCTGGACGGTGTTTCCGGGGCTATAGCCGAGTTCGCTCACGGCCGCTGCTGCACGTTATAGCCGACACACAAAGGCACGCTGCCGCCGTCCTTACCGGGCCAGGTGCACTTGGTGCTGCGCGGCATCCGCTTGGGGATGCGCGTCCAGTCGGCCTTGTTGTCGTTGGTATCTAGCCCCGCGCCGACGAAGAACTGCGGCAGCAGCGGATCGCCGACTTGCGCACCCTCCAAGACCGACAACGCCTTGCGACGCAGCGCGCCATTGATGCCGGTGTTGCAGACGGTGTCGATCTGCGGCGGCACGGCAGTCTTGTTTTCGCCATTGACGCCGCCGCCGCCAAAGGCCACGCGGTCGGTCTCGTTCTTGCCGTTCTCGTAGGTGCCTTCGGTGCGCACGATCTGCAAGAAGTCGCCGCCAGTCTGCATGCCCCACTCCAGGTTGGACACGTAGTCGGCCTTGGGCAAGGTCGCATCGTGGTACACCGGCACCACCAGATAGTAACTGTACGGCGGCACCGGTCCGGGCAGCTGCGGTTTGGCCGGGTTGGTCTCGGTCAGGTTGGTGAACGACGTAGACCCCGGCGCCTTGTAGCGCAGCGCCAGGGCGTCGACCGCAGGCTTGCCGTCCTTGACGATGGTCGCCTTGGTCTGGATCGTCGACGGCGACGGGTTGTACAGCACCACGTATTCGTTGTTGGCAGGCAGAATCGGCGCGCCTTGCGCGGTCTTGGCCGACGGCCCGTCGGTCGCAAATTCGGCGATGAGCAGGTTGTAGTCACAAGCCAGGGTCTTGGGATTGCAGCCGCGGCCGATCGGGCACGGAATACCACACAGGGGATCGACGCACTTTTCGTTTTGCGGCAGATAGTTGCAGACGTAACCGATCTGACAGGTGCCGGCGCAGGCGGGCTCGTACACACCCGACGCCAGGGTCTGGGCATCGGGATCGCCGGCATAGAAATCGTTGTTGTCAAAGCCGGTGTCGCTGCCGTTGCCGGCCAGGCTGTCGGTGCCGCCCTCGGCCATGGTCTTGTCGGTGCTTTTGGCGTTGGCTTTGCGGTGCAGGCTCTGGCCGATTTCGACCGTCGGCGCCGCCTTGTGCAAGCCATCGATGCCGACAAAGCTGTAAGTCGCCGCGTTGCCCCAGCCCAGCAGGTCCATTTCGGTGTCGGTGCCGGGATCCCAGATGCGCAGCGCGCCGCCCTCAGGCTTCAAACCCGTGCCATCGGGCAACACCTGGTCCAGCTGGCCATGCACGCGGCCCCAGGACTGGGTGCCGAGCGTAAAATAGCGTTTGGCCGGAATGACCGTGCCAGCCGCAATGACCGCCAGCTGTAGGATCCAGGGCTTGAACGGCGCGTCGACCGCATCTTTGCGCTGGATGCGCCAGCCACCGACCGCCAGGGGCTTACTGCTGCTGTTGTACAGTTCGACGAACTGCTCGCCGTCGCTGCCAAAGTGGATCTCGCTGACCACCAGCGTGCCGCCCTGGTCGGGGATGCACTGGGCGGCGTTGGGCTCGCAGATCTTGCCGTTGCCGCACGCGAGCGTTGCCGAGACACCAAACGACTTGCACTCGCTGTCCAAAATGCACTTTTCGCCCTTGGGGTCGAAGTTGCAGCGCATGGTCAGGGCGCAAGTGTTGTTGCACGCCGGTTCGTACTTGCCACCGGCCTTGTTGTAGGGCTCGGGCCAGTAGCGCGTGTAAAAGTCGTCGCCGCAGTCGCCGCTGTCGTAGCTGTTGCCGGCCAGCCACTCGGACTTGTGCGGGTACATGCTGCTGTTGTCGCTTTGCGCACTCGCGCGGCGCTCGATCGAAGCCCAGGACGGCCACAGCTCGGGATCGGCGTCGAGCGGGGTCACGCCCGTCGAGAGCTTGGCGGCCTGGCCATCATTCCACGCTACGCGGTCGTGCTCCAGCACGTGCGGCACGTCGCGCACGCGCAGCACGGCGTGGCGCTTGCTGTCAACGAAGCACTCTTTCTTGAGCGCGGGTGCCGCCAGCGCCAGCTCCAGGTCGAACGCCGCGTCGGTCACGTCGATGGCAATGCCGCCCTGTGCCACGGTGCCGTTGCCAAACAGCGCATAGCCGTGCGGCGGCAACGTCAGGCCTTTCTTGCCGGTGGCGATGACCTTCCACGGATCCTCGGGCTCAGCGTCGACGGCGCGGACTTCGAGCACGTAGTCCTCCAGCTTGGCAGTGCCGTTGCTCGGATTGTGGATCTCGACCCAGTCGTCTTTGGGGTCACCGGGATTGCCGACGAAGACCTCGGTAATCAGCAAGTGGCTGCCGCCCTTGAACACGCACTTGGGCACGACGTCGGTCGAACACGTCGCGAAGTCGCCGCAGTCGCCGTCGCCCTTGATGTGTACGCAGCCGGTCTTAGTGTCGCAACTGTCCTTGGTGCAGATGTTCTCGTCGTCGCAGGTCTTGGGCTTGCCGATGCACTTGCCCTGGTCGCAGGCGTCGCCATAGGTGCAGGCCTGGCCGTCGTCGCACGGCGCCACGGTCGGCGAGTGTTTGCAGCCCGTCAGCTTGTCGCACGCATCGACGGTGCAGGGGTTGATGTCGTCGCAGGTGGTGGGGGTGCCGCCAGTGCACAGGCCAATCTGGCAGGCCTCGCCGGTGGTGCAGCTGTCGCCGTCGTTGCACGGCACGTCGGTGGTGTAGACCTTCTGCTCGCAGCCAAGCTTGATGCCCGGCTGGGCGGTGCCGGTCGGGTTGCACGGGATGTCGACGCACGCCTCGGTCGCGACGCACACCTTGGGGTCGCCGCCTTTGCACTTGCCGGAGCCGTCGCAGCCGTCCTGGATGAAGTTGGCGCCCGTGTTGCCGGGGTCGCCGCTGCAGGCGTTGCCGTCGTCGCAGCCGGCGCCCTTGACCATCGGCGCGTAGACGCAGCCGACCTGTTTGTTGCACGAGTCAGCGGTGCAGACGTTGAGGTCGTCGCAGTCGATGCCCAAGCCGACGCAAGTCCCGGCCTGGCACAGGTCTTGCTTGGTGCACGCTGAGCCGTCGCTGCACGGCACGCCGTCGAGCTTGACGGCCTCGGACACGCAGGCCGTACCTGCCGGCGCCTTGCTGTCACAGCTGTCGGCAGTGCAGTACTTGCCGTCGTCGCAGCTGTTGGGGTCGCCATAGCACACGCCATTGATGCAGCGATCGAGCACGGTGCAGAACTTGCCGTCGTTGCAGCTCGAGTTCTCGGGCAGCGTGGTCACCACACACTTGCCGGTGTCGGGCACGCACTCGGCGGCTTTGCACGGGTTGTTGGGGTCGGACTTGCACGGGTTGACGAACAGCTGGTCGTACTTGCACTTGTAGATGCCGTCGGTCACGCACGTCCAGTTGCCTTTGCACTTGTCATACTTGGCGACCTTGGCGGCGCAGTCGTCATCGTTGTTGCACTCGCACTCGTTGGGCCCGGCCTTGCAGGCGCCTTTCTGGCAGACGTCGGGGTAGGTACACGACTCAAAGTCGGTGCAGGGCGCGTTGTCGGCAAACTCAAACACGCAGCCCTGGTCTTTGGTGCAACTGTCTTTGGTGCAAGGGTTCTTGTCGTTGCAGTTCAGAAGCGTGCCCGGCTTGCAGAAGCCCTTGCCGTCGCAGCTGTCGTTGACGGTGCACAGGTCGCCGTCGCTGCACACGATGCCGGCGCTCAGCAACTGGGCGTCGCAACTGCCCTTCTTGGGGTCGCAGGTTTGCGGCGCACAAGGCGATCCGGGGGGGCAAGTGACCACGGTCTTGGGATCGAGGATGCAGGCAAAGTCCTTGCAAATCATGGTGCCGTTGCAGGTGTTGCCGTCTTCGTACTTGACGCAGTCGGCGCCGGTCTTGCACTCGCACACTTTTTTGGCGGTGCCCGCGCACTTGCCGAGGTTGCACACGTCGTTGTCGCTGCACGCGTCGCCGTCGTTGCACAGCGACTGGTTGGGCGCGAACACGCAGCCCTGGGTCTTGTCGCAGCTGTCGTCGGTGCACAGGTTGTTGTCGTTGCACGAGTCGGCCTTGCTGGTGCCCTTGCATGCGCCATCGATGCACAGGTCGCTGACGGTGCAGGCGCTGTCGTCGCTGCACGCAGTGCCGTTGGGCACGGCCAAGAGTTCGCATTTGCCGGTCGCCGGGATGCAAGTGTTGACCTTGCAGGCGCTGTCTTTGCCGGGGTCGCACGGCACGCCGTTCTTGAACAGCACCACGGTCGCCGGGTCGATGACGCACTCGCTGTTCTTGCACACCATGTTGCCGTTGCACTGGTTGCCGTCGTCGTAGCTGGCGCAGTCGCTGTTCTTGTTGCACTGGCACTTGTTCTGTTGGCCGCTTTTGCACTTGCCGGCTACGCACACGTCGCCGTCGGTGCACTCGTTGTAGTCCGTGCACGGCACTTGCAGGTTGGCGTCGACGAATTTGACCGTGCAGCCCAATGCCAACTCGTCGCAGACCGGAAAGCTGCAGACGCTGTTGTCCAATTCCGGGCAGTATTTGGGCTTGCCGACGCAGGCGCCCTTTTCGCAGTGGTCGAGGATCGTGCAGTGCTTGCCGTCGTCACAGATCGCGCCGCTGTCGATGTCGACGTAGTAGCAGCCGGGCTCGCCCTGTGGCGAGTACAAGCATTTGTACGACTTGCACGCCTTGGCCGGGCCGACGCAATCTTTGTCGGCGAGGCACTTGGGCGGTGGGCCGATGTCGATGTCCGCGGCTGCGACGTCGGACTGGCTGTCGGTGGTGTCAACCACGTCGCTGCCGCCACTGGTTTCGCCGTCTACCACTTCGGCGTTGGGGCTGGCGTCGCCGTCGGCAATCTCCTGCTCGGCGTCCGTGGCACTGTCTTCGACCTCAGGTTCGACGTCTTTTTGGGGCAAGTCCTGGCTGGCCAGCACTTCGCCCGGGTTGACGACCTGGCCATCGGGCAGTTTGATGCCGCCGTCGGGCAAGGGCACACTGCCATCGGGCACAAAGCGCATGGCGTCGACGTCGTCGTTGAACACCTCCTCGACTTGCACGTCGAGCACTTCGGCCGTGCCGGCGTCGCCATCTTTGATGGCGTCGGTCTTGTTGCCGTCGGTGGTCTCGCTGGCGTCAATCGTCGCTCCCGCGTCACTGGCGTCGGCTGCGCAGAACGCGGTGACCGGCTCGCACGGGTCGGGGCAGAATGCCAGCGTCGGGTCCAACGCACACGGGCAGTCAGTGCCGTAGGGGTCGTCGTCGCACGGATCTTTGGCCGGGCCGGCGTCGACCTTGGGTTTGCCGTTGATGAGTTCGTCGATGGCCGTACAGCCGGGTCCGAGCAAGGTCAGCAGCGCGGCCGCGCAAAGCCACCTGCGACGCCAGGTTGGCGCGGGGCTTGCAAAAGGGCGGGGCGAATCGGTCGGCATGCGCGGACTCCGGCACGGGCGTGGGCGCTAACGGTAGCGGGTTTTGGTGTGGGGGTGCAAGGTTGGCGGCGCAATCTCGCGATGCCGCGGGCGGACGGCCCGGTGGTGTGCCGGCGGCCAATGCCACCACCGAAGCCTGCAAAGCCCGGCGCACCAGCCGGCGGCTGAAGCCGCGGCCTAAGGCGACAACGCCCGTAGATCTGCCGGCGGCTAAAGCCGCGGCCTAAGGGTACAAAGCCCGGCCAAGCCGGGCTGGGCCCCATTCTGGCTCGGGCCCGGCCTGGGACCACGGACGTCCTCGTCCGCCTGCCGAGGGCTGGGCGGGACCGAAGTTCGCCACCCGCGACCCGCCTTGACGCAGCAGCCTCCTGTCGTACAATGTCGCACAGGAGGTGCGCCGTGCGTCAAAACTTGAGTGTTTCCCTGGCCGAACCGCTCGCCCGCCAACTGGAGGCGGTGTGCTCCGCCGACGGCTGCACGCGCAGCGAGGTCGTGCAGCGCGCCTTGCGCGATTGGCTGTTCCGGCGCGAACTGGAGCTCCTGCGGGCGCGCGCCATCCCGTACGCCGAGGCCGAAGGGTTCGTGACCGACGAAGACGTGTTCCGGGCGGTCTCGTGAAGGTGGTCATCGACACCAACGTGCTGCTATCGGCGCTGCTGACCCGGGGTATCTGCACGGATCTGCTGGCCGAGCTGCGACGGGACCATGAGGTCCAAGTCCCAGGTTGTGTCCTTCGAGAGTTTGAGCGGGTGGCACTGGCCAAGTTCAGGTTGCCACCGGCCCTGGTCCTGGGCCATGTCGAGTTCATCGGGCGCACGCTGACTGTCGCCGCCGATGCGGAACCGGTGGCGGTCTGGTCGCGCGATCCCGACGATGACCGGGTCGTTGCAGCGGCGCTGGCGAGCGGTGCGGCGGCCATTGTGACCGGCGATGCGGACCTGCTGGACCTGGGCCAGGTGCAAGGGGTTACCCTGGTTGCGCCGCGCGATTGGCGGGTGTTCGAGGCAGCGCAGCGCGCCGCCCAACGTCGGTTATAGCCGGAGCCAACGCGCATGGTTGGGGCGCGGCTGCGTGGGCATGGATCCACGGACGGTCCCCGCCCAGCCTCGCACGCATCGAAAAGCGTCGCGGGACCGTCCCCGCACCAAACAGGACGCATGCAAGACCACGCGGGCAGGGTCCCCGCTCCGGATCACACGCATGCGTTGGCGTACAGGGAGGGTCCCCGCACAGGATCACAGGCTTGTGTTTTGGCCCAGGGAGGGTCTCCGCACACAACCGAACGCGCCTACTCGGGCGCCGCCACCTTCTTGGCCGCGGGCGGGAACTTGTAGAAGAAGCTCTCGACCAGCTTCTTGTTGCTTGCCCCGACCAGCTTCTTGACGTCAGGCTCGCTCTCGTTGTGGGCAATGCAGGCGGCTTGCACCACCTTGGCCAGGTTCGACTCGGCAAGCGCCAGGGTGCTGCGCAGACCGGCGCGCTCCGCGACCTTGGCTTTGAGCGCGTCGTGGGCGGCAACGATGGCTGCAGCGTGGGGCTTGAGCGTCTCGAAGTCCCCTTCGTTGGTCAGCACCTTGAGCACGTCGTCCACGAACTGCGACTGGTCGTCGCCGACCGTGGGCTTGAGCGCCTCGGAAGGCGTGGTGGCAAACAACCGCCGCCGCCGCGGGTCATCGGCGACGCCGCCCACCAACTGGTCCAGGCCAAGCGTCAGCGGTCTGAACGCTTTGCCCAGGTCGTCGTCGAGCACCGCAATCTCGCCAGTGGCGGCCTGCACATCGAAGTCGGCGTCTTCGACGGCGTCTTGGGCCAGGCGAATGGTGTCGGCATGGGTCTGGATGGCCTTGGCGAATGGCTTGGTGGCCGGGCGCGACTTCAGGCGTTTGGCGTGGTAGCGCAGGGCCTTGCGGACTTGTTCGGGGGTGTAGCCGGGGTGTTTGAGCAGGCGCATGGGTGTGTATGCCTTGGCGCGAGTTTGCGCGGGGCGTAATGTGCCGCGGTGGGCAGGGGGCGTCAAGACGGTGGCGGGCCGGCGACGGCATCGCCCATGGTGTGCGGGCCTGTCGTTGCCCTCGCAGCCTCGCTCACACCTCGTCCCCGGCCTCCGCCTCATCGGCCGTCTTTGCCGCGGCCGCCGCCACCACAGGCGCCAAAAGCCAACGCCCCAGCAACAACGCCGCCAGCGCCGCCAGGCCACTGCCCGCAAGCACGCCCAACTTGGCCGCGCTCAGCAGCGCTGCGTCGCCAAACGCAAGCTGCGCCACGAAAAGCGCCATGGTGAAGCCGACGCCAGCTACCACGCCAAGCAAAACCACGTGCCGCCGTGTCAGCCCAGCCGGCAAAGCCCCGAGACGCAGCCGGATCAGGAGCGCCACCGCCAGCACAATGCCAAGCGGCTTGCCGGCTACCAGCCCCACACCGACTGCCAGGGCCACCGTTGCCGCCGGGCCGTCGAGCGACAGGCCAGACACCGCGACGCCCGCATTGGCCAAGGCAAACAGCGGCATGATGGCAAACGCCACCCAAGGGTGTAGCAGCTCAATCAGCGACTCGGCGGGCGACAGGGCCTCGCGCCGGACAAGGTTGCAGTGTGCCACGACTCGGTGCAACGCAGGGCCGCTGAGGTCGGCCAGCCGTGCCGGGTCCAGCGTAGCGAGGTCGCCGCGCACATCGGCAAGCAAAGCTGCGCGATCCCCGCAGACCTGCGGCGGGGTCAAGAGCCCAAGCACCACGCCAGCCAGCGTCGGGTGCACGCCAGCACGGTAGAATCCCACCCACAGCAACACAGCAGCCGGCACATAGGCCAGCCTGGCGCTGACCCCGAGCGCTCGCTGCGTGCCCAGCAACCCGAGCGCGGCAGCCGCCCACAACAGGCCAACCGGGGCGAACCCATCGCTGTAGAACACCGCAATCACCACAATGGCCACGAGGTCGTCGATGACCGCCAGCGCCAGCAGGAGCACCCGCAGTGCTGGCGGGCAACGGCGGCCGAGTAGCGCCAGGATGCCCACGGCGAACGCGATATCGGTGGCCATTGGCACGCCCCACCCTGCGCGCATCGGTCCTTCGCCGGCAAACGCGAGGTACAGCAATGCCGGCGCCACCACGCCGCCCAGGGCCGCGCCGACCGGCAAGGCGGCTTGGCGCCAATGGGCCAATTCGCCGTGGTGGACCTCGCGGCGGATTTCCAGGCCGACGACAAAGAAGAACACGACCATCAGCCCATCGTTGAGCCACCAACCCAGCGACCGCTCAAACGCGAAACTGCCCCAGCGGACGCCGATGGGCGTCTGCCAGAGGCTGGCCCATGGATCGGCCCACGGCGAATTGGCGAAACCAAGCGCCACCGCGGCGGCGACCAACAGGACGATGCCGCTTGCCGCTTCGACGCGCAGGAAGCGTTCAAGTGGACGGGTGGCGAAGCGGGCGAGGCGCGAAACCGCTTCGAGCGCGGCGGGCGCGGGTGCAACTGTGGTCACAGCGCGCAGGGAGTCAGCGGAATCGCGGGGCGCTGGCATGGCCTTCCTGTGCAGCGACATGGCTGCGCAGGATGGCGGCCCGACCATCCCAGTTCCTGCAACGCTTGCGCGAAGCACCCCTTGGACTGCGTAAAGTAGCATGTAGTGACACGGACGGCGAGGGCGATATAGCGTGTAGCTCGCCATTGTCCGTGCGGAAAACTGCGGCCCGTCGCTACCTAACCCGTCCGCCGCCCGTCGTCGCAACAAACCGCAGCCCCACCGACGCCGCCAACCCATGCGGGTCATCCAGTTGCGGCGTCTCGCGGCCAGGGTAGGGATTGCTCGCCACCGCCGCAGCAAAGCCAGATGCCAAATCCACACGGCCGTTGGAATCGAGCACCGCCTTGCCCAGGTCATGCAAGAAGCGGTCGTAGTCCCGTTGGGCCGGGCCCGCGACTTCTGCTCAGCGGCGCACGCTGCAAGCACAACCGTTCGCGGCAGCCCCAAGTTGGAGAACACACCGGCATGGCACTGGCCAAACACGAGCACAAGCTGCGCACGCGCAAGAGTCAACGCACCACGCAGCGCGTCCGCCGCCATAACTTGCCCGCCCCACAGCAATAGGCCGTCGGCTTCGCCGTGGTTGCTGGCGACAAGCAAGCCAAGGTCTTGCGCCGGGGCCGGCAGCAGCGAGTGGCGTCGCGGCACCACGCAGGTCGGTGGTTGCGGCGAGTTCGACCTGGCCCTCGCACACCAACACTTCGTCGCCCGGTTGAGCCAGCGCGCCGCGTGCCAGCCAGAAGCGTTTGACCGCGGCTGCCCCGGGCACACGGCTCCACGGCCTGCCCGTGGCGCCAACCAAAACGAACACGTCGCGCTCCACATCCGCGGTAGGCAGTGCCGGCAAGGCGCCGAGCACGTCGAGGCGACGAACCACAACCGTGCTCATGTCCACTCCGGGTCGAGGCGAAACACCTGATGCGGCCACACCGGCGCCACGACCAGCGGCGAATGGGTGGTGACGATGAACTGCACATTGGGAAACAACTGGGTCGGCCCCGGCAACACCGTCTGCTGCCAGCGCGGGTGCAGGTGCGCGTCGATTTCGTCGATGAGGCAGCAAGCTTCCTGCTCCAGCACGCGCGCCGGGTCGTCGGTGCACAGCGACAGGCGCATCATCAGTTCGGCGACGATGACGAACAGGCTGCGCAGCCCGTCGCTGAACTCGTCAATGGACACGGTGCCGGTCGGCGTCTCGAACAGCACGTCGAAGCGGTCGTCCACACCGGCAAACTTGAACGGCGCTAGCAGGGTGTCGAGGCCCTGCCGCAGCGTGTCCCAAGCCGGCGCATCGGCGCCACGGTCCGCGCGCTGCTTGGCGCGGGCGTAGTCCAGGTTGACAATCCACTGCTTGAGCGCGGTGAAGCGCGGGTGCAGCGTGCCGTCGGGGGCAACGGTGGGGCGCAAGGTGCCGTCGAGCCGGTGGCTGGGGACAAGCTTCTTGTTGGGGCCGTCCACGGTGCCGCGGGGCAGGATGCGGCAGGCGTCGAACGTGACCAGCACGCCGGTTGACTTGCGGTTTAGGTCACGGGTCGCAAGCTGCCACACGGGCCTAGCGGCACCCTGCGCGGCGGAGGCGGCCCACTCGAAGGTTGAATCTGGCATCGCCCACTGCGCATGCCCTCGGTCAAGCTTTGACGCGATAGTTGCGACAACTTGGCACGCCGGTCCGTGCTCGGTGGGCACCAAGTCACAGATTGCCGCGGAGACCCGGCCGCGCGCCTCGCAGCGTCGAATATCTCGGCCACCGAGTCGCACATGGCCGGGTTCAGGGTACCCAGCTTCGCCGATCGGCGTGGTCAACTCGGGAATTCGCTGCCAACCACCCCCGCCACCGCCTGCAAAACGCTCGACTTGCCACAGCCGTTGCCACCGGCCAACACAGCGACGCGCAACGGCGCCCCGGACTCGGGGTCGGTGAGGTCAAAGGTGGCCCGCTCGAAGCACCGGAAGTTCTCAAGCTCGATGCCGGTCAGCTTCATGCCGGCAGCGTGGCGCCAACGGGCGGCGCTGTCACGGTTTCGCTGCTGGCCAGGCCAGACCGCGGTGTAGGGTGCGGATCGCGCTTGCGGGTCCACGGCCTTGTGCACAGAACTCATTGGTCTTCAAGGCGTTCTGGTTGGACCCGGCGGCTCAAGCCGCAGGCTAGCTGTGCAAAGCCCGGCCTGCGCCGGGCTGAGATTTCACATGTGATTGCCTGGCCTTGCGGAGGCAAGGCTTGGTACACCTAGGCCGCGGCTTTAGCCGCCGGCAGTATTTGCAAGGTGTGTCTGAGCAGCATCCCGCCGGTCGTCCCCATTTTAGGAACGGCACCCTCGCTGCAGAGTGTAATCGGATTCGGTGGCCTACCTTGGCTGGACGCGACCGCAAAGCGAACTGGCCTATTGAACGCGTGCGTGCTGGCCGGCTGCGCTGGGCTTGGGACTGAAGTCCTCCGCGATGGTCAAGGAGCCCCTGCTGGGCTGTTGGCAGCGGGTACTTGCCGACACGGACACCGATTCGCCTACAACGGAAGAGTCTGCAAGCAGACTTCTCGAACGTCGCGGGGACTTCAGTCCCACGCGAAGCCCGAGCGCTGCCACAGCGGCGGGCGGGCCACTGGCTTGGAGCGCACTCCATTCGTTCCAAGTCGGCATCCGCCCTTGACCGCGAAGTCGAGCCCTGCATGCTGCGCCAATCTCGACCGCAAGCGGTCGCCCAGGCAATGGAGTCTGCCCATGCACAGCGCCACCCTTACCTTGCTGCTGGCACTTGCGGGCTACGAGGTGTTGGACATTGCTACCAATCCCTTAGGGCTTCCACGCTTGGACAGTGCCGAAGCGGAAGGCCTTGCCACGCCAGCCGACACCGGCGACAACGCTGGACAAGCCGGCAACCGATACCGAGGCAAATCCGGGCCAAAGGCGACCACCTACGTTGACCCGTGCAAACCGAAAGGTTGGTATTACTAGGGCAAGGGCTGCCAACCGTACTGCGAAACCGCGGCTTGCCCACAAGGCCAGTGGTGCGAAGTCGGCACCATCGACCCCTGCAAGCCCATCGCGTGCAATCTGCCAGCGGCCTCCACGCCAACGCCAGTCTGGCGCGTCGTGCACGCCAAGCTCGCACCACAAAGCGAGGGTTGCGACCTGACTGGTGACAGCAAGGTGGACAACAATACAGAATCGCCTTGAAGAGAGATCAAACCCACCGCAAGAAAGGAGCGGCGAGTCGGCTTGCAAAGCCGCGAGCTTGCGACCCACCGAGCAAGCAAGAACGGCAATCGCCGATGACCTCGGGTCATCGCGATCCTGTAAAGTTGGGCACGGCTGGGGCTGCCTTTTTGCACTGGATCAACGATTCCGCAGGACCGACCATCAACTCTGGCGAGCTGCTGCGGATGATGCGCGAGCACGCCCCGAACACCATTGGCGTGCCCTACCAGGTAGACTGCCTGCAAGGCCTGCCCGCCGACCCGACTGCTGCTTGCGCCTGGAGTGACAAGACGGCGCAGTGCGCACTTACCGTGCACCCGATGTCCTACAAGCTCTCAGAGTCCGGAGAAAGTGCCTTGCGTGCGGCTTGCACGGCGAAGCGTACAGGGGATGCGATCGCAATCACGTGTCCGACAGCCGTTCCGATGGCAGCGTTCGGCAAGCCAGATGTCAACGTGCTGGCCTGCAAGGTCACGTTTGCCGGCGTGTGGTCTGCGACTTCGGGCACCTACACGCTCAGGGTCTGTGGCGCCTACCGCAAGCAGGCCTTGCTGGCGCTCATCAAGGCGGTTCCCGACGAAAAGGCAGATCGCGTGCCGATCAGCACCACTTTCGGGCTTGTGGAGGCGCTACTCAAGACCGACCTGGATCTCGATGGGGACGGCGAGAAGGAAAGCGCGTCATTCGCGGGCGACCTGGAACTTGCGCCCTCGCTGCTCGTGCCCGCGCCGCAGTGAACTTGCGGTCTCTTGCTGTTCGCAACCCACCAGAGCGACGTCCTGGGCACCGCAGCGGGTGCACGGGCGCGCACTTCGCTACCCCCGCCCCCGGCCACATCCGCCACCAGTGCCCCAGCAGCAACACCACCAACGCCACCCGCGCAACCGCGCCCCAGGCGTTCAAGCCGGTCTCGGTCGGATCGATCGGCGCCCCTGGAAACAGGTCAAAGCTGTGCTGAATCGTCGCGGCCGCGATGGCGCCCTCGCCATAGAGCGTTCCAGACAGCCCGAAAAGCACGACGTAGAGCGCCGCGACGAGGATGCCGCGCGCCGGCCGGTCGCTACCCACAGCGTCCAAGCCCAGCGCCAGCCACAAAGGCAGCGTCCACAAGCGGTTGCGGATCCGCGTGGCCCGGTTCGCCGGTATCTTGCGGACCGGCAGTTCGCGCACCGGACGCACCGCGGCGCCCAAGAAAAGCAGGCCTGCCAGCAGCGCAAGGGCCGCCAGATCAACGCCGCTTCGCCACCCACCAGTCCGCGCGGCGCCAGCGCGTACACGGCAGGCAGGTCATCCGCTACCGAGGAATCGGCCGGCAACGGCCACAGCCGCAGCGCTGTCGACACGCGCTCGGCCCAATAGGTCGTCAACGCGGCGACGTCAGGACCCGCCGTCGGGGCGGTGTCGTGCACCAGTGGCTCGGGCGGGCAGCGGTCGGCCATCCGCGCAGGCTTGCGCGGAGATGGTTGGGGCGACAAGGGGTTGGGGGCGGCTTGGCCGCTGGCCGAACGCGAAGTGCGGCGGTACGCTGTGCGGGTGCCCGCGTTGTCCCGCGCGCTCGAGACCACGACAATGCTTGCCATCCAACCTACGCTGACTCGGCGCCCTGCCCTGCCCCGACCCCTAACCCTAACCCTGACCCTG
>SXRM01000044.1 GCA_005792545.1 Pseudomonadota bacterium | reverse complement strand
GGCGGCGGCGGCTACGGCGGCGGCGGCTACGGTGACGGCGGCGGTCGCGGTGGGCGGCGCGGCGACCGTGACCGCGGTGGCGATCGCGGCGATCGCTTCTAGTCCGGCTCCGCAGCCCTGACAACTTCGCACCCCATCACGGTGGGGCGCCAACTGCCAGGGCGTTAGCAAGACACAGAGCACCAGGGCCAGATCGGCGGACGTCGATCTGGCTTTTGGTGTTTTTCGTCTGCGTCGTGGCTGCGGTTGCTGCGGGGGGGGGCAGGGCTGCGGTTGCTGCGGGGCCTGAACGATTGGCGGACGGTGAAGTTGCTGCGGGTCGAGGGCCCTGCGGCCTCGCAGGGGAAGTGGCCGATCCGCTTGGGCGCGAGCTTGCCCGCGCGGCTAGAAGGGCTTGGCGCGATCGTGCGGGTCGAACAGGAACTGCAGCGCCATCGGTGCGCGCTCGGCCCAGGCCTTTTCGCTGTGGTCCGCGCCCTTGGCCTCCAAGTAGCCGAGGCTGGCAGGCTGCTGCCACCCAAGCGACAGCAGCTTGTCGCGGACGGCCTGCGTGTCTTCCAAGCCGTCTTTGACCGTACCCACATCCAGCCACAGCCGCGGATGACTGGCCGAGCCAGGCGCTGTGGCAAGCCACGACAGGACTTTGAGGTCGGCCCACCACCAGGCGCCGCTCATTGCCAGGCCGCAGGACCACTGATCTGGATGCGCGCCTAGCGCGTACAACGTCATCAGAGCGCCCAGGGACGAGCCGCCGATGCAGCGCGTCTGCGCTCCAGCTTGAAGCCGGTATTTTTTGCCCAGGGCGGGCAGCACCTGCGCGTGAATCCATGTCAGATGCGCCTCGCCACCGCCACCTGCGTTCTTGGCGTCGGCCCACGGGGTGTACTCGTAGATGCGCTTGCCGCCGCCGTGATCAATGGCTGCTACCACAACTTCCTGGAACTTTGCTTGCGCCATCGAGGCGTCGATGGCGTCGTCGACTTCCCAGGCGACACCAAAAGTCGCCGTTTGCGCATCGAACACATTCTGCCCGTCGAACATCACAAGCAGTGGATAGGTGGCCAGCGTGTTCTCGTCGTAGCCGGCCGGCAATCGCACGCGCACGGTGCGCGGCTGTCCGTCTGGACCTGGCAGGCTGAAGTCGTTGCGGCGGGGTGCGGAGACCTTCGCGTCGAAATACGGGTAGATGGCGCGCGGCTGATTCAGCTGCACCACGAAATTGGCACCCAACGACCATGCGCCGTTCGCCAGGGGCTTGACTTGGAACGGCCCGCTGGCTGCGGGCACGTCAAAGCGAGCAGCGGTGGCCGTCAGTGCCTGCGGTGCGAAGTCGGCAGACCACGACAATGGCGCGATCGCGCCGCGCAGCGCTAGGGCTACCGGCTTGGGATGGTGGACCCAAATCGTGGTCTTGGCGGCGGCTGTATCGCCAAGTGCCTCCGGCGCCTCGGCCACGTCCGCACCGACGCCTGCGGCCTCCTGGACCGAGTCGCCGGTGTCTTGCAGGTCGGCGATCGTGGCAGGTGTATCCGCATTGACGTCCGCGACTGAGGAACCGGTGCCCTGGGGCGCCGCCGTTGGTCCTGTACACGCGGTGCAGCACCACACCGCCGCGACGCACGCAGCAATTTTGTCTATTGGTGTCATGTCGCTGGGGAGGTCGTCACAGCGCTTTGGAACGGCCCAACCGCTCTGCCAGTGCGTCTCGCTTGCTGTGGTACACCCACTGCAACAGCGCCTCTTCGTCGGATGAGTTCAAGGTCACAAACCGCACGGCGATGCGGCAGCCATTGCTGCGCTGTTCGCGGCGCACGACGACACCGGCGGCGCGCAGTGGCCTTGCGTGTTCCGTCGAGGCAATCTCGGCGTCCAAGAGCGCGCCGAGTTCGGGCGCAGCGCGCATCACCAGACCGAATCCCGAAGCGCTGATGTCGATCTCGGTGCACTGGCGCTCAAACAGGCCGTCCTCGTCGGCAAGCGTCAACTTGACCCACAGCCGCAAGTGCGCGCGCACAAAGGCGCGCCGCTCATCCGGCGCCGGTTGCCGGACACTGGTCAAATACAGCGAGTTCGGCAGGGGCTCTTCGGTGCGCATGCGCCAGAAGATCAGCTTGCCCGCTTTTTGGTAGGCGACCGTGACCACCTGGTCTGCGCGCGTGAGCCAATCGGCCTGCGCCGCACTCAAACTGGCGCGCGGAATCAGCAAGCTCTGCGCATCGACGCGCCCCGCTCGGCCACGCAAAGTCACTGCACGGCCATCGCGGCCATCGACGAGCACGGTCAACTCGTCGCCCTCGTTTGGCCAGAAACTGCCAGTCGTCACGCCCCGCCCTCGACCGCCGCGCGCAGGTCGCGCACCAGGTTCTTGATCGCGGCGCTGCGCTCGCGACAGTTGTCGATGGCTTCTTGCATTTGCGACAGGGCGTCCTCGCGGTCAGCTTCGTCGCCGCCGCGCAGTACCTCGAAGGCGTCCGCAACAGCTTCAAAGTCATTGCGGAAGCTCGACACGATGCCATTGAGCTCCTGCACGCCGCGCGACACCTTGCCGGCGAGGTCGCCACTGCCAGCCGCAGGTGCCGGTGCGGCTTCCAACTTGCGAACGCGATCTTGGGAGGCTGCGAGGTCTGACGTGAGCTTGGTGACCTGCGCCTGCAACGTTGCGCTGTCGCCGCCGCTCGCAGACTGCGCCGTCATTCGCTGAATTCGCTTGAGGTTGGCGCTAATAGTCTCCTGCAGTTCCTTGTTGGTCGCCGTCAGGCGATCAAGCTGAGCGCGCAAATCGCTCGTGTCTTCACCGGATGCCGCTGCGCTGCCTGCGGCCTCAGCTTGCGCAAGCTGCTTGCGCAACGCAGCTACTTCCTGGCGCGCAGCCTCGGCATCCGCCTGGGCGCGCTGCGCATCTTCGCTGCTGGCCTTGTTGCCGGCGGCGGCGCCGGCGGCATCCAACTGGCTTTGCAATTCCGCGCTGCGCGACTTTTCAGCTTTTAGCTGAAGACGCAGGCGTGAGGCCTCGCCCTCCGCAGCCTGGGCATCGCCCCCACCCGCGATCTTGGCCTCGGCCGCTTCGGCACGGGCGTTCGCAGCAGTCAGCTTGTCTTGCAGGTCGGCGAGCGCAGCGCTGGACGCGTTGCCCGCGTCTGCTTTGGCGCGCGCGGCTTGGGACTTGAGCTGAACAACTTCCTTTTCCAGTTGAGCCGTGCGGGCTTCGGCTTCCTCGCGCGCGGCGACTTGGGCGTCGTACTCTTCGGCACTGACGGTGTCGATGGCCTGCGACAAACCAGCCTGCGCCTGCGCGTGGGCAAGTTCGGCCTTGAGCTGCGCAATTTCGTTGCGCGCACCTTGCGCTGCAGCATCTGCGCCATCGGCGCGCATTCGCTGCAAGTTGGCGAGTTCTTCAGCGTTCCGGCGGCCCGCGCGGGCTTCCTCGAATTTGTCCTGAGCCGCGTTGGCCGATTCGCGCAGAACCTGCAATTCGCCTTGCAGTGCTGCAATGTGACGCTCGTCCTCCACCCGTGAGCCAGAGTTGGCATCGGCCAACTGCGCACGCACCTGGTCCGCGTTGGCCTTGGCGTCGGCGAGAAAACCCTCAAGTGCGGCAATTTCGCGGCGCAGAGTGTCGGACTCGGCGAAGGCGTCATTGGCTGCCCGGCGCGCGTTGTCCAGGTCCGTCTGCAGTTGCGACTGCGCCGACCCCTTGGCGCTGGCATCGTTGCGCGCCTCATCTAGCCGCCTCTGCAGCGACTCGATCTCGATCTTCTGCTCCTGGATACGACCGTCGCGCTGGGCCAGATCGGCGCGCAGCCCTTCCACATGTGGGCCGTGCTCGTCGCGCGCCGGCGTGCTCGGCACGGGACTGCTGGCACGCGCGCGCGGCGGCTCGACAGACGGCGGCGGTGGCGGCGCAGACACCGGCGGCGGAGGAGGCGGAGGAGGCGGCGGCGGAGGCGGCGGAG
>SXRM01000410.1 GCA_005792545.1 Pseudomonadota bacterium | reverse complement strand
GACAATGCGAGCGCACAGGTGCACACAGCGCCAGAGGCCAGCGCCAGCTCGGTAACTACAGCGCAGCCCGACTCCACTGGCGACCGGACTGGCATCCCATCGCTTCGTGGTTATGAATACACCCTCTTAGGGACTGGAAAATAATGACTTGAACACTCTCGGCACAAGGCGGAGCCGCGAGTCGGCCTCCGAGGCCGCGAGCTGGCGACCCACGAAGCAAGCAAGAGGGCCGGAGAAATGATTGAGTAAATCATTTCCAGGCCCTTACTCACCGCAACCGCGCCAAAAACTCGTATGGATAGCCGATGTCAAACGCGCTGGCAGGCACTGCGTATGGGCACGGTCAAGGATCACACGGCCGAATTGCGGTTGACAGGTTCCGGTCGTCGCCAAGGTACCTGCTGCTCAGCGTATGAAAGTCAAGCGCATAGCCGTCGCGCCACCGCCCAGGAACCCTAATTGGGCTTGCGCGAACCATAGGGCTTCCAATCGGGGCCGGCGGCCTGCTGGCGCTTACCGGATAGCGCGACGGCGCGCGGTTCCATCGAGGCCGGCCTCGCCAAGGCGGCGACTACGGCCAAGCTGCGCTGCCCGTCGGGCCGTGTCAATTGTAAGGTTCGGCCCGACCTACTCCGCATCCAGCTTGGCAAGCAAGCCCGCAATCGCCTCGGCCGCGCCTTGCAAGGCGTCGCGCGCCAGCTTGCGCTGCGCCTTCGACAGTTTGGCGGCGTCCACGCGCGTCCAGTCTGCGGCCACTGCATTGGCATCGTCGGCCCAGCGCTTGGCGCGGTTGGCAAAGTGGCCGGCGGCCATTGGCTTGACGGCGGCAGGGGCTTCGCCTGCTTTGACCGGCGGTTGCACACCGGCGATTTCGCTGTCGGTGTCGTACCACAGGCCGGCGCGGTCGTCTTGGATGGCCTCGCGCAGTTGCGACAGGGTCCAGTTGTGGTCAATCGCGGCCTTCGCCATTTGCGCCCGCTTGGTGGCATCGTCGACGCTGGTCAGCGCCAGCGTGCGAGAGTAGCCCAGCGTCTCGCGCGCGGTCGGCGGCAACGTCAGGTACACCGTGCGCAACTGCACGCATGAGCGCAGGATGCGTTCGTTCAGGCCGAGAAACTCGAGGTCGGTGGCGTGGGCCTTGGCGAAGTCGCTGAATTTGGCGGACTTGGTGTTGCTGCGGTCCAGGTAGGCCGCCGAGTCGCCGCCAAAGAAGCGGTCGAGGATGACGCGGCCGACTTCGAGGCGGTAGAACTGCAGGTGGTCGCGGGTGAGCGCGGCGAGTTCGGCGAGTGCGAGGGTGTCGTGGGTGGTTGGTGTGATTACGAGGGGTTCGAGGTTGGTTGGCATGGCAGGCGCTCCTGGGCGGGCGGGTTTTTGATCAGTACGGGTGGGAGGGGTGGTGGAAAGCGCGGGTGGGCCGCGGAGACGGGGACCGAGTTTGGCATGAAATGGTGGTGGGGGCGAGGAGTTGGGGCCTGAATTGGGCTGTGGGGCGGTTGGTCTGTCTTTTTGCCGCCTTGACGGAAAGATGGCTGCAATGCAGCATCTGCGATGCGGCGCCAATGTCGCCCGCCCCGGTAGTTGGAACTAGGGATCGCACAAGGTCGTGATGTTCAACGAAGCTGAAACGCGCAAGTGGCTCATCGACCCGGTGCTCACCACCAAGAGTTACGAACGCGGCCAAAGACAAGGCCGAGAACATCGACGCTGCGGTGTGTGACCGCAAGGCGGTGAACCCGCGGGCCAGGGTTGACTGTGACACGCGGACTCTGGCGGAAATCATGGACAACATCGCGGTTCAGGGGCAAATTGTTGCCGAGGCGCCGGCGCGGTTGCGGCGGTTGCTTGGCGCGGCGCTTGCCGAAACCGATGCAAACTTTGGCGGCTGACTGAATGCGGGAGCCTAGCGTGAGAGCAAAACAAGCCACACCATCGACGCGCATTGCCCCGGGAGACTTCGGATTTGAGTTTCGCGACTATGGGCCGATCGCAGAGGCGCGAATCGTCCCGCGGCGATTGACGGTGCTCGTCGGCCCCTCTGGTTCAGGCAAGTCATTTGCAGCAACGGCGATGTACGCATTCGCGCACGCGGGACAAACGCTGCTCGACGCAGTCGCGGGGGACTACCAGCTCGTTGGACACGACGTGGCGGTCAAAGCCATGATTTCAACAATGGCAAGTGGGTTCAAGGCCGACTGGCTCGGCGCGACCCTCAGCGACAAACAAGTCGCAGCGCGTCGGGCCTGGCAAGTGAAGAATATGGTTTTGCCCGGTCGACACCTTGCAACCTTGGTCATGTCGCACATCGAAAGGTTGCTCGAAGCCGAAAAAGTGGACCTGCGGCGCCAGAACGCAGTAACCGGACCACTCGTTTGGTTCGGCGGCGGAAGTCCTTCGGCAGAAATGGCGGCCGGTGCCAATTTGCAGCCCAACTGCTTCGCGCCGCATTTTTTCAATGATGCTGGGCATGATCTCCTGCGGACATGGGGCGCGCGCCAAGGCCTGAGTAGCACGGCAGATCTAACACCAGGTGATACGGCGAAAGCCGCGTCCGTGCACCTCATCGGCACGATGGCGCACGCGCTGCAAACTCATTTTGGTCCAGCCCCGCTGCTGTTTCCTGCGGGACGTACCGGACTGCTGGCCGTGAGCCACGTGGTGACCATTGCTGCGTTAACTGAAGGATTCAGGGCTCGCGGGCCAATCAGTCAGTTCTTGCCAGATTTCGCCCGGGCTGGGCGCGCACCAGACGGTGCAATGGCGACCGTGGTCAAGGAGATTGAGGCAAGGCTACACGGCGGTACTATCGGCGCACAAGCAGCCGCTGGGCCTATGCCAAAGTTGGAGTTCAACGCGGCTGGCGGCCTGACAGTGCCCATGGAGCGAGCGTCTTCAAGTGTGGCAGAACTAGCGCCCGTCACCTTCATTCTGCGCAAGTTCGCGAAAAAAGATTCGCTCGTTGTCATCGAAGAGCCCGAAGCGCACCTGCACCCCGACAAGCAACTGGTGCTGGCCGACGCCCTAGCGCGGCTCGTCCGTGCCGGTGTACGGCTGGTGATTACCACGCACAGCGACCTGTTGATTCGCAAACTTGGCGCCATTGTCATGGAGACGGCGATTGCAGACCGCGCTGCCCCAGCGCGTCAGCTTGGCCCCGCCGATCTTCGAGCCGATGAGGTTGCTGTCTACCGGTTTGCGCCAAGTGCGACGGGCGGATTCGTCGCACAAGCGGAGCCCGTCAACATCGAAGCGGGGCTCGACACTGATGAACTCGCAGAAGTGGACGACCGTCTCTACGACGAACGCCGCAAGCTGCGCGAGCGGCTCGGCAACGTCGAGGCCTAGCCGTGGTGTCGAAGCCTTTTGACCGGGTGCGAACCGGTAAATTTGCGGCGGCGGTCAAGGATGATGGCTGCAGCTCTGCTGCGACGAAGGTTGTCGCGCCGACTACGCGCGCGAGAGAGGCGCTTGAGATCGTCGACATTGTCGTCTTGGATGGCGACCACGAAGTATTCCAGCCTGGGCGGCCGGACAAGGCGCCGACTGCCGATTGCATTGTCTTTGTACTGGTGCGGCGCGGCACCGCAGAATACTTGCTGCAGGTGCTTGTTGAGCTGAAGGCAGGAAGCCTGAGCGTATCGAATGTCCGCGAGAAGTTTGCAACGTCGTGGTCGCACGCAGAAAAAGTGCGGACGAGTGCCGCACTGCCACCTTGGGCCAAAGCGTCGCTACACGTCCTGGGCGACAAGTTGCACAAGGAGGACAGGCGGGCGCTCGAAACTGAGATCAAGCACTGCAAAGGCCACACGCCAAAGTTTCATTCTGGCGACCGACCCCTAGCAGAGCTATTGCCGGCCGTGTGACTGACGAAGGGTGGCCGCCAACGCTGGCTTTCGCAGCAACGCCGCTGGCCTACCGTTGTGGCGGCGAAATCGACGAGGTGGCCAATGGTCAGGGACAGCATTTGGGGGCCAAGGAGGTCTGGCATGACAGGCTACGATGCCGCGCAGATTTGTACGAACGGGCACACCATCAACCGTAGTACCAGGATGATGCCTAACCTCAACAAGGATCACTGCACCAAATGCGGCCAGGCGACGGTCACGGCCTGTGCAGCCTGTGCAGCGCCGATTCAAGGTGCCTATTACAGCGACGGCCGCACATCGTTGAGCACCAAGCTGAGCATTGCGCCGGCTTACTGCCACGCGTGCGGCAAGCCGTATCCGTGGACGGCGTTGGCGATTCAAGCGCTGAGCGACTTGCTTGAGTGCGTCGCTGGACTCTCTGCCGATGAGCGGAGGCAGGCAATTGCGTTCGTCCCTGACTTGCAAAGTGAAACGCCGCGAACACACTTTGCCGTTGTCAAATGGAAACTGCTGGTAGGAAAGGCCAAGGCGGAAATTGCCGCGGGGCTGCAAAAGGCCCTGATTGACCTCGCGGTAGACTCGGTGAAGAAGCTGCTTTGGTAGCGCAGATCGCTACACCCTGCGCCTCAAGAGCAATCCCCGACATCACCCACCGGCCCAAGCCACCAATCCCAGCATCGACACCCCCAGCCGCCCGCCGCAAAATGCCGCGCAGTCGCCCCTGCACCGCGCGGACCTTGCTTGTTTCCAATGCCAGGCAACCCGAACCCAACCCCAGACCTTGCCCAGTTCAGCTACAAACCCGACGAGGAGCCCAAGCGCAAGCACAAGCGGGATCAGCCGGTAGCCGGCTTTGTCAAGCTGCGCGACAAGGTGGTCGGCAAGTGCCCTTGCACCATGAGTCTGGCCGAAGCAGAAGCGCTGATGCGCGAGGGGTTCGTGGTGCTGACCGATAACCCATGGCCCAAGCGCATCTACGCGGTCGGTCGTGACGGCGTGTTGTACCGGTTCACCGAAACCGTGGCTGGGCAGAGCTATCACGGGTTTCCGGCGCATGGCGCTGAGTACCGGCGCGACGTGCCAGCCGACGTCCGCGAGCGCCTTGAACAGCGCGCAATAGACCTTGGCTGCAGCCGCGAGTTCAAGCGCTGGCTTGAGAACACGCCGCCATGACCACACCGCTGATTCGATTTGGCTCCACCGACGCCCTGCTGTGCGAGCTCCGCTGGGGCGATGCGCAGTCTGGCACTGCCGCAGAGGTGACCCGCGGCACGTTGCGCGTTGAGGTGGGCGATACCTGCCTGTGGTACGGCGACCGCACGGACGAGGGGATGGAGTGGACGTGGATCGAGCTGCTCGAGTTCCTGGGGCACCAATGGCCCGCGCTGACGCATGAACAGGCGCTGCCGTTAGGGCTGCGCGGCAGCACCGACAATCTGCACCGGCACGCCAATGCGCGTTGGGAGGGGATGCCGGCAGCGGTGTCCGCCCGCGAAGAACGCGCAGTACGCACCTTTACCTTCGCGCACGAGCTGTCCACCGCGCTGCAGGGCCTGTGGACGCGGCCGATCTGGATCCTGCGACGTGGCAGGCTCTGCGAGGTCGCAAGCGCCGGCAAGGTGTGGCTGCTGCCGGCGCCCGCAGTCTTTGACGCGTTGGAGTCCCTGGGCAACGAAATCGCCAGTCGCGCGGCCTTGTCAGGTGATGCAAGGGCCGCCAGCGCGGTCGAGAAGTGTTCGACTCGGACCGACCTGCCTTTGGAGGCCTTGGTCCGCAACGCGACCAGTTGGCCGCAGGAATACATCGACGAGCTTGGCGGAGCCCAGAACGTATCGAACCTGTTGCAGTTTTCCGCGGCAGCAGGCGACTCGCCGTTGCTGGCCGCTGCGCGTATGGCCGGGCCAGGGCTGCCACCAGGCGACCAGCGCGTTATCGCGGCACCCATCGCCAAGACCAGGCCAGCGCCATCGGGCAACCTTGCCTATTGGACGTCGGCGTTGGCCGGGCACCACGAGATTGGCAATCCGTGGAGGGCCTTTGAGGTTGGGTATGCAGCCGCGGCCACGTTGCGCGGCTTGCTCAACATGCCCCTTGACCGGCTCGATCCAGAGCGATTCTTGGGCGAGCTTGGGGTTTTGATTGAGGATTGCACACTTGAGTCAGCGAACGTGGACGCCATCGCCGTTTGGGGACCCAAGCACGGTCCGGCGGTTTTCATCAACCGTGCCGGCACCCATGCCAAAGACGACAAGGGCCGGCGCACGACCCTAGCGCATGAACTGTGCCACCTGCTGCTG
>SXRM01000043.1 GCA_005792545.1 Pseudomonadota bacterium | reverse complement strand
GAATTGCAAATGGGCTTGCCGGCGACGGCCGTGCAGTCGTCGTCACCCAGGCAGCCGGTGGGCGCGATGTCGGGGGCGATGTCTGGGCCCGTGTCGGAGTCTGGCTCTGTGCCTGTGTCTTGCGTCGTCTCAGGGTCAGGGCCAGTGTCAGTGTCAGGGCCAGGGTCAGTGTCAGGCTCCGCATCGGGTCCAGAGTCAGGCTCTGCATCCGCGACTGCGCCCGAGTCGACGTCCACAGCCGCAGTCTCGGCCTTGGCATCGGCAGCCTGCGCGCTCGCCACCGCCGCCTGCAACTGCTCGTCGGCCTTGCGAGGTTCCAGGCACGCAGGCAGCAGTGCGAGTAGGACGATGCGCTTCACCACAGCACCACCACCATTGCGCCATCGGCCAACGGTACCGCAGCCAACGTCGCCTTCGCCGCCGCCTTGTTGTGCAAGTACAGCGACGCCACGCCAGCCACGACACCCACGCCAGCCGCCGCTGCGCCGCCCCACCAGAGGCGCTCTGCCCGGTCAAAGGCGGTGTTGTAGGCAGTCACCTCGGCCTGATTGCGCACTGGCAAAGCGTTGGCCTCGGCACTGGCGCCTTTGCCGAGCCAGAGCAGCGCAGCGCCACCCGCAACACCGACCACGGCGCCCGCCGCTGCCGCCCATGCTGTCGTGCGGTCGGCAGGTTCGGGCGACTTGACCGCCACAGCGTCGGGCTTGTCTGGGGACGCGGTCGCCAACTCGGCCACGACACGCTCTGCATCAGCGCGCTCGGGACTGCCCTCGGCCGCGGTGTCTTGGCAGCGCATGTAGTCGCGTTGTGCCGCGGCCTTGTCGCCACCCAGCCGCGCGGCGCGCCCTGCCCTGCACCAGTACGCGGCACGCTTGGGTTGCAAAGCGGCGGCCGAGCGCCAGGTGTCGGCGGCCGCGGCAAAGTTGTTGGCCGATTGTTGCGCCGCGGCCTCGGCATCGAGCTTGTCGGCCCGCGCTCCGGCCACAGCGTCGAGGTAGGTTTGCACCTTGGCGGTCAGTTCTGGTGGCAGTTTTGCCGAGGCAAGGGCTTTGCGGTACAGCTCGTCCGCACGGTCAAGGCGGCCACCCATGTGGGCAGCGCGCGCGGCGGCGTACAGGTACTGCGCGCCGTCGGCGTCGGCTTGCGAGGCGGCGAGGTACAGTTCCGCGGCGCGGTCGTACTGGGCGTCGTCGTAGGCGCGTTTGGCTTGGGTGGCGAGCGTTTGGGCTTTGGTGGGGGCGGCTTGAGCTGGGGTTGTCGCAAGCGTTGAAACCAGCGAAATCACGAGGACGCGAGCCAGCGAATTCACGGTGCCTCCCGGGCCAGCGCAACCGCGACGGCATCGCGAATCACGGCCGCGAGGGCTAGCGCCTCGACCACGTCGTCGACGGTCACCTCGCCCAAACCCGGGTACCGCGGTTTGGTCGCGTCGGGCGTCAGCCGCGCCGCCGCTGCGTACACTTCTTGATTGGCCGCCGGCCCGCGCGTCGCAATAAGGTCAGGCAACTTTTCAATTTCGTGGATCTTGGGCGGCAACACGCCAAGGCGCAGCAGCAAAGCCTTGGTCCACTTTTCGGCTGCTTGTTGGCAAGGGTAAGCCACAGCATTGGTGAGCCCGAGCGGCAACAGCAGGCGCGCAACCCGCAGGTCATCGTCGGCGTAGCGCACCCATTCGTCGACGGTTTCAGCGTCAGCTTTATCGGTCAAGGCGTACTCCATGCTTGGTTGCCGACCAGGCCAGCCTGCCAAAGCGGTCGCGGTCCTTCGCAAACTCCTGCGGCGTCAGCACGAAAACGTCAATTAGCACTTTGATGTCGCGAGTTGCGGTCATCGCCACCGACATCGGCGCAAACTTGTCCAAGTCCGAAGGCGCCACAATCAGCAAATCCCAATCACTGTCCGGCCCTGCCCGCCCCTCTGCCCGCGACCCGAACCACCACGCCTCTTGCACGTCGAAAACCGTGCGCACGCGCGCCAGCAAGGCCTCAGCCACCGCGCGGTCTTCGGGCCGCGGCGTCGCAGGAGCTGCATCCGTGGCGGTGTCGACGTTCACGCCAGCACCGCCGCAATGTCAACGGACAGGCCTTCGACCGCGATGGCGTGCGCGAACTCGCCAAGGCCAAGGGTCACCAGCGATGCGTAGCGCCCGTTGCGCGGGTCGCGGTAGATCTCAAACACCTGGTGGGTCAGGTCGACAATCCAGTACTCAGGCACGCCAGCGGCGGCGTAGAGGGGGCCCTTGATGTCGCGATCGGTGGCGAGCGAGGTGTCGGCGACTTCAACGACCAGGAGCGCGTGGTCGGGGTAGTCGGTGGCGTCCGCGTTGGGACGGGTGATGTAGAGGTCGGGGTCTGGCATGGAGTCGGCGCCAGCTGCCAGCGACGCGCGGACAAACACATCGGCGCTGCCGCCGAGTGCGCGGACCAGCTTTGCATTGAGGCGTTGCAGCGCCCAGGCGTGGGCTGGCGATTGGCTATCTCGGAGGTAAATACCGCCGCAAAGCAGTTCGGCATTGTGGTCGGGGGCGAAGACGTCAGCGTGGGCCATGCGCACATACTGTTCGCGGGTGAAGGGGTAGGGGCGCGGCAGGCGCAGTTCGCCGGTCATGTCGGGCATGGTGGCCTCAGGGCTCGGTGGGCGGGGCGGGGCGGAGGAAGCCGGCGAGGAACTCGGTGTCGATGGCGCCGCCGTCGCGATCGTCGCGATAGATGTGCACCGAGTATAGGTTACCGATAGACTTGGCCAGGTAGCTCAGGTCTGCGGTGACGACGGCGTCGAGGTCGCCGGCGTAGTCAGGGATCCGCACATGATCGCCGACCCGAAAGGTTTGGCGGTTCAGGCGGTCAATCTCTTCTTCCGTCATTTTGACCTCGTCGGCGCAGACGCGCCGCCCTCAAAGGGTACCAAAACCTCAACCATCGCGGCATCCATCGCACTGGCCAAAACGTCGCACGCAAGCCACCACCGCCGGATGTCTTCGGCGCCGAACCGCGGTGGCTGCTTGTCCGGCGTGCGCCCAAAATCCTGATGAGCGAGGGCATTGCGCAATTCGGCCAGTTCGTCCAAGTCGCGGCGGGCCTCGGCGGCGGCCGGGTCCTGTACGGCTGATAATGTCCAAAACGAGACGGTAAAGCGGCCAAAGTCGCTTCCGATTGTGGACGAGTTGGCGGCGCCTTGGTTCAGTTTTCGTCCTTCGGAAAAGCGACTTTGCACGAACGGTGCCACGTGCGGCAGGTGCGATTGGGCATAGCGCGAGATTTCCGCGGCGCACTCGTTGTGCAAATCGCGGCAAAACCCCTGAAAATGCGCAGCAAGCATGATGACGAACGCCTGGGCGGCCTGATCCCGGGCATCCGCGTCCGCGAGTTGCTCCGGCGCAGCGTGGTCGAGCGCACGGTGCAGCACAGCCAGGCGGTGCGCCGTCAGCGACTGCCAGCGTTCGAGGGCGTTGGAGGGCATCGCCTACGCCTTGCCCTCGGTCTTGCTGCGAAACGCCTGCATTTCCGGGCCAGTGGCGCCAAAGGTGGCCTCGGCGAGCTTGATGATTTTGCCGCGCTTGGCCGTTGCCGCAGCGAGCTTGGCGTTCAACGCTTTGGTGGCTTTCTTGAGTTCGGACTTGAGGGTCTCTTGGACGGCATTGAGCTTTTCGGCCTCGGCGATGTCGGCGGTGACGCCCTCGGCGTGCTTGGCGGCGATGGGCGGCAACGCGTCTTTGTGGGTGGCGGCGCCGCTGGCGGCTAGCTTACAGCGGTTGACCTTGTTGGCGTAGGAGCTGGAGATGTTGGGCGCAGATCGCAGAGAGTGCGCTTGACCACGAAGGCATAGCTAGCAGAATCAACTGGTTGGCGACATGCCTGTTCGGTTATGTGTGGTCGTCATGTAAGGCCGCTGATTTACAGACACTTTGAAGGCAGTCTGGG
>SXRM01000409.1 GCA_005792545.1 Pseudomonadota bacterium | reverse complement strand
TGCGCCCGCCGACGTCAGTTGCGTCAGGCGCTCTGCGTCGGCCCGCGCGGCCCGCATGTTGGCCGACTGCTCGTGCATGGCTGCGACTTCACGCACCACCGCGTCGGCGTGGGAGCTGGAAGGAAAGCGCCGCAGCCAGTCTCGCCATAGCGCGATCCGCTCGGCCGGCGTGCGGCCCAAGCTGTTTTGAAACGCCTCATCCAGGGCAACCTCATCCGGCGTGGCGCCCGCCCGGGCATTGGACACCGCCGAAGGGCAGGGTGGGCACGGGGTCGCTGGCGGGCATGTTCCGGCCGCCGCGCCTTCAGTTGACTCGTCTTTGGCACCACTACCGGCCATTGCGGCTTTGGACGGCTTGGCTGGCTGCTTGCCGGCCGCTGTCACAGGCATGGCCGCCGCGGCTGGCGAAGGTGCCGGCACCTGGCATTCAACAAGGTCGCCCTCCGCCAGCTGCGCCAACAACTCCTTGTCTGGCTTGAGCAGCGACAGGTGCGTGGCCACGTCGAGCACCGGACACAGCCCGGCGACGAAGCGGTCGACCAGTTCCTTTCCTGTGCGGGGATGGCGAGCCTTGACGGTCCGGTACAGCGCCAGCTCTTGCCCGCGCCGCAAGCCGTCGGCCGTGCCGAGGTCGATCACCACTTCAGAGCCGTTGACGCGCACGATCCAGCCGCGCGCCCAGCGGTAGCCGGCGGCCGGCTCACCCGGATGTGGGGTCTCCTCCGCGACTCTGGGTGTGACAGCCGGTGGCGCGGCGCTGGAGGTCGCTGGGTAGACCACCGCCCAGAGCGCGAACAACGTCGCAAAAGATGTTTGGTTTCCCGGTGGGGCTGTCGTCCGCCGTCGAAATAGTCGAGCGTGATTCGCCGCTGTTCGGTGCATGGCTCCTCCGACCTAGTTGTTGTGTCCGCCGATGACGCAAACGGTCAGCTGCGCCCCGCGATTCATCGCTGCGCATAGAATCATCTGGTTCACTGGTTTTGCCAAGCGCGCACCGCCATAGCGTGCGGTTTCATGACAGAGCGCTGTGGGAGCGTCGGCGTGTGAACTTTGCGACGATTGCAGACAGTTGGGCGCAAAATCAGCGTCGTGGCGCGGGGCCAGACTCAAGTCCCCGCAGCATCAAGGCTAGCCAGCGCGTGCGCCAACTCCGCGTCACTCAAGCGCGCTTGCAAGGCCATGAACAGCGTGCTTTCTTCCCAGCGAGCGTGGTCGTGCAAGGCCTCGGCGCACGCGAGCGCAAGCAGCGGATCCGGCTCAGCCACCTCAGCCACTTGTGCGAAAGCGGCGCGCAGTGCGGCGTGCTGGCGGTCGAGTTCTTGGCATTCCGCTGCGGTCAGCACGGGGCGCAAGCAGCGATCTTCACGGTCGAAGTGCCCGGACAGGTCCTGGCGCCACGCGCGCACCAGCTCGCGGTTGGCGCGGGCGATGAGGGCCAGGTCGCCGCTGTGGGCCGCCCAGCGCACGTCGCGCACGACCAGCAAAGCCGCAAAGTGCTCGCGCGACAGCGGGCGCAGCGCAGGGTGGCGCCACATCGGCGCTCAGGCGGCTGTGCGCAGCCGCGCAAACAGCACGTTGTTTTCCAGGTGGATGTGCTGGCGCAGGTCGGCGTCCAGCTCTTGCAGGCCGTGCCACAGCGCCCGCCAGGTCGCGCAGGCGCCTTCAGGCAGCGTGTAGTGGTTGGTCAGCTCGCTCGCGCGGGCCAGCAGCGCGCCGACCGCCTCGTGTTCCGCGACCATGCCGGCAATCGCCTGCTCGGCCTTGGTCAGACTGCCCGCCCGCACCGCCGGAAACAGGTTCTCCTCTTCCGCGGCCAGGTGCGGCAGCAGGTCAGCGCGCAGCTGCAGCGTCACCTCATACAGCCCGGACAGGCGATCGAAGTCCTTGTGTCCATGTACGGTCAGCACCCGCTCGGCCATCGCCACGATGCGGTCCAGCTCTTGGGCGAGGCCGTCGTGGTGGGTGGCTTGGATGTGGTCGATGAGGGACGCCAGTGGCGCCGTGTCCCAGCGCTGACCGCCCTGGCCGCGGTTCTCGACGGCGGTCACTTCGTTGAGCAGAACCTCGACTAAGACACCGGCAGCTGCACAGGCGTCGTCGAGCGGCTTGCCACCGCCGCAGCAGAAGTCGATGCCGTGCCGTTGCAGCACCTTGACGGCGTGTGGCCGCCGCATCGCCAGGTCGCCGACCGTGCCGGCCGCAGGGTGAATGTGCAGGTTGAGGTGTCCGTGATTCGCCATCGCATGCTCCGCGAGCCGCGTCCGGGCGACTCTCAACAGATAAACTAGTCCATTGATCGGCGGATGCAAGTCAAGATTGTCGTGACTTTGTCACGGCGACGCCGCGCCACGCCGTGCGCCGGCGTGGACTCCGGCTGCCAGCTGCTGGGCAAAAACCGCAGGATCGGTCGTCGGCAGCTCGCATACGCCTTGCCGGCAGACGTAAGCGGTCACTTTGCCTTCGCGCGCGGTCTTGCCTGCGACCAGCGGGGCGAGCTTTGCAAGGTCGTCTTGTGCCGCGCCCATCTCCACCTGCAGCAGAACCCGGTGCGGCATGTAGTGCTTGCGCAATTCGGCCAGCATGGGTTCGGTTGCGCCCGGCGCAGTGCCCGCGGGGCGCACCAATACGACCTCGCGCATCGGCCACGCCGTCGACTCGACGCCCAGCAGCATCTCCGTCAGCAGAAACGGGTATTGGGCCAGGCGATCCGCCACCGAACGCCAGGTCGCCACCGCCTTGCGTCGCCAGCTGTCGGCACCGGTCAGGGCAGCCAATCGCACGAGATTATTGGCTGCGACGGAGTTTGCCGCCGGCTCCGCGCCGTCGCGATCCGGTTTTGCGCGCGCCAGCAGCAGCTCGCCGTCACTAGGTGTGGCGAAGTAGCCACCGGCCGCTGCGTCCCAGAAATGCGCATCCTGCGCCGCTTGCAGCTGCATCGCCCGCGCCAGTGCCGCGCGATCGCCGCTGGCCTCAAACAGATCCAGGTAGCCTTGCACCATGTTGGCGTAGTCGTCCAGATAACCAGTGCCGCGGGCGACGCCTTCGACCCACGACCGGCGCAGACGGCCATTCTGCTGCATCTGGGCCCAAACGAAGTCGCCGGCCCGCCGCGCCGCGTCCAGCCACCGCGGTTCGCCCAGGGCCAGCGCAGCGCGGCAGAAGGCGGAGATCGCCAGCCCGTTCCACGACGGCAGCACCTTGTGATCCAGCAGCGGCGGTTTGCGCCTGGCGCGCGCAGTGCGCAGCTTCTCCAATGCCGCGTCGAGTTCAGCCGTCAGCGCCGCTTCTGCCACGCCTTCCGCGGTTGCGGCTTGGGCCAGACTGTGCGGCAGGTGGAGGATGTTGGAGCCTTCAAAGTTGCCGCGCGCACTGGCAGCATAGACTCGCGCGACCCGGTCGCCGGCCGCCGGGCCCAGTACGTCCCGCAGCTGTTGCACCGTCCACAAAAAGAACAGTCCCTCGCGACCTTCGCTGTCGGCGTCGGTGGCAGAGTACAGGCCCCCTTGCGGGTGCTGCATCTCGCGAACGAGGTAGTCCAGCGTTTGTGCCACCGCGCGCCGCACGAACGGATCGCCAGTTGCCTGCCACACTTCGACGGCCCCTTGGACGATCAGCGCCTGGTCGTACAGCATCTTTTCAAAATGTGGCGCGAACCAGCGGGCGTCGGTGCTGTAGCGGTGAAAGCCGCCGCCCACGTGGTCGTACAAGCCACCGCGCGCCATTTGCACGAGCGTGTGGTGGGCCATACGCAGGGATTGGTCGTCACCGGTGCGGAGATGGTGCCGGCACAGCAGCGCCAGCGGGACCTGCGACGGGAATTTCGGCGCCCCGCGCCGGCCGCCAAAGGCCTCGTCATAGGTCTGTGCGGCGGCCTGTATCGCGTGGTCGACGTCGGCAAGGCTCGGCTCGCGGTCGCCGGCACCAGTTTGCGTCAGCTCGCTAGCAATATGGGCCGCGACGTTGCGCCCCTCTGCTAGGACCTGGGTAGGGCTGCGCTGCCACGCCTGAGCAAAGTGCCGCAGTAGCGTCGCAAAGCCCGTGCGCGAGCCGCGGTCGCCGTCGCGCGGTGGAAAATACGTCCCAGCGAAGAACGGCAGGCCTTGGACGCCGCCGGTCGCCGACGGGTCGACGGCCAGCCACACGCTCATCGGCCAGCCACCGTGGCCGGTCATGGCCTGCACCGCCGCCATGTAGATCGCGTCGACATCGGGCCGCTCTTCGCGGTCGACCTTGATGGGCACGTAGAGGCTGTTCATCGCGGCGGCGATCTCCAAGTCCTCGAAACTCTCGTGCTCCATGACGTGGCACCAGTGGCACGTGGCGTAACCGATCGACAAGAAAATTGGCCGGTTGAGCGCCCGCGCCTCTGCGAAAGCCGCTTCGCCCCAGGGCCGCCAGTCCACGGGATTAAAGGCGTGCTGGCGCAAGTACGGGCTGTTCTCTGTCAGCAAGCGGTTGACGTAGTTGGGCTTGCTGCCCGCAGGTGCCACCGGATCGGGATGTTCGCCTGCAGACTTGTTCTCTGCGCCGCCGTGATGGCGGGTGCGTGGCGCAAGATCGGCGGGCAGGGCAGCCAGAGCGGCGCGCAGGATCGCCATGGTCTGGGCCGGCATCGGCACCGAACCGGGGTGTGGCTGCCATAGGGCGGTTGCGGTGGACATGGAGACCTCGGGCGTTGACGGCGGGGCAGGGCGCGCAGGCTGTCGTCGGCAACCGACTGCGACTGTGAAGGCTACGCATAGCGCGGCGGTGGCGGCGGCGCTTGGCACGACACCGCGCCTGGCAGCCCACACCTGGGCCTGCGTGCACCGATTGGGCGGTGCCAAGCGTGCTTCAACAAGCGACATCAGGCAAAGTCGCCGCGTTTCCGATGGTTGTCTAGGCAGTGGCTAGCGCAGAAAGTCGCGAATGGCGGTGACTGCGGCGTCCGGGGCTTCGACCAACGGCATCGCGCCGCAGCCCTCCAGGCGCACGAGCTTCAATTGCTTGCGTGTCGCAGCTGGCAGCTTGTCGATGGCCTCTAGCGACGACTTTGTCCACGGCGCCTTGGTGCCCTGCAGCACCAGCATGGGCACCGTGGCTTTGGCCGGGTCGAAAGTGACTGCATCAGCCAGCGCCCGATCGCGGGCCTGCAGGCTGAAGCCGTCGTCAAACAGCAGTGTCGGTCGCACCGCGCGCGCGTGCTCCGGGTCGCCCAGGATGGCGGCCAGATGCGCCCGTGCCAGCACTTTCTGGCGCAGCGCGGGCACCAGTAGCCCGGCCTGCTGCTGCGCCCACAGTGCGTCCTCTTTCCACGGTTGCGGCGTCGCGGAGTCGATCTCGCCGGCCAGATTGCGCGCCGCGGCCAGCGTGGGCCACGGACCGCCGTGCAGCAGCACCGCGGCAACCTGGTTAGGGTGTTCATTGGCATAGCGCAGCACGAAATGCGCGGTCGTATGGTCGCCGAGCAGCGCTACCTGCTTTTTCTTCAGGGCCTGCAGCATTTTGCCGAGTTCCTGGCCTAGCACCGCCTCAGACAGCGTTGCGGCCGAGTACGGACTGATGCCGCGCTGCAGGACCGCCACGTGGTAGTTGCCAGCGAGGCGCCATACGTGGGGCATCAAGTGACCGGCATCGCGGTACGGCGCACCAGCCACGACGACGATGGTCTTGTCGTCGGCAGATCCAGCTTCCAGCCAGCCCATCTCGCGGCCGTCGACGTCAAAGCGGTGCAGCACGGCTTCAGTCTCTTCAAAGCTCTCCGGCTTGCGCAGCTTCTCAGCCTCAATCCACGCTACCCACTCCGCTTCGCGCCGGGGACCGTTGTGGAAAGTGAGACGACGCAAGCTGCTGAGCGCTGCGCGAAACACCGCGTCGTTCGGGTCCGACAGCTGTTGCGTCAGCACGTTGGCGCCAGCCAGATCGTCGACGCGGCCGATGGCCTTGAGCACCTCAAGACGTTCGTCGACGTTGTTGACGACCGCCAGTTTGCGCAGGTAGTCCACTACCTTGGGGTCGCCGCTACCGACCATGGCGCGCATGGCCAGGATGCGCGTGTTCACGTCTTCGTCGCGCGTCGCCATCTGGCGCATCACCGGCCAGGTCTCCGGGTCGGCCAGCCGCCACAGCAGCTCAAGCGCGATCCGGCGCACGCCAAGGTCTTTGTCGCCGGCCAGGTCGACCAGCAGCTGGCGGACTTGCGCGTCGTACAGCGTCAGGGCCAGCAGCAGCCCCTGCCGCAGGTCACTAAACTTGCGCTCGCGCACCATGCGCAGAATCTCTGCGCGCACTTCCGGCACGGCGAGGTGCGCCAGCACGTCGGCAATCAGCGCGCGGGTCGTTTCGTCGCGGGCATTGCCCAGCACTGGCACCAGCTCGGGCGCGGACTGGATGCGCAGGTGGCTGAGCACGATGAGCGCCGTTTCGATGCGGTTGCGCTCGGCAGTCTGCAAGAGGTAGGCCGCGGCGCGAACCGCCGGAGCTCCGACCACCAGCAGCGCATCGAGCACGGCGTCGCGCTGGTCGGGCAGCTCCAACGCTTCCATCAGCGGCGGCACCGGCGCGTCCGTGTCTGCGCCGATGTGCGCCATCGCGTTGATGAGCTTGGTGCGCAGCGTCAGGTTTTCTGGGGTTGGCTTGAGGCGCTCCACGCCCAACCGTCGCACCAGGGCCGGCAGTGCGGCGGTGTGGCGCTTGGCGACCAGCGTGTCGATGGCAAAGTTGCGCACGCCCTGGCGCTGGTCATCGACCAGTTCGACCAGCCGCGGCAGTACTGCCGGTCGACTGCGTCCGACCAGTTCTGGCAAGACCAGCAGCAGGATGGCCTCGTCGTCGCGGCCCAGCAGCGACTCGAGCAACTGTGCTTGACGGTCGTCCGCGGCAAACCGCAGCACCTGGCGAGCAACGCGCAAGGCCCGTAAATCGTTCATCTTTGGCGTGCGAGCCAGGATGTCGTCCCAGGCCGCCACGCCAAAGCCAAGCAGCAGGTCGACGACGACGTCTTCGCCCGCGTTGATGGCGGCAATGACGTCGAGCGACGCGCGGACTTCGGGCCATGCCGCCTCGCCAAACTCGATGAGGTCGTCCACTGCCGCATCGCGGTCTTTGCTGGGCGGCAACGCCAGGATTTGCTTGAGTAACTGCCCCGCCGTTACCTTCTGCACCTTCTTGGGGCCAGCAGTTGCGGGCGCAATCGGCAATAGCGCCTGTGCGGCGCTGCCGGTCAGGGCCAGGCAAAGGGCCAGGCGGCGCAGGGGCGGACGCGACAAATCCATGCGAAGCAACCACCTGCGGCGGGGGAGCGCCGCGACCGCAGCAGTGTACACCGAAAACCGCTGACTGCCAGTGCAGGAAAGCTTCAAGGCGCCTCGCGCGCAATCCGGCGGTCGTCGCGCGCCAGCCGGTAACGCAACACGTCTTCGCGCGACAGCACCCATAGCTTGCCGTGCTGTTCGCCGCGGATGCGCCCGGCGCGTACGGCGTTGATGATGGCTTGGCGGGTGATGTCGAGCATCTCGATGGCTTCGCCGACGGTCACGATGGGCTCGGTGGTCAGCTTGCCATCGCGACCGCCCGTCGGCGCCGCAGTCGCCACGCGCAGGCTTGAGGGCAGCACCTGTAGCGCCCCGTCGGCATTGGTCGGTGCGATGTGGCCCTCGGCGACGCCGGCGCGGTAGACCAGATCGCGGGCCGCGCGCAGCGCTGGCAGGTCATGGACGGTGGGCGAAAGCGGACTCTGGCCCTCATAGATGGGCGCATCGGGCCGCTGCACCCGTAGCAAAAGCTCGTTGTAGCCTTCGCCCTGCACCAGCCGCAGCGCCAGGTCGGTCAGGAACTGCCGCGCCGCCGGTGACGCCGGGCGCAAGTCGACCGCCACGCCGTTGAGCAGGCGGTACGAGTCGATCTGGTCCGCTGATTCGGGTTTGGTGGGCACCGGCGGCGGCCATCTTGGCGCGGCGCGGTTGTGCGCCGTCAAGTGGACGATCTAGCGGCTGCTTGACAGTTGTCAAGCGTTTTGCCGGGTTGCAAATAATCCGTTGTTGTTCTTTGGGGTTGCAGTCAGCGCAAGTGCGGAATAGCAACCCAGCCCGACCGCGCAGCCGCGAACTCGTGAACCATTGAGCAACCAAGGTGCGATTCCGCGGCCTGGCCGCACCAGCAATCAGCGGCGCGGGCAGCCACGCGAGCGGTCGCAGGCAAACGTTGGCGGGAGCGGTGAGTCGGCTGCGCGGTCCGACCGCGCAGACGCGAACCCGCGACCCACCAAGCGAACTCGTGACCCACCAAGCCAACTCGTGACAGATAGAGCAACCAAGCTGCGATTCCGCGGCCTTGCCGCACTAGCAATGAGCGGCGCGGGCAGCCACGCGAGCGGTCGCAGGCAAACGTTGGCGGCAGCGGTGAGTCGGCTGCGCGGTCCGACCGCGCAGACGCGAACTCGCGACCCACCAAGCGAACTCGTGACCCACCAAGCCAACTCGTGACAGATTGAGCAACCAAGGTGCGATTCCGCGGCCTGACCGCACCAGCAATCAGCGGCGCGGGCAGCCACGCGAGCGGTCGCAGGCAAACGTTGGCGGGAGCGGTGAGTCGGCTGCGCGGTCCGACCGCGCAGACGCGAACTCGCGACCCACCAAGCTGGCAAGCGCGAATTGCGCCGCAGGCGCAAGAGCGGGTGGAGACGGCGGGAGTCGAACCCGCGTCCAGAAACCCTCCACTGGACTGTCTACGTGCGTAGTCGCCTGATTTGTACGGCGCGGCGTCCCCCAGGCGACAGGGTCCATCCGCGACGGTCTTTCCTTGTCTTACCGCGCGCTACAGAGACATGCGCGCACGGCCAGCCCACCTGTATACGAACGCGCGGCCCAGCAGGCACGGCCATCGCGTCCGTCGTCGTTAAGGTGTTTTAAGTCTTAAGCGGCGAGAGCAAGTTCAACGTTGTCGTTGGCACTTGTTGGTTGCCTTTTGGTACGCGGCCAAAGGCTCCGCGGCACGCGAGCACAGCTTTGTGGCCCCTGTCGAAACCGGTACGTCCCCATTTCGAAGCGCACGCAAGCGACCAAAGACAGTCACGGCGAGCGCGGGATGACAAAGCACGACCGGGCGAACCGGCACCGGCACACCTTAGGCGCCCGGCCCCCAGTCGTCAAGCAAGCCCATGCGAATTCCTGGAAATTGTTGCAGCAGCGCCTTGAGCTGGTTGCGCGCCTGACTGTTGCCGCGCTGGACCTTTTTGGCCAGGATGAGTTCGTTCTTAAGCGAGTGCTCCCAGCCCACCAACTCGGTGACCGTGACCTGGTAGCCGTGGCTTTCCAAGACCAGAGTACGCAGCACGTTGGTCAGGTGGGCGCCAAACCCGCGCCGCAGAATCGGAAACCGCCACAGCGGACCCAGGGCATGGTCCGCCCGCACGCCGCCGAGGTTGTTGGCCAGTTCGGCCTGACAGCACGGCACCACGGCAACCACTTTGGCCTCTTGCCGCAGTCCGAGGACAATCGCATCGTCGGTGGCGGTGTCGCACGCGTGCAAAGCCACCACAGCGAGATTGGCCGCCGGCCGATCGTAGTCGGCGACCTTGGTCGCAGCAAAACGCATGCGGTCGAAACCCAGCCTTTTTGCGCGGGCCGTTGCCCGGTCTACCAGCTGCGCGTTGCTCTCCAGCCCCACAACTTCGCCTGCGCCGGCCGGACCGACGAAAAGCTCGTACAGCACCAACCCCAGGTAGCCATTGCCAGTTCCGGCGTCGACCACAGTGGCGGGCTCTGGTCGATCCAAGACATCGTGGAGCGCCGGCCGCAACAGGCCCGCGAAGTGGTTGATCTGTTTGAGCTTGCGTCGCGCATCGGCGTTAAGCTTGCCGTCCGGTGTCAGCAGGTGCAGGGCGTGCAACAGCTCGCGCGACTGACCGTCCAGCAGTTCTGCCGAAATCTCGCGTGCCGACAACGCTCTGCGCGCAGGCGGGTCGGCTGCGTGCGGCTTGCCGCTCACTTGTCGTCGGCCTTCTGCTCGGTCGCGACGCGCAAGCGCTGGGTCATGACCCGGATGACGCCGCGCGCCAGTGCGGGGTGCATGTCAAGCAGATCCTGGAAGTCATCGCGCGAAATCGCCAACAGCTCGCAGTCAATGCACGCCCGCACGCTGGCGGAACGCGGCGACTGGTCCAGCAGCGCCATCTCGCCAAAGCACTCCTTGACGCCCAGACGCGCAACCGGCTCATCGCCGCGCAGGACGTCAACCTCGCCTTCCAAAATGACGTAGAGGTGGTTGCCGGGCTGGCCTTCGGCGAACACCAGATCGCCGGCCTCGACGTGCACAGGCTGCAAGATGTCGGTGACCGGCAACAACTGCTCGCCCGACAGGTCGCTCAGCAGCGGCACGGCCTTGAGCAGGAACACCATGTCCATCGGGTCGCGGGTCATGCGCTTGCCTCCCTGTGCCTCAGTCCACCGCCACACACGAACCAGCCACGGATCGGCGCCGCCCAGCAGCGCAGTCATGTCCGCGCCGTCGTCGCCGATGCTGGTCGAGTCACCGCCAGTTCCACCCGTCTCGCTACGCTCGACCAGGGCGACAAATGGCCGCAGCTCTTCGTCGGTCAAATGCTGATCGAGCAGCTCAATGGCGTTGCTGCGGACACGCTGCTGCGGGCTGCGGTAGTGTAGATACGCGCGGTGCATCGCCGCCCGCGCGTCCAACAGCCCCAGCAGTCGAAAGCTGCGCCGCTCCGCCTGCAGCCGCAGGCTGTGCAGCTCGGAACCAAAGAACAAGTGGCGGGGCGACGCACCGCGGCCGCACAGTTCGATGCGCTGCAACAGCCGCAAGGCTTCGATTTCGACGATGACTTTGGAGCGAAGCCACTCGACTGGCGGCTTGGGCGCCTCGGGGTCGCGCGCCATCCGCCACAGCGACTGAATGGCGTTATTGCGCACTACGGTCACCGGCGACTCGACCTGGTCCATCAAGTAGGTCACGGCCGCCTTGGTGCCAAACCGCTCGACGATGCGCAGCAGCCGCAGTTGGATAGCGACGTTGACCGGTTTGCGGCGGTTGCGCTCGCGCAGTGCCGCGACCAGCGAGCCACCGTAGCGGGTCAGCGCCGCCGATGACGCTGGCACCAACTCGCCGCGGCCCAAGCAGTCGACCAGCGGGTCGATGTACTCCATCGCGCCGATCTGGCCCATCGACACCACGGCGTTGATGCGCACCTCTGCCGACGGATCTTGGACCATCCGGACCAGATCGATTTCCGGATCCAGCACGTAGCCGCCTGAAATGTACGCGGCGCGCGCCCGCCTCTCAGCTTGCGGACTCTGCAAATCGTCTTTGAGTTTTTGGTTCAGCTTGGCGGCATACTCGGCGCCGCCGACACGTTGCACCCAGATGACGGCGAGCCGGGCCACGCCCAAGTCGCTGTGCTGCACATAGCCGCTGACCAGCGGCAACAGCCCCGGATCTTGGAACTGATCGAGCAGTCGCAACGCTTCGCGCAGAATCGGCGGCGGCCGGTCCTTTTGCATCAGCCCCAGCAGCAACGCGCGTTCTGGCTTGAGCTGCAGCTCGTTCATGAGCTCCAGCGCCCTTCTAGCGATGTCCTGGTCGTGGCTGCGGGCCAAGGGAAGCAGGTCTTCGACCCGCACCGGCAGCTTGGATTCGCGCACGATGTCCATCGCCGACAGCACATCGCGGCGATCGGTCGAGGCCAGGCGCTGCTGGACTTCGCCGGTAGCCGACCGCTGCAACAGCGCACGCGTCTGCGGGTCCACGTCCGAGTCGACGCGCCGCGCCCGCAGGCCCTCGAACAGCGCTTTGCGGTAGTGAGGGTTCATCGACAGGCCGATAAAGACCACGCCTACGCACGCCAGGATGGTGACCGGCGAAAGCAATGCCAGTTTCTCGCTGGTGGCGCCGATGAATAGCAGCACCACCGACGTGCCCATGGTCGCCACCCGGTACACCACGCCGTCGATGAGCGTCTTGGCGCGTTCGCCCTTCTTGCTGTCGAGCGGCGCGACCAGCATCTGCATGGCGTTGCGCGTCAGCGCGAACTGAAAAATGCGCTCCAAAAACGAGGTGGCGACGATAGCCAGGAATGGGCTGCCCAGACCGAGGCGGCCTGCGGAAAAATACGCCGCGCTGCCCACCGCGACGAAGATGGCGCTGGCCGAAATCGCCACGCCGATGCCGACCACCCGCACGATGCGCCCGGACGCCGTCAGCGCGACAAAGAAAGCAACCGTGTTGGCGACCCAGTAGTAGGTGCCCAAGAACGCCGCCATCTCGTTGCGGTTGGTGTACTTGAGCTTCATCTCCGTCGAAAACTGAAAATCGATGATGAGCGAAGCCACCTGCAGCAAGAACACCAAACCAGCTAGCCGCAACAACAGCGGCGTGTCGGTGATGGTGCGAAAGCCGCGCGTGATGTCGTCGAACGGGCGCTTGGACTGCGTTGCCGCGGCCTGTTCCTGCGCCTGCTTGCGGGTCAGCGGACGTGCGGCCAGGTTGTTCAGTTGGGCCTCTGCAGCCGTATCGCGCTCGTCACCCGACCACTGCAGCGCCTTGATGAGCTTACGGACCTGCAGCAGCGGATACAGCAGCAGCAAGATGACGAACCACATCATGTGCTGCGCTTCGACGACCTTGAGGCCGAGCGTCAGCACGCCGCCGCCGAGCGCCGCACCCAGCGTCGACACGGCCGCAAGCACCGGAAACAAGCGCTTGGCCTGCCGTGACGGCAGCACAGCCGACGACATGTTCCAGGTCTGGACCAGGATCAGCTGGGCGATGCCGGTACACCAGACCAACTGTGCGAGCGCCATGGTCTTGGGCGCAAGCGGATACAGCAGATGCAGCGCGGCAAAGCTGCAAATGGCCGTCAGCAGTAGCGCAATGAAGCGCCGCTGCAGGTCAAGGCGCTCGACCACCGCCACCCACACGATCGACAGCACCGCGGTAAAGGCGCTCGATCCCAGGAACATCAGCGGCAGTGTCTTGACCTCGTGGGTCTGCAGAAACGCCGTTTTGGTAAACGTGGCTACGACAACGCTGGCGGCCGTGACGACCGCGAACAGCGGCGACAGTTGGCCCAGCACCGGCCGGTCGGTCTTGCGCAGCGAAAAGACTTCGCGCAGCACCCAGTCGATCGCGCTACCCCTCAGGGCCACCGTGTTGCGTTCGTGGGTGCTATGAGCCGCTGCCGCCGTGGACATGGCGCGCAATGTAGCCGGGAACAGGTCGGATGGGAACCTGCAGCTTGTGGCCGCCGCCGCACGGTTCGCCCCCCGTCAGTCGCCTACTTGGACACGACCGGGTTGCCCTGGACCAGCGAACCAACGTACCCAAGCACCTGCTTGACCAGCGTCTTGTCGTTGAAGGCGACGAAGTGGCCGTCGTAGGGCTTGCCGGCGAGGCTGTTGGCTGCGTCATTCTTGGCCTGCACGCTGACGGCGGTGATCGCCCCGCCGACGTTCTTGGACAGCGGCAGGGCGCCAAGGGTCACGCCGAGGTCGTCCATCTTGTCGAAGTAGGTCGGCAGCGGGTCGGGCAGACCACCGGTCAATCGCGCCGCAGCCGCAAAGATGCGGCTGGTGGTGGGCGGCGTAAAGCTGTCGCCATGGCCATAGGTGTGCATGACGTGAATCGCCTTGTGGACCGGCGCCACGTGCATCAGCTGTGCATACAGCAGCGGATCGGACGACTCGAAGTAGTTCTGCAGCAGGTTCAGCACCGGATGGGTCGGATCGGTGCCCAGGTCCTGCAGGCCGATTTGCATGCCGACCGACGCGTCGATGGGCTTCTTCTTGCCCAGCAAGCCGAAGGCCAGCGAGCCGCCACAACCGGAGAACACCGCGCCCTTAAGGCCATTCATATACGGCACGGCCAGCGGACCTGTGGTCGCGCCTTGCGAGTGGCCGAAGAACAGCAAGTTGTTGGGGTCGAAGTGGACCTTGCCGACCGCGGCGTTGTTGATGCCTTCGCCCTGAAATTCCTTGGCGAATCGGAACAGTGCCAGCTTGTCGGTCGCGCCCTGCCAGAAGTTGCCGCGCGCGGCGGCCGGGTTGGCAAAGTTGTAGAACAGCGGCCCGGGGTCGGTGGTGATGGGCTTGCCAACATCGTCGGTGCCGCGGCGATTGGCATGCATCGGGGCGTCAAAGCCTATGGTGGCAATGCCGGCCGGCGACCCAGTGTTGGCCGGCACCGCCAACTGCGCCGCCATCCCTTCCGCCGCGGAGCGGAATGAACCACCCGTACCGTGACCAAACAGCGCCACCGGCCAGCCTGCCGCGGGCTTGGTCGGGCCCTTGGGGATGGTGATGGCGACGCAGATGTTCTCATAGTCCACCAGCGCCGGCTTGCCGTCGGCGGCAACATTGGCCGCGCCCTCGCGCTTCTTTTCGCTCGGCTTGGTGTAGGTCAGGTACGGCCGCTTGCCGTTTTGAATGTAAGGCAGACTCAACTTGGCGTGAATCTCGTAGAACGGCAGCTTGTCGGCATTGGCCGGGCAAGCGCGCGGGTCGGGCGCGTCGGCCTTGCCCAGCGGCGTCGCGGCCCAGGTGTCATCCGCGCACGGCGACTTGACGCCTGCCGCGCACACCACCGGCGCACCGTTCGGAGCGAACGCGGGCTTGAGCGCTCCGCCCACGAGGTCCGCAAGCTGCTGCGTGAACTTGCGGCTGTTGGTCGTCGTGAACACCGTCGCCGTGATCGGCTTGACTGCGGCATTGGCTTTGAGGAAGGCGCGCAGCGGCGCGTACACATTCCACGCAGGCTCGAGCGAGGTGTCGGTGGGCTTGGCGTCCGCCAGCAGCATGTCGAGGTCGGTGCCACGCGCTGGCGCCGGCAAGTCGGTGCGCGGCTTGGCGGTGTCGGCCTGCTTGTCGGTGCAGTCGTTGGCGCAGGTCAGGTTGGTTTCGCCCAGGGTCTTGTCGCACAGGCCGTTGCCGCACGCCTCGCGAATGCCATCGGTCACAACCACTGCGTAGGGCGTGTCGGGGTCGAGCACCTCGCTCCAGCGGGCGTGCACGTACAGCCAGTTGCGGCAGATGTACTTGTTGCGCTCCTCGTGGAAGACCAGGCTGTCCTTGCTGTCTTTGGTCTCCTTGTTGGCCACCGCCACGTCGACACCGGATTTCAAGTTGATGAGGCGCACCGTCGCCTGCTCTTTGGCGACGAATGGCACGGCCTTGATCGTCTTGGGGTCGACAGTGCGGGTGAAGCGCAGATAGGCCGCAGTGGTCTGGCCCCAACCGGTCATGTCGGCGGCCATCGACTCGGCAACGCGGTCGACGGCATCAAAGCCGATGACCCCCAGGCCGGGTCGGGGGTGGCCGGTCAAGTCCAGGTTGGCGCCCTTCTTGCGGATATCGTTTGGAAACGGCATGGCGTAGTAGTCGGCGGCAACGCCCGCACGCGGCACGTGCAGCACTGCGCCAAAGGGCGCCTTGGCTTCGGCTTCGTCGTTGCATTCCACCCCCGGAAACAGGTCAGGATTGAGCAGCAGACTGCCGGGAATGCACTCCTTGCGTGTCGCCGAGCAAGCCAAGCCACGACGGCAGTCGCCATTGGCCGCGCACTTGGCGCCGATGTCGCCCTGGCCGGTCGAATTCTTGCAAACGCCGGACAAGCCAATGCTGTCGCAGAGCATGCCGGGCGGGCATTGGGCTGCGCTGGTGCACTCTTCGCCTTCGGGCGGGACCGCCGTCGCGCTGGCCACCGTGCACGCACCGCAGCCACTGGACCCAGCGGCGCAACTGGTCACCGGAAGCTGTTTGCAGAACATGCCCTTGCCGCAGTCAGCCGTCTTCTCGCAGCCGTCGTTGGCTTTGCCCGTGCCCGCCGGTTGAGCAGTGCAGAATCCGGCCCAGCTGCAGTGCAGCCCGGCCTGGCATTCGTCGGCCAGCAGGCATTTGCCGTTCTCGGGCGTATTGGGCTTGGCGGCGCACTTGCCGCCGTCGCAGGTCAGGCCTTCGCGGCAATCGGCAGTGGTCTTGCACGCGCCACCGATGCCCAGGCCGGCAAAACTGTTGGCGGCGCTGTCTGCCGCGTCAGTCTTGGCAGCGTCCGCTCCGGCGCGGTCAAAATAGGGCTCGCAGGCCGCGAGCGCCGTCGCCGCCAGTGACATGGCCGCCATCGCCAGGTTGTTGTGCAATATTCGCATCATGTCTCCCCAAAACTGCGTGGACGTCGGCCCCGCAGTCCTACAGCGCGCCTTCGAGCACCTTGACAGCGTTGATGACGAATTCCGGTTGCAGCTCAATCTGCACACCGCCACCACCCAACGTGATGCCGTACAGGTTCTGCTGCGGAATCCAGATCCGCTGAAAGATCTGGATCCAAGTCGTCTCGGCGTTCAGCACTGCCTTCTTGGTCTTGATGGTGAACTCGGCCTTTGGATCCAGCGCGAAGCGCTGCGGCGTGGTTGGCGAGATCGCCGACAGGTACCGCTGCTTGACCAGCACGGTGTCGTCGCCGCCGGCCGCGGACGAGACGCCGATCTCCGAATTGCTGAACAGCTTGGTGATCGAGATGGTCTCGCCGGGCTTGCCGCCGACCTTGGCCTCGTAGTAGTCGAGCTTGGTGAACTCGGCGCGAATGGCAACGATGGCGTCCGGGCTGGTGCCGTTGCTCAATACCTCTTTGATTTTTTTCGCCTTGGCCGCATCGAGCAGCTGGAACTTGATGCGCGCCTCCAGCATCATGCCGCGAAAGCCCTGGCACTGTTGCACACACCGATTGGGGTCGCCGCAGTTGGTGATGATGAAGTTCAGGTCCTTGAGCAGTGAGTCCTTGGCCTTGGACTCGACGGTCGGCACCACCACGCTGCGGTTGCACTCGCCGTCGATGGTCATGATGCCTTGCACGTGCGCAAGCGTCGCCGAGCCCAGGCTCGTCGGCAGCCCGGGCGGCGCCTTGCTGGTGCCACTGGACGACGTCAGCGCTTTGCCCAACACCTGATCGGCGCCCGGCCACTTCAAGTCCGTCGAGACCTTTGGAATCTTCTCTTTGGCGCCGACAGTAATCTCGCCTGCGGCGTTCAGGAACGAACAAGCCCCGGTCAGTAGCGCCGCTGTGACCGCCAGCAAGCGGCTTGGGTGGTCGTAGGTCATGGCGTCCTCGCTGGTGTGCGGGCTTGTTGCCCGGCGGATGATGCGCGGTCTACTTGTCGCTGCCCTTGCCGTAGGCAAAGCCGAATTCGCCGTACAAGTTCACGTCGACCGTATTGGCGAAGAAGCTGTCCGGGCCGATGCCAAACGGGGTCAGCGCTTCGAGGTTGACGTGGAAGAAGTCGAAGATGCGATAGCGACCCTTGAGGATGAAGATGTCGCGGGTCGTAAAGGTGGTGTCGAACAGCGCCCCGGGTGACTTGGCCGAGCGCCGGTGGAAGGTGGCCAGGAACTGAAAACCGCTGATGTGCGGCACCTCGAGGTGTACGAACACGTTGTTGTCCGGCGTGGAGTCGTTGACCTCGGCGGCGATCGCCATCGCGAGGTAGTCAGCCACCTTCCAGCTGGCTTCGAAGAACAGGCCATAGACTTTGGCGCCGCCATTGGCTTTGGGGTCGCGACCCAAGATGGCCTGCAACTTGGTGCCGTTCTGGTCCAGGATGCGATCGCCAATGCGGTACTGCACGCGCTGGATCTCGTACATGGTGTCAAAGTAGCTGGGCAGGTAGTTCTGGTCGTAGCGGCGGACTTCGGCACGTAAGCGCACGGCGTGGACGGGATCTTCGCCCAAGTTCAAGCGCAGTAGGTGACCCCATGCCAGACCCGACGACATGACGCCGCGCACTCCGGGCCTGGTCGGCGCTGTGTCCCATAGCGGGTCTTTGTTGTTGACTGGCAGACCGCTCGCCAGAAACGAGTAGTCGACGTAGGTCTTCCAGTCGGTAGATTTGGTGTCCACCAGCTTGACTTCGGCGTCCACACCGAACGACGCCACCTTGGTCGCGACGTACACGGGCTTGAACGACTTCTGGTTGATCAGGTACTCCGACTCGCGCAAGCCGTCTTTGTCGACGTCGTTGAAGTCAAGATCGTTGCGCAAGGGGGCGTCGGTATCGACAGCTGCGGTCGCGCCAATCGAAAACGACCGCATCACATAGTTGTCGCGATCGATGAGCGACAGCGGCTTCAAGAAGAACAAGCCGCCGATTAGGTTGGGCCGTGTGATGTTGTTGACGTAGACCTCGCCGCCGCCGTAATCGGTAAACCCGTCGAATTCAGCGCTGACCTGCCGCGAATTGAGATTCAGGTTTGGGTTGTAGCGCTTGATGATGGCGCCGTGGCCCAGCGAACTGGCCTTGAACGCGTTGACGTCGAAGTAGACCCGTTCTTCCTTGCCACCCCAGGTGATATTACGGATGAGTTGGGCGTAGTCCTGACCTTCGTCCCAGTCCTCTTTGCGCAGTCGGCCGACGTTGTTGAAGCCCTTGCCGGGCCGAGTGTCGTTGGCTTCCAGGCGGACTGGGATGCCAAAGCTCATCGACAATGGGCGGTCGGCCAGGTCCGTCGAGTAGTTGATGCCGGGCGTGATCGTGCCGTAGTACACCTCGCCGATCCGCTCGATACCGCCGGTCAGACCGAAGCGGTTCTGCCAGGGGATGAGGCCCAACGCGCCGACGTTGGCCAACTCGCCTTCGATGAAGCGGCGGACCTTTTGTGGCTTGACTGAGACCGTTGTGGCGGGTGCAGCTGTCGCGGCATCCGCGGCTGGTTTCGCTGCCGGCGGCGCCGTTGCCGGCTTGGGCGCTGGGGCCGGAGCCGGCGCGGGCTTCGG
>SXRM01000408.1 GCA_005792545.1 Pseudomonadota bacterium | reverse complement strand
CTGGGTCTGGATCTGGGTCTGGGTCTGGGTCTGGGTCTGTCTCTGCCTCTGTCGCTGTCTCTGTCTCTGTGTCTGAGCCTGAGCCCGACTCGGATTCTGTGCCGACGCCTGGCTCTGCCTCCGCGCCCGGTTCCAAATCGCCTTGGACTTCTAGCACCTCATCTTCCTCGCCGAGCGACCCGAATTGCGCGACCTCCGGCTCGTCTGGCGACCATCCGACTTCTGCTGGGTCTGGGTTTTCGGTTGTGGGATCGGGCATCGGCGGCGCGGGCCAGGGTCGCGGGCAGGCCGCGGTCGGCCGCGGAGTCTAGCCGTGCCGGAGCGCGTGGCCAACAATGCTGGCGAGATGCCGCCTCCAACCTTGACACCATGGTGCAAAGGCCTATCCTTGCGCGCCTTTTTGCCCAGGAGCCCGCCACCATGACCTGTGCCCTCCGCCCCCAGACTTCGTTGCTTTTGGCCTGTTTCGCTGCCGTAGCACTTGCTGTGGCGTGCGGCGAGACCGCGGCGGGATCCGATGCCGCAGCCGCAACCGATTCTGCAGCAGGCGATGCCGTTGCCGCCGATTCGGGCGCAACCACCGATGCGGCCAAGGATACTGGCAGCTCCGGCAGCACCGACGCTGGCACCACGACGGACACCGCGCCCAAGCCGGACGTCGACCTCGGCTTGGAGTGCAAGGAAATTCAGGGCTGTCTCGCCAAGTGCCCGGCAGAAAAAGACGTGGTCGCCTGTATTGACGCCTGCGCCAAGGATGGCACCAGCGCCACCAAGACCAAAACCAAGGCGATCAGTGAGTGCGCGGCCGCCAACTGCAAAGGCGTCGCCCCCGGCCCGGCCACTTTTGGCTGCCTTGCCGCCAAGTGCTTTGATCCGCTGGCCGCGTGTGGCGAATGGAACGGCACCGGCAGCTGTGCGCTGTCGATCGGCTGCACGGCGCGCTGCGCCTTTGGCGACGACGCCTGCCGCGCGGCCTGCCTGCCCGGTACCGCCAAAGCCGAAGCCGCCAAGATGGGTGCGCTCATGACCTGCGGCGCCGAAAAGTGCTACTCGCTCGCCAGCGCCGATGAGATCGCGACCTGCATCGCCGACAAGTGCGCGATGGAACTCGGGGTTTGCAAGGCCGATGGCTGGAACTGCACGCAGTTGGCGGCTTGCCATGCCAAATGCCCGCCGCCCACGCCGGACAAACCCAATGCGTGCAAGCAGCTCTGCTCCGTGCTGGCCACCAAGGACGGGCAGGACAAAGAGACGGCGTTGGTCGAGTGCAAGACCCAGTGCAGCACCACGCTCAATAAGATCGAGTGCATCAACAAGAACTGCGACGACAAGCGCATCGCATGCTTTGTCAACGACGGCACCGAGGACTGCAACGCCATCTTCAAGTGCGTCAACGCCAACTGCCAGGGCCTCGGCGGCGACGCCAAGTGCATCGGTGACTGCTTGAAGAAAGGCAGCGCCAAGGCCAAAGACGGCTGGGTGTACTACGAGGGCTGCATTACTTTGACGCTCGAGACAGATCAGGCCAAGAAGTCGCAGTGCGCCTTTCCGTATGATCTGACAACCTGCATCAACCACATGAACGGATTCTGCGACGCCCAGCACAGCGGCTGTTTTAAGCCGCAGTAGGCCAGGCACCCGCAATGGCTCCGCTTTTGCCGATCGACGAGGCGCTGGCTATCGTGCTTGCCCGCGCTCCGCAGCCGACCCTCGTTCGCGTCCCGATTGGCGACGCCCAGGGCATGGTGCTGGCCGTCGATCTGTGCGCGGACCGCGACCAGCCGCCGTTTGACCGCTCGGCCATGGACGGCATCGCGCTGGGCTCGGTCGATGCCAGCGCTGGCGCACTGTTGGCGATCGTGGGCACCTCGGCTGCCGGTGTGCCGTTTGGCGGTGAACTGCGATCCGGAACCTGTATTCGCATCTTCACCGGCGCCGTCGTGCCTGGGGCCGCAGACTGCGTGGTGCCGGTCGAGCAGGTCACCTTTGAGGGCGATACCTGCAAACTGGCCGTGTCTGGCCGGCCCGGTCAGCACGTAGCGCGACAGGGCAGCGAGGTGCGACAGGGCGGCGTCGTCGTTGCGGCCGGCAGCGTATTGACCGCAGCCCGGCTGGGTGTTGCCGCTGCGTTCGGGCACGCCGAAGTCGCCGTCGCCCGTCGCCCACGCGCGGTCGTGTTGCCGACGGGCGACGAGCTGGTGGCGGTCGACGTTGCGCCCGGTCCCGGCCAGATCCGCGACAGCAACCGCTACGCACTGGCCGAGATCCTGCGGCGCGGTGGCGCCGAGACTTTGCACATGCCGGTTGCTGGTGACAGCGCCGACGACCTGCACCGCGCCTTGAGCGCCGCCCTGCGCGCCGCCGACCTGGTGGTGACTTGCGGTGGCGTCTCGGCAGGCGACCTCGACCTGGTCGCGCCCGCTTTGCGCGAGCTCGGCGCCGAGATTCACTTTCATAAGATTGCCATCAAGCCTGGCAAGCCCCTGCTTTTCGCGACCGTAGGCGACAAGGTGGTGCTGGGGTTGCCGGGCAATCCTGTCAGCGCCGCCGTGTGCGCGACGCTGTACGCGATGCCGCTACTGGCCGCCATGCAAGGGCAGGCTGCTACCGGTTGGCATTTGGCCGGAGTGCCGTTGAGCGCTCCTCTGCCCGCTGCCGGACTCCGGGACGAAATCGTGCCGCTTGTCGCCAAGTCACTCGCTGGACGCATGACGATGACGCCGGTCGCGACCGCGGGGTCGGCCGATGTGTTCGCGTTCAGCCGAGCCACCCACTTGGGCTTGCATCGGGCGGGCAGCGCCGCTCTGCAGGCCGGCGACGCAATCGACGTGGTGACCTGGCCGCCTTTGGCATAGCAGGTTGCGTCAGTACCGCGACCGCTGCATGACGCCCTGGGCTTCCTGCAGGGTGCCGTACGCTGTGTCGCGAAAAATGACTTCGTCACCCTGGCCGAAACCGCCCGACCGCAGCGCGCCGATCACCGTGTCGGCGGCGGCGTTGGCCGAAGCCTCGTCTTTGCATACTGGATTGCCCTGGGGATCGCCGACTTTCCACGCGTAGCCGTGGAACTTGCCGAACTGCTGTTTGACATCGCACTTGAAGGTCGCCATCGAACGCGCTCCGGTTGCTTGAGTTGGTGCGCCGGCCCACTGCCCGGCGCCGCGAAACGTAACATGCAGGCGTTGAGCCTTCCAAGCGGGGCAGGCGAGATTGCGATCCGGCTAGCGCAGTTGGTCGGCCTCCAGCGTCTGGCCGGCCAGGGCGGGGTCGACTGCAATTCGGGCCAGTGCGGCGGCCAGGGCCTGGTCCGTAGTGCTGTGGAAGCGCTCGCGCAAGCCTTTGGCGCCGAGCGCGCCGGCCAGGTTCAGCGCAGCGTCAAACACCACGGCGGCGATCTGTTCGCTCGGGCGCGACTCGCTGCGGTCGCCGGCGATGATGCCCGGCCGCGCGATGACGAACGGCACGCCGCTGTCGCGGACCGCGCACTCGGCCTTCCAGCGCCAGCTCAGGTACGCGCCGCGCGCGCTGGGACCGGCGCCCATCGACGATAGGTACGCCAGTCGCTGCACGCCGCCTGCCTGCGCGCAGGCCTGGGCGAGCATCCGGGCCAGGCCAAAGTCCACCGCCTCATAGCTGTTGGTGTCGGCGCCGTCGCGCGCCATCCGCTTGCGGGTCGTGCCGATGCAGCAGAACACGTGCGTGGGTCGCAGCGCCGTCAGCGCTTCGACGATCGCCTGCGGTTCCCAGGCTGTCGCGCTGACCTTTGCGCCGGCGCCGATGAACTCGGCGCGAAATGCCTCCAGCTGCCGCGAGTCTGGTCGAACGTGGGCGGTCACCTGCCAGCCGTCGCGGCACAACGTGTGGACCAGCGCCCGGCCAACAAAGCCGGTAGCCCCCGCCACAAAGGCGTGTTTCGCGGTGTCGCTCATGCCGGTCCTCCCACTGCGCCGTCCTGACGCAGTTGGTTGATTTCGTGACCATCCAGGCCGATTTCCGCCAGGATCGCGTCGGTATCCGCGCCAGGCTCCGCGCCTGGCCGCGCGGCTTGCACCGGTTGATCATGCAACCGCACGGGCGACCGCAGCTGTGGACCGCCGGGCCCCGGCTGCACCACTGTCCGCGCGACAAACTGCGGCAAATTCAGCGCTTCCTCGGTGGTTCGCACCACGTCCACACAGCACGGAACCTGCGCAAACACGGCGTCCCAGTGGCCGGCGTCGTGGGCGGCGACTTCGTTGGCAATGGCGGCTTTGAGCGCCGTTACTTCGGCGGGACTGTCTTGCGCCGCGTCGCACAGGTCGGGCCGGCCGAGCGTCGCGCAGAACTGCACCCAGAACTTGGGTTCAAGCGCACCCACCGCCAGGTAGCGGCCATCGCGGGTTCGGTAGTGATCATAGGCGGTTTCTCCGCCCAGCACCCCCTGACCCGCCTGCTGGCTGCCGCCGCCATTGAGCGCCTGACACACCGCCAGTGCATTGAGGAACAGCGCACCGTCGGCCATGCTGATATCAACCAGTTGGCCGTTGCCCGTGCGCTCGCGCTGGAGCGTTGCGGCCAGAATGCCCGCCACCGCCGGCCAGGTACCGCCGCCGACGTCACCTGGCAGCGCGGTCCACGGCGCCGGCCCCTGACCGGGCCGCCCCATGTGCGACGACAGCCCGGAAACCGCAAGGAAGTTGATGTCGTGGCCGGGCCGGTCTCGCCAGGGGCCGTCCTGACCGTAGCTGGTGATCGCGCACCAGATGAGGCGCGGTTGCACGGCGCGCAGCGCCTCAAAGCCCACACCAAGCCGGTCGAGAACGCCCGGGCGGAACTGCTCGACGACGATGTCGTAGTGCTCCACCAGGCGGCGGACCACGGCCTGGCCGCCAGCAGTGCGCAAGTCCACGACAATCGAGCGCTTGTTGCGATTGACCATCGACCACGCCGCGCCCTCGCCGCGGCCGTCGAGCGGCGGCAGGTAGCGCAGCAGGTCTGGCCGATCCGGGGCTTCGACCCGCAGTACTTCGGCGCCCAAGTCGGCGAGCACCAGCGTCGCCAAAGGCCCGGGCCACAGCGCGGTGAAATCGAGGATTCTCAGCCCTTGCAATGCAGTCGCCATGCCAGCACGCTTGCGACCGCCGCGATCGCTGTGCGATCCTAGCACGCCATGATCCCGACGACGCCCCCTGCCACCACTCGCACCGCCCGCCCGGCGCTGGTCACTGCCGACCTCGACAAGGACGTGGACCTGCCGCTGGAGGCTTTGGGGCCGCTGCTGGCCGAAGGGTACGACGCTGGTGACATCGACGCGCTGCGCACTGCCAATGCGGGCCTGCCGTACTTTGAGTTGCTGCGCGACCTGGTCCGGCTGGGCGAGGCTGACTTCGCCGTGCGTCTGGCCGTGCTGTCGGAGCTCGCCGGCTCGGAGCGCACCCGCTGGGACTACGAGTCGCTTGGCCGCCATTTTGCCTGGCTGAATCCCGACGCGCGCTCGGCCGTGCTGCGCAGCCTGCGGCGGGGTGGCTGGTTGGAACTGGTCGAGGGCCAACTGCGCCTGTCAGAGCGCGGCGAGGCGCTCTACGCCATCTTAAGCCGCGTCATCGGCATCGAGCCGCAAGAGGGCGATTTGGCGTTGGGCGTGCTCAATGTCGAGCTGTCGCGCGATCTCGGCCACGAGCAGGCGCCAGCCTTGCGGCATCTGCACCACAACCTGCGGCGCATTGTCGATGCCGCAGAGGGAGCGGTCCGGTCGCACAGCGAAGTTCGGGTGTTGGAGGCGCAGGAGCGCGTGGAGCGCAACCTGGCCTGGGCGCGGCGCGCCCGCGGTGCCTTGGAGACGCTCAAGCTTGAGGACGACGCGTGCTATCGGGTGGCGCAGCAGGTCGGCCAGAGCCTGAGCGAGCTGCACCAGTGGCAGGCGGTGCTGCAGCGCGCGACCGGCGACTTGCAGGCCAAGCGCATTCAGTTGGGGCGCACAGGGCTCAGCCTGACCGACGTGACGTCGTTCTTGATGCGCTGCGAAGTCGAGGTGCTCGCCGAATTCGGCCGGCCGCTGGTGTCGATTCCGGTGGCGCCGCTATTCGTCATTCTCGACAACGCGCTGAGCGAGGCCGAGTACGAGTGGCTGCAGGTGCCGGCCCGACCCGACGCGGCTTATGCGGTGGCTTGGACCGAAGGGCCGCCGCAGCAGAGCATGCCCGGCGACCCTGAGTTACCTGAATTCACAGCGCTCGATGCGTTCGTGGCCGACGTGCGGGCGCTGGCGGCCAAGGGCGGCGCGCAGAAGCTGTCGGCATTCGTGCCGCGGCGCTCGTGGGCCGAAAGCGCCTATCGCCTCTCGTTGCTGGCGCTGGGCGAGTCGGTCGGGGACGCCGGCGCGACGGACACCGGCAACGCGGAGGTGCTCGACATGCAGGCCTTGCGCGCAACCCCGTTCGCGGTGGCTGTGGTCGGCGACGGCAGCGAAAAGGACCGCGTATTTACCGATGCGGCCAGCGAAATCTCGCGCGGCGTGGTGCGCCTGCATACCCCTGCAACGCCCGCATCCCCAGCCCTGTGATCGTTCCCGATCCAACTGCCCTGGTGTACCATGCGCCGCCTTGCCCCTGGGACAGAACAAAAGAGCACCATGGAAAAACTCATTGGCCAGAAAGTATGGGTCATCCAGTTTGACGATGAAGACACCAGCGTCATCGGCATCGTTGAGGGTGTTCACAATAATTTCATCGCCTTGCGAAATGACCGCGACAAAGAGGCGACGCTGTGGGTCAACCTGGCCAACGTCAAGGAAATCGAGGTCTACAAGGTCGAGGGCGAAGGCGAACTGCGGCTGCTGCGGTTTCCGGAGCCTGGCGAAAAAGGCGGCAAGAACTAACAGACTGGCCTGCCAGCGGGGACAACGGACATGCTGCGCACAGGTGCTGAGGTTTTGTGCGAGGGCGGCTGCTCCGCGCTACGCGGGCTGCGCGTCGGCCTGGTCGCCAACCCCGCGTCGCTGGTGCGCGTGGCCGATCCACTGCCGCGCCGCATTCACCTTGTCGATGCGCTGCACAAGGCCGGCATCAACCTGGTTCGGCTGTACGGGCCGGAGCACGGCATCTGGTCTACCGCTCAGGATCTCATTGCCGTCGAAGGTGGGCTCGACCCGATCTTTGGTCTGAACGTAGACACGCTGTACGGTCGGTCGGTCGATTCGTTGACGCTGCAGCCGCAAGCGCTGGACGGCGTCGACGTGCTGTTGTTCGACGTCCAGGACGTCGGCAGTCGCTACTACACCTACTTTGCCACGCTGTGCATGGCGCTCGACACCTGCGCCGCCCGCGACGTCCAGGTCATCGTGCTCGACCGGCCCAATCCGCTCGGCGGCGAGGCGGTCGAGGGCAACCGCGTCGATCCGCACTACAAAAGCTTCGTTAGCTGGCTTGATCTGCCGCAGCGTCACGGATTGACGCTGGGCGAAATCGCGGCGCTGTACGTGGCCGAAGCCGGGCTGCCGGCGCAGACCCTGTCGGTCGTGCCCTGCGACGGCTACGACACGTCTCGTTACTTTGACGAGCAGGACTGGGGGCCGCTGGGGTCGCCCTGGTACGCGCCGAGCCCGAACATGCCAACCGTAAACACGGCCGTGGTGTATCCGGGCGGCTGTCTCATCGAGGGCACGCTGTTGTCCGAAGGCCGCGGCACCACCCGGCCCTTTGAACTGCTGGGCGCGCCGTGGCTCGACGCCCGGCGCCTGTGTCGCGACATCGAAGCGATGGACGTGGCTGGTCTCGCCGTTCGGCCGATGCGGTTCGAGCCCACGTTTCAAAAGTTTGCGAGGCAGGTCTGTCAGGGCGTGGCCGTCGAGGTCAGCGATCGGCGGGTCTTCCCTGCCGTGCGAGCCGGGGTTGCGCTCATCGCGGCCATGCGGCAGCAGGACCCGGCGCTTTTCCAATGGCGCACCGAGATCTACGAGTTCGTCGCCGACCGCCTCGCCATCGACCTGCTGATGGGCGGTCCGCACTGCCGCACGGTGCTGGAGCGCGACGGGAGCGTGGACGAGGCCATCAGCGACTTTGCCCAGGGCCAGCGGGCATTTGCCGCACGGGCACGGGCTCATCTGCTGTATCCGCGCTGCGCAGGGCTGCTGGCCTAGTCGATGGCCACCATCGCGCTCTACGGTGGCAGCTTCAATCCCCCACACGCGGGGCACATGCTGGCCGCGGCCTACGTTTTGCAGGCGGCCCCGGTAGACGGCCTGTGGGTGCTGCCGGTGTTTCGCCATGCCCTGGACAAGGCCCTGACGGTCGGCTTTGACGATCGCGTGCAGCTGTGTCGGCTGGCGTTTGGCTGGCTGGGCGACGGCGTGCAGGTGCGCGACGACGAGCGCGGCGGCAACGGGCGCACGCTCGACCTGGTGCGGCGCCTGCATCAGGTGCATCCCGGCCATCACTTTCGCCTGGTGCTCGGCAGCGACATCCTGCATGAGCGGCATCGCTGGCATTGCTTTGATGACCTGGCCCGCCTGGCGCCACCGCTGTTGCTGCGCCGCGGCGGCTTTGATGTGCCGGACGATTGCCCCTACGACGTCCTGCCGATCTCATTGCCCGATGTGCGCTCACGCGATCTGCGGACTCGTCTCGCGGCACGACAATCCGTGGCGGGCCTGCTGCCCCTTTCGGTTGAGCGCGCCATCGTTGCCAGCGGCTTGTACCTGCAGGCCGCATCGCTGTGAGCGCACAGCGGCTGCTCGTTGTCGGGGCTGGCCAACTGGGCAGCGCTCTTGCCGTCGATGCCGCGCGCGCCGGCTATCGCGTCACGGTCGCGGTGCGCCGTCAGCCGGCCGCGGACCTGCAAGCGCAGGGCTGCGCGGTCGTGGTCGGCTGGCCCGCTGCCACCTTTGACCTCGCTGTCGTCTGCGTGCCCGACCGCGCGGTCGTCGCGGTGGCGGGACAGGCGAATGCCGCGGCCGTGCGCACGGCGGTCTGGCTGCACACCGCCGGCGCTTTGCCTGGCGACCTGCTGCGCGACGTAGTGCCGCAGGGCTGCTCCGTCGGCAACTTGCATCCGCTTGCGGCGGTGTCCGGCCCGGCGATCAATAGCCCACTGCGCGGCGCGCTGTTTGCGCTTGCCGGCGATGCCCTGGCGCTGCGGGCCGCCCGTGACCTGGCAGTGGCGTTGGGCGGGCTGCCGGCGGAGGTACCCGACAGCGCCCGGGCGGCCTACCACGCGGCAGCGGCGCTGGTGGCCAACGACTGGGTGGCGCTGTTGAGCCTTGGCGAGCACCTCGTCGAGCAAGCGGGACTGGACACCGCTGCGCTGCGTGTGGGTCTTCTGCACTTGGGCCGCACCGCGCTCGAGCGCATCGCCCAACTGCCGCCCGAGCAGCCCGCCATCGCTGGCTTGACCGGTGCAGTGCGAAGGGGCGACGCCGCCACTGTCCGCGCGCACCTGGACGTCTTGCGGCCGTTGGAGGGCGGCACTGCCGTGCATGCCCGGTGCAGCGCCCTGCTTGCGCGCGAGTTGGTGGCGACCGGCACCTTGCCCGCGGATTTGGCGGCAGCCGTGCTGGCCGCCTGCCAGGCCGAGGCTTGAACGGCCGAGCTACTCGACCGTCACCGACTTGGCCAGGTTGCGCGG
>SXRM01000407.1 GCA_005792545.1 Pseudomonadota bacterium | reverse complement strand
CGCCCAGACTGCCTTCAAAGTGTCTGTAAATCAGCGGCCTTACATGACGACCACACATAACCTAACAGGCATGTCGCCAACCAGTTGATTCTGCTAGCTATGCCTTCGTGGTCAAGCGCACTCTCTGCGATCTGCGCCCCCAGCGCATTTGCACATGCCCCTCGCCTGCCCCTGTGCTATCCTCGTCCGCGGTCCGGCCTGCGTCACGCGCAGCTGACCGCGGTGGGGTTCTCGATGCCCGCGATTTCTTTGACTTTGCCACCCGCCCGGATGATCGCGGAGGTCGCCCGTGCGCTTGGCGTGCTGGCGCTGACCCTGTTCGCGCTCGCCTGCGGTAGCTCGCTCGACGACGGCAAGCCGCGCTTTGGCCAAGTGACGCACCTGCAGGACACCTGGAACGACGCGCAGCCCTACGCGGTCTGGGCCACGGTCTATCCGGGGGGTGCGCCGCTGGCGCGCGTCGACCTGTACTTCGCGCGCAAAGACGACGTGGTGTTCCACATCGTGGCTATGGAGAGCCTGGGCGGCAATGGTTGGCACGGCGCGATTCCGCCGCAGCCGCGCGGCACCGACATTCGCTGGTTCGTGCGCGCCGTCGGTTCCGACAAGGGCGCAGGCCTCTACCCCGTGCAGGCCGAACCACCCAATAAATTCTTACTGTTCCGGGTATTGCACCTGGGCGAAATGCCCAACCGTCACCCGGCCGTGCTGGGCCCGAGCGATGCGGGTCCCGCTCCTTCCGTCCCCGATGCAGGGGGTCAGGATACCGCCCGTGGCGTGGATACCGCCGCTGTCGATGTTGTAGAACCTGATGTCGAGGACAGCGGCCCCGACCTCGCGCAACCGGACTCGGCACCAGACGTCCAACCCGATCTGCCGCCTACGGACACCAAACCGATCTTTGACCAGCATGTCTGGGATCTTGGCCCTGACGCCCAACCCGCAGCAGACGACGACGGCGACGGCTTGCCCAACGGCAGCGACAACTGCCCGTTCAAGTACAACCCCAACCAGTTGGACGCCGACGGCGACGGCAAGGGCGACATCTGCGATCCGGACGACGACGGCGACGGCGTGGTCGATGACGTCGACAACTGCCCCGACATTGGCAACAGCAGTCAGATCAACCTCGACGGCGACCAGTTCGGCGACGCCTGCGACAAAGACCTTGATGGCGACAAGATTCTCAACGGCGCCGACAATTGCCCGTTTGTACCCAACCCGACCCAGATCGACAGCGACGGCGATGGCATCGGCGATGCCTGCGACCCGCTGACAGGTGAACCCGACAAGGACCAGGATGGGGTGGTCGATGCGAAGGACAACTGCCCGACCGCGCCCAATCCCAAACAAAACGACCTCGACAAAGATGGTCAAGGCGATGCCTGCGACGCCGACATCGACGGCGACCTTGTCAACAATCCAGTTGACAATTGTCCACTGGTCAGCAACGCCAATCAGGCCGACAGCAACAACAATGGCCTTGGCGACGCCTGCGACGCCAGCGACGACATGGACGCCGACGGTGTGGCGGACGCCAAGGACAACTGCAAGACCAAGGCCAACCCGGACCAGGCTGACGTCGACAACGACAAGTCAGGCGACGTGTGCGACCAAGACGACGACAACGACGGCATCATCGACGCCTTCGACAACTGCGCGCTGGTCGCCAACCCCAAGCAGACCGACACCGATGGCGACGCCAAGGGCGACGCGTGCGACGACGAGGCCTTGTGCGGCAAAGGCCTGCCTGCGTGCCCTGCCGGCAAGCAGTGCTTCGAACCCCTTTGCCTGACGCCACTAGCCTGCCAGACGCAAGCCAATTGCAAGGTCGGGACCTTCTGCTATCAGGGCCAATGCCTGCCGCCGCAAGTCGTGCCCGCCGACCTGTGCACGAAGGACGCCCAGTGCCCGAGCGGCTTCGTGTGTCAGTTCGGCAAGTGCGCGCCCGAAAAGTGCAAGACCGACAACGAATGCCCCAAGGGCAACCAGTGCCTGCTCGGCGAGTGCCTGCCCAAAACGCTGCCCGTGACCGGATGCCAGAGCGACGAGCAGTGCGGCGCCAAGCAACAGTGCCTCGCCAAGCTGTGCGTCCCTGCGCAATGCAAGGCCGACAGCGAGTGCAAGGGCAATAACCAGAAGTGTTACAAGGGCTTCTGCATCCCGGGGCTCGTGCCGACTATCGAGTGCGAAAAGGCCAGCGACTGTCCGACCATCAAGTTCCAGGGTGTCACGGTGCAGCTGACGTGCGCGCTGGGCACTTGCTTGCCGAAAATTCCCAACGGCCCCAACCTGTGCAACAGCGATGTGGACTGCAAGGAAAACCAGCAATGCCTGGTCGCCATCTGCGCGCCCAAGCAATGCAGCAAGAACGCAGACTGCAAAGAGAATCAGGCCTGCACATTTGGCCTGTGCACGCCCAAGGGGCTGCAGCTGCCGGCGCCCGGCCAGTGCAAAACCACTGCGGATTGCACCGCGCCGGCGCAGTGCCTGTTCTCGGCGTGCGTGCCAATTCCGCCGGGGCTTCCGTTGCCTGGCGGGGGCGGCGGTGGCTTCCAACTCTGTGGGCCGGGCGGTACGTGTCCAACCGGCAAGACATGCCAGTTCGGCATCATCTGCTTGTAGGCTACGCCTGCCATGAGCGCCCTACCAGCCGGGCTGCACGGCGAGAATGCACACACCGCGCCTACGCTGCGGCCGGCCTCCGAGGCCGACGCTCCGCTGGTGCTGCGCGACGTCGACCTGCGCGGTGGCCATTTCGCCCAAGCGAGCCTTCGCGACGTCGACCTGGCGCGCGCCAATCTGAGTGAGGCTGACCTCTCCGGAGCCGACCTGCGCGGCGCGCGGCTGCACCTTTGCGACCTGAGCCTCGCCGATCTGCGCGGAGCGGACTTGCGGGGTGCCGACCTGTCGCGGGCCGACCTGTCCGGGGCTGACCTGCGGCAGGCAGACTTGACCGACGCCGATCTCGATGGCGTGGAGGTAGCGTGGGCCTGGCTCGACGGTGTGCGCGGCGCGCCGGATAGCTGGCTGCGTCTGCCGCGGGCGGGCGGGCGCGTCTGTGGCAGCCACCGTGCCGCGGGCGACGACGAGCCGATTGAGGGCCTGCGCGCATTTCAGCGCGGCCAGGCGGCCTGGAAAGAGGGGCGCGTATTGGCAGCCGAGCGCGCCTTTCGTACCGCGCAGCGCTGGGTGCCGGACTCGGACGCGGCGCCGTATTGGCTTGGCTGTCTGGCGCTTGAACAGGGCGAGGCGGGCGCCGCCGAACAGTGGTGGCGACGCGCCCTGGACGCCAACCCAAGGGCGGACAGGGCTCGCCTTGACCTGTGCCTGCTGTCCGCGCGGGCCGGACGCTGGGACGAGGCCATTGGCCTGGCAACGGACCCGGCCATCGCCGACGTGGACTGGCTGCAGCCGTTTGCTCGCGCAGCGCACACGCGCGATTTGATGGCACTCGCCAACCTCGCGCAGGCCAAGGCCGGTGAGACCCCGGGCGTGAAGTGGGCGCGCAAGCCGCCAGCGAGTGCACGCCTAGAGCGAGCACCTGCGACTGCGATTCAGCAGGACGATCCCGTGTGGCAGGAGCAGGAACGTCTAGACTTGCAAGCGCTGTTTACTGGCGCTGCGCAGCCGGCATGGGTATGGCACGGCGCGATTTCGCGGGCACTGGCGATTGGCGCTGTCGACCTGGCTCAACGCGCGGAGCAACGTCTGCGACGGGTGTCGCCCGATCAGCGGTTGTGGGACTTGCAGCTCAAACACCTGGATCTGACCGCGCAAGCGTTTGCAGAGCTGGTGCGGACACGTTGGGGTGGCCTGGGTGCGGTGCGCTCGCTGCGGTGGGTTGCCTTGGGTGCGCACGGCCCGACCGCACGGCTGGTCACCGATGGCGGCGTGTTCTACGCCAAGCGTTACAATGGGCTGACACGTCCAACGCCAAGTGTCGCATTCAGTCATCGCGCGTCGCGGTACGTTTCGGAACGCGGTTTTCTGGTTCCGGTTGCGGTGCCTGACGACGCGGGCGACGACGTGATGCCGTTTGCGGATGACCTGCTCGCGCTCTATCCGGACGTGCAAGGCGCTCCGCTCGACGGACCGGACCTCGACGGTGCAGGTGCAGCGCGCATAGGCGCGGAACTCGCCCAGCTGCACATGGCTGGCGAGGCGTTTGCCGGCAGCGGTCGGCCGCGCGGCGGCATTCGCGCAGGCACACGCGTACTGCGGCACCCGACCCCGCGCGGCGCCTGGCTGGCGTTGCTGGCACAAGACGCTGCCTGCGCGGCCGCGTTTCAACGACACGGCCTGAGCGAGCGCCTGCTCGGCCTGCTCGACGCGACGGCGCGCCGCCTGCAGCCCGTGCTCGCGGAGTGCCAGCAGGGCCTCGTCCATGGCGACTTTGCTGGAGGCAACGTGCTGTTGCGCCCCGATGGCGCGATATCGGTGGTCGACTGGGATCTGTGCGACGTTGACGTGCTGGTCTGGGACCTCGCGCGCTGCGCGGATCTGCTCGCCGTTCAGTGGTCTTTTGATGCGTCTGCGCCGCTCATCGTGCGGCGCGACCTGTTGCGCTCGGTCGTGCGCGGCTACCAAAGCGTGCGGCCGCTATCGGTCGCGGAGCAGAGCGCCCTGCCCTTGCTGGTGGCGGCAAGCCGTGTCGACCTCGACGCCAGCGTATTGCCACTGTGCGTGCGCCTGGAGCCAGAGTCGGGCGACGTCGTGTGGCGCCTGCAGGCGACGCGGTTGGCCCGCGCAGCCGCGGGCGCACCGGAAATTGAACCCCACCTTTGTTCAGATAATTGACATTGCTGGCTATTTTTGCGATTCTGCGATCTGCCATGCGCCAACGCGACGTCACGCCCTGCGCTCCGCCCATCGCTCGGGCCGACACCAAACACGGACCCTACCTTTATTCAGACGCATGAAATTACTCGCGCTTTGAGGGCGTCCGTGATCTGGCCCTTGCCTGGCGCGACCCAACTGCGCCACCATCACCGCCATGCGCATCGCCCTTGTCAGTGGAAACTGAGAGATCATGCCCGACGCGGTTATCCCGTTGGGTCTACTGTATGTCCAGGCGAGCATTCCGGCGCGCCACCAATCTGAGCTTTGGGATTTGTGCTTTGAAGCCGCTCCGCTGGACCATTTGTGGGCTCGCATCACCGCGTTCAGCCCAGACGTGGTCGCCATCGGTATGCGCAACATCCAGAACAACGACTACACCGGCTATCACGACAACCTGAGCTGGTACGCCGACATCCTGGCGACGGTGCGGTCGTGCACGACTTCGCCGACGGTTTTGGGCGGCGGCGGCTTTTCGGTGATGCCCGCCGAGCTCATGCAACACTTGCGGCCGGACTTCGGCATCTCGGGCGAGGGCGAGGCGGCGTTCGAGCTACTGCTTGAGGCCCTGGAGCGCGGAGACGGCGACTTCTCTGGCGTTCCCAACCTGCACCGTGTGGTCACCGATGGCCTGGGCCGAGAGCGCGTGCACAGCAACCCGGCCGCCGTGCGCTTTCAAGACCTCGACGCCCTGCCCGTGCCAGACCGACGGCTGGTGGATCCACGGCACTTTGCCAACTACCGGATCGACTCGGTGCAAACCAAGCGCGGTTGCTCGCTCAAGTGCGACTACTGCACCTATCCGACCATCGAAGGCCGGGCAGTGCGTCGCCGCGACCCGGCGCGTATTGTCGACGAAATGTTTGAAAGTCTCGCGCGTCAGCCCGAGATTCGGCATGTGTTCGTGGTCGATTCGGTGTTCAACTTACCGCCAAGCCATGCTAAAGAGATCTGCCGGCAGCTGGCGGCGCGCGGCTGGCAGGTACCGTGGACGGCCTACGCAAACCCGTTGGCGTTCGATCGCGAGTTGGCGGATTTGATGCGCCAGGCCAACTGTGCGGGACTGGAAATCGGCGCCGACAGCGGCGTGGATGCGATCCTGGACCGGATGCGCAAGGGCTTTTCGCTGGCCGACGTGCGCAAGATGGACGCGACCTGCAAGGCTGCGGGCGTCAAGGACTGCATGACGTTCATCCTCGGCACGCCGGGCGAGACGCTGGACGACGTGCGCGCAACCATCGATTTTTGCACAGACTTGGACCCTTTCGCCGCAATCATGATGGTGTGGATGGACGACTACGAGTCGCTGGATGCCGCGCTGGCAGCGGAACGTCGCGTTTTTCGTGAGCAAATCAAGGAACTGATGCGCCAGAAGGCCGAAGAGTTCCCGCGCTGGCTCATCCCAGCTTTGGGCGTGAACTTTGACGCGCGGCTATTCGGCTTGCTGCGCGCCGCCGGCAAGGCGGGACCGCTGTGGCAGTACATTGATATGGTCGGCAAAGACCGCCGCAGCGCTCGCTTGCGCCGTCAGGCTGCCGCCGCCTGAGCGGCTAGACCCGCGTCAGCGCCCGATAGCGAATGCGGTGCGGCTGGTCGGCGTCGCGCCCCAAGCGCGCCTTGCGGTCGGCCTCGTACTGCGAGTAGTTGCCGTCGAAATACACGACCTTGCTATCACCCTCGAAAGCCAGG
>SXRM01000406.1 GCA_005792545.1 Pseudomonadota bacterium | reverse complement strand
CATAAATTTCTCCTGAGGTTTTATGGAAAGTGGTGTGAACCGGTGCAAATGAGCATCCTTATATTCGGCGCTGAGCAATAGGGTATCTTGATAACAGATATGTACCAAGTAGTTTTTATCAAGGACTTCTCTTGAAATTCCCTCCAAATGGACAAGATCGAGCGCTTCTTGGAGGTGATGAACGAACTGCACGTCATCCCCGAGTGCGAGTGCTTCGACACCGGCATCGTCCGCAGTGTGGCGATGTTCCATCAGCGCGGCATGCTGCACGATCCCGTGCACCTGTCGTTGGTGATGGGTGTGGCGAGCGGCATGCCCGCGGACCCACGCTGGCTGCCGCTGCTGGTCGACGAGATGCCGGCCGGCGCGCTGTGGCAGGTCATTGCGATCGGTCGGCAAGAAGTGTGGGAGCTGCATCGCCGAGCTGTGGAACTGGGTGGGCACGTACGGACCGGGCTTGAGGACACCTTTTACCTGCCGGATGGCAGCAAGACCGGCAGCAACGGCGCGTTGGTCGAGGCGCTGGCCGCCGTGGTGCGCGGTGCCGGCGAAGACGTAGCCAGCATCGACGACACCCGCGCCATCCTCGGACTGGTGTGAACCCAAGGAGTTGGGCCGTCGGGCTGCTGTGGCTCGCTGCGCTGGCCCATTGCCGCGGGCCCCTGCCCGAAGCGCCAAAGCCGGGACGAACGCCTGTCGCAGCGCCCCTCGCCGGCTCGCCTACGCCAGTCGCAGCTGCGGCCGAGGCGGCGAGCACAACCGTCGAAGCGCCACAACCAGTCTCGCCTTCCGCTGTGGCGAGCGCGACGGTTGGGCCTGCCGATGGCGCCACCAACACCGACGACATCTTGGTGTGGGCGCGCACGGACAAGATCGCGCGCACCTGGTGGCTGCAAGGGCAGGGTGCCGACTGGACCCTGCTGGCCGAACGCAACGGCATCTGGTCTTCGGGCCGCGACGATGTGTTTGGGCTGCGCGAGACGGTTCGGCGGGTGCGGGTCTGCGACCCTGCCGGGTGTGCTGACCCGGACGGCGGTTGCACGCCGCTGTTGGTCAAGTCCGGTCCCTTTGCCGGGCGCGTCTACGACGCGGCTTGGGTGGCGCTGTTGGGCGAGCGGGCGACGCCGGTGGGCACGCGCATGCCCGACAACACCGCAGTGGCATTGGGTTCTCCCGGCCTGCTGCACCGCATCGTGCCCGTCGCGCAATTCGACGATCTGCTGTTGGTCGAGGTGGTGACCGAGACCTGGTCCTGCGGTGCGATGAATGGCCGAACCGTTCATGACCCCCGCAGGCTGTGGGTGCCCGACGGCCACTTGTCGGCGCTGACCCCGGGTTCTAGCGAGGGTGGCGTGATGGCGACGGACGGTGCGCAGGCTGAAGCGGAACTGCGCGCGCAGTTTGCCGCGGCCGATGGCCCGCTACACTGGCAAGGCGTACACTTGCGCGCCGACGCGGCGTTTGCTTGGCGCGTCGAGCACCTGTTCGCCCGCGACGAGCGCACCGCTGCGGGTTTCACCCTGGTCCGAAGGGTCAACGTGGCAGCAACCGCGCAATTCGACGACATTGCCGACCGGCTGGCGCGCGCCCCCGCCATTGGTGCGCTCCTGGGTACGCTGGTCGCCGGTCTGGTCGACGGCAAGCGCGGCCACGCAGAGGCGTCCGAGCCGCGCTGGTTCGGTTACTCGCGGGTCACGCTACGCGGTGCGCGCTTGGAGGCGGCAAGGCAGCGCTTCCAATGTGCAAAGGCAGCTCCATGATTGTGCGGGCATGGGTTTTGGCGATAGCGGTAGCGGCCGCATGCACAATGGGGGGAGCTGTTCAGGCCTTAGAAATCCAAGGAGAATTTGGGCTGAATGGGACCCAAAGCTCTTGGGATGGCGACATTGGCGCCGGCGGCCAGTTGCGCATGGGTGTGCGCCTGTGGCGGTTGGTGACCGTGGACTTTGCGGGGTGGACCCAGTACGCGCGGGTCGATCAGCGTGCCAACACCGGCCTGACGCTAGGCATCGGCGCGACGCTGCCCATGCAGACCTTTCGGCCGACGCTACGCCTGTACGCCGTCCACCAGCACGAAGAGGGCCTGGTCAGTGTCAAGGCGCATCCCTGGGGGACGCTTTTCGGCATTGGCGCCGGCATCCGTCACCGGGCCGGCGGCGGGGTGTCGTTGGGGGCCGAGGTGCCGTTTGCCCGAACTCGCTTTGGTGAGTTGTTCCTGTTCGGCAACGGCAGCGCGACCGCGTTTCCCGACACCAGCCTGGGCCCGCTCATCTACGCGGGCATTGCGGTGGGCATCGGCGTCAACTACCTGATTGTGCCAGGCGATCAGCCGAAGTAGACGCTGCCTAGTCGTCCTCTTCGACTTCTTCGTCGGCTTCGCGGGCTGGCGCGGGGTCGCCTGCCGCCACGATCGAGCCCGCCTCGTCGCGCCCGTTCTCCGCGGTGTCTTCGCGCTCGATCGCGTGCTCGACAGTCTTGCCATCCGAGTCGACCAGCACGATGACGTCGGGACGCACCTCGCGCACCACGTGCACGCGGTTGTCGACGTTCAGTTCCCAGCCGACGACGACTGCGGTCGGCACCACCAGCACGCGTCGACCGGTCACCACCCGCCAGGCGACGCGCCGACGGTAGCGGCGACGAATGCGGCGGCGAACGCGGCGGCGCACCTTGGCGTGGTGGCGCATGGGATGCGGACGCACCAGGCACCCGCCAGCCACCAGCGCGACTGCAGCGGCAAGCAGTTCTCGTCGTTTCATGGCTGTGCGGCCCTGTCGTTCGCCGACCGTGGCGAAGGCCCGCAGTTTTGACCCGTTGTCGCGGCGAATGCAACCGCGGTGCCCGCGTCAGGCTCCGCGCACAACCGCATCAATGCGGTCCAAACCCATCCGCACGGCCTCCAGTTCAGGACCGAACGATAGCCGCACGAACTGGCGCATGCGGCTGGGAATGTGGCTGCGTCGCTTGCCGGGATTGACGTCGAAGAACTCGCCGGGCACGACGATCACGTTCTTTTCCAACGCAGCGCGGAAAAACGCGTGGCCGTCAGCGATCTCACCTGGCAAGTGTTCCAGCGACGCAAAGCAATAGAAGGCGCCCATCGGTGGCGGATCGACGTGCATACCCATCGCGCGCAGTCGCTCCATCATCAGCTGACGCTTGCCGCCAAACGCGGCTTGAATCGCCCGCGCCTCGCCGTCTGCGCGGCCGTGCTCGAGCAGGGGCACCGCAGCACATTGCAGGGGGTGCGAGGGGCCGCCGTCCAGGAACGACCCGGCCGAGATGGCGCGGTCGATGACGCGCTTGGGGCCCAGCGTCCAGGCCAGGCGCCAGCCCGGGTAGCGCCAGTTCTTGGTCAGGCCGTCGACGACTAGCACCGGGTCGTGATTGACGTCTTCGACATACCGCGCAGCCGACAGGGACGGGCCATCGCTTTGTGCTGCGGCGTCGTACAGGTAGTGCGCGTAGAACTCGTCGAAGATCAGCGCGCAATCCAGTTGCCGGGCGATATCGACCCAGGCCCGCAAACCGCCGCCGCGCACCACCTGGCCAGTTGGATTGCACGGATTGGACAGCAGGATGGCCGACAGGCCCTTGCCCACGATCTCGGCGCGCAGCCGTGCCGGCGAAAGTGCGAAGCCCTCGGCGCGATCGAGCACGATCGGAATCGGCACGAACGCCCGGAAAATCGTCAGCAATTCCTCGTAGGCGGTGTAGTCGGGCAGCACGTGGCCCAGGTGGATGTTGCCGAGGCTGGCTGCGATGCGGGTCAGCGCCGTGCGGCCGCCCGCCGAAATCGCCACGTTTTCGGCGCTGTACTGGCTCGGCATGCCGCGGCGAAACCGCGCGTTGTACAGTTGCGCTACGGCATCGCGCAGCGCCATCAGGCCGCCAACTGGGGCGTATTCGTGTGCCTCGTCGCCGATCTCGATGCTGCGGATGCGGTGCTCGGCGCCTGGCAGCGGCCCGGTCTCGGGCGCGCCCTGGCCAAGGTTGGCCCAGTCTGGGTGGCCGTAGCGAAATCCGCGCGCGGCAGCCTCGGCCATCACGTAGATGACGCCGGTGCGCGGGACGGGTCGAAAGATGTCGTGGTCGGCGCCGTTGGCGCCCGGATCCCCTGGCATAGGGCTCAACCGGCAAAGCGCGGAACGGCCGCCCACCCCGCGGTGTCTTGGAACAGTCGCTTGCAGGTAATCGTGCGGCTTTCGTCGAGCGTGAAGCGGTGGTACTTGTTCGCCGGCACGATGATGAGGTCGCCGGGCTGCACATGGACGCGCATCCAGCGGTCTTCGCGGTTGCGCAGGTCGAAGATGCCAGAGCCGGCGACTACGAAACGAATCTCTTCGTCGGTGTGCAGGTGCTCCGCGAAGAACTTGGTCAGCAGCGCGTCGAGGTCGGGTGTGTTCGGCTCGAGGTGTACCTGGTCCATGCTGACGTAGCCGCGCTCATCGCGAATCTGCTGCAGTGGCTGCGCATACGCGGCCTCGTCGGTCGGCAGATGCCACGACAGGATGCCTTCGGCGGCCAGATCGCCGCCCGAGAGCGAGTGGGTGGGCTGGTCGAGCAGGTAGGCGTTCATGGCGTTGTCCGTTCGGTGTTGGTTCAGTCAGCGGCGTGGGCGGCGCGCTCGCGGGCGACATCGTCGGGCTGGGCGCGGTCATGTGTCAAATGGCTGATGCCCGAGCGGTGCATGGCGACGACGCAGCGGCACAGCCAGTCGATGCACTCGGCCTGCGTCTTGGCGTGCGCAACGTCGGTGCCCCACACATAGACGCCATGGTTGCGCACCAGTACAGCATTGGCCTTGGGCCACTGCAGGACGGCTTGCTCCATGCGGCCGGCCAATTCGTGCTCCAGCGCCGTGTTGTCCACCACCGGAATCTCGTGCAGGTCAAAGTAGCCGACGCCCTGCAGGCCTTTGAGCATCTCCAGCCGCGTAAGCCGCAACGGTTCGCCGGGCGGCACGGTCATGGTCGCCAGCACCACGTCCAGAGAGTGCGAGTGCAGCACTGCGCCGGCATTGCGATGGCGGTAGGCGGCCATGAATAGGGGCGCGCAGGCCGTCAGGCGCTGGCCGCTGGTCGGCGCGTCGGTCACGCAGCCGTCGGCGTCGAGCTCAAAGATGTCGGCCGGGCTGAGCTTTTCTTTCTCCACACCGGAAGGCGCCATCAAGATGGTGCTGCCAGAGCGAACGGAGATGCCGCCGCCTGTGCCGCTGGCCCAACCCAACTGCCAGAACGTGCGGCATAATTGACAGATAGTCTCGCGCTCGGTTGCGAATCGCATGGTGCCCCGCCCGTGTGCCCCCGGGGACGCGGATTGAATCGCGACGGGCGCAGTCAGGTCAAGCGCTGCGGCACGGTTTTCGTCCCCAGCTTGCTGCGCTACCCTGCGGGAGCGCCGATGCGCGGGGAGCCTGACCATGGCCTCGGACCAACGCCAGTGTCCGCGCTGCAAGACCTGGAACGCCCGCGTGCGCACCAACTGCAGCCAGTGCGGCGCCGTGATGCTGGGCGTGGCGGCCATCGACATCGAAGCGATGGCCCGCGGTGAGAGTGAGCCGCTGCCATCCTCCAGCGGCGGCGGACCGGGCAACGACGAGTTGCGCCAGACCCTGGAGGCCTTGCAGGCGACGCGGGCGGAGCGTCAGGCCGCGGGTGCGACCCAATCCGGCAGCGGTTGCCTTGGGTGTCTGGGCAGACTGTTGCTGATTGTGGCAATCCTCGCCGGCGGCGCCATCGTCATCACCATCGACTCGCCCGAGTCCAAGCCTGGGCGCGCGCTGCGCAAACTGTTGCACGACATCGAGCGCGACCTGCGCGTCGAGTCGCGCCGTCGGGCCCCGCAGCCCTACGTGCCGCCGCCACCGCCGCGGCCACGGCCCATGTCGCCGCCCGATCCCTGGAACGTGCCGACGCAGCCTGCGCCGCAGACGCCCGACGCGACTGGCGCGCCGGTGTTGGCGCCCGACTCGAACGTGGTGCAGCCGCTCAACGGCCGTGCCAAAGACGTGGCCAAGGCGTTGGACCGCCGCGCGCTGCTGCTGGTGCGCTGTGTCCAGCCGGACACAAGGCCGGGAGAAGCGCGCAAAATAACCGCCCGCATCACTTTGCGGGTGCACGCAGACAGCGGCGGCGCGGTCGACTTTGAGGACGTCGTCGAGCCAGGCGACGCGCCTACAGGGGCGCTGCGTTGCTTGCGCTCGGCCGCTCGCGGGCTTGTGGTCTTGAACGGCGATCCAGTCACGTTCGTGTACCGCTGGCCCAAGGGCAGCGAGCGGTAAGGGCCTGGAAATGATTTACTGAATCATTTCTCCGGTCTTCTTGCTTGCTTCGTGGGTCGCCAGCTCGCCGTCTCGGAGGCCGACTCGCGGCTCCGCCTTGTGCCGAGAGTGTCCAAGTCATTGTTTTCCAGTCCCTAACCGTTTCGCCGCCAAGGGTGCGGATCGCGCTTTGGGGTCTACGGCGAGGCGCGCGGAACCGTTGAATACGCATGGCGTTCAGGTTGGACCCGGCGGCTGAAGCCGCAGGCTAGCTGTACCAAGCCCGGCCTGCGCCGGGCTGGGCTGTCACTCGTGATTGCGTAGCCTTGCGGAGGCAAGGCTTTGCGCCCTAAGGCCGCGGCTTCAGCCGCCGGCAGTATTTGCGACCCCTGCGCATTTACCAGCCCGCGGGTCGGCCCCACTTGAGGAACCGCACCCCGCCGCCAAGAGCGCCCGCGACACCGCCCGACCTTGCCGCTACACTGTACGCCCGCCATCCGCCGGCAAAGTCGGCCGCGAACAGGACCGCCATGTACATACGATCTTTGATGATTGTCGCCGCGACCGCTTCGACGGTCGCCGTTTCGGCGCTGGCAGCGCCGCGCTGGGTTCGCCTCGCCGTTCCGGCCGAAAAGCCCGAGGCCGGCGAGGTCATCAGCTGGAACAGCGATGGCACCCCCGACGCCAACACGGTCGAGTACGGCACCGCGCAAAACGCGCTAACGCAGAACGCCAGCGGCAAGTCGTTCACGGCCAAAGGCAAGCTTGGCGTGGTGCACGAAGTCACGTTGAGCGGGCTGCAACCTGATACCAAGTATTTCTACCGGGTTGGCGGCAGCGGCGACTGGAGCCCAGTACGCAGCTTTCGCACGGCCCCCAAGCCGGGCTGCGGCCCTGTCAAATTCATCGCCAGTGGCGATCACCGCAGCGACGACACCGCGGGACCCAACCCCAAGTGGGCCAGCATCCTGGGCGAGATGCACGCTTCTGGGGCGCAGTTCATCATCGAGACGGGCGATCTGGTCAAGGACGGCGACGACATCAACCAGTGGTACAACCACATGGAAATGGCGCAGGCCAAAAGCGGCGAGATTGCGCTGATGCCCTCATTCGGCAACCACGACACCGACAACGTCAAGGGCGCGACCGCCGCCTACAACCAGATCTGGAGCCTGCCGCACAACGATGCCGCCAACAATGAGGACTTCTACTGTTTCAGCTATGGTCACGCGGTGTTCTGCGCGCTGTCTACCGCCACGCACAACGACGCCGCTGGGTTGGCGATGCAGGCCAAGTGGCTGGACAAGGAACTGGCCAAGCACGCCGACAAGACCTGGAAGTTCGTGTTTTTCCACCATCCGGTGCACACAAGCTACATCGATCTCAAGTTCATCGACCTGAACCACCCGCCGAACGAGGTCAAGCAGAACGAGCACTTCGTGCCAGTGTTCGACAAGCACCACGTCGACGTCGTTTTTGCCGGTCACAACCACTTCTACGAGCGGTTTGCGCCGATGAAGGCGGGGTCTCCGGTGTCTTCGACGAAGGACGGCACCGTGTACATCACCACAGGCGGCGCCGGCGCCTTCACCTACGACGAGATTGACGTACTTGGCTTCAAGCTTGAACCGATGAAAGTGATTTGCGCCGAAGGCATCCTCGGCATGTCGGGCAAGGCCAAAGGCAGCCAGTTGTGCAGCGGCAAGCACCACTTTATCGAAGTCGAGCTGACCGCCGGCGAGTTCAAGGCCATCGTGCGTGCTACCGCTGCCCAAAACCTGAGCACCGCCGACAAGAACAAGGGCATCATCGAGACCATCACCATCAGCAAGGCCTTCACGGCACCGCCGAGCTGTGGCGGCACGGGCGGCGGCGAAGATGCCAATGCAGGTACCGACGCCGGGGCGGTCGACGCGGGCTCGGCCGCGGATGCTGGCGCAGCAGATGCAGGATCCAGTTCAGACGCCGCGGCTTCTGACCTGCAAGTGAGCGACGCGGGTGCGGCTGACACGATCGTTTCGGTGGATCAGGCGACGGCGGTAGACACGGCCATGCCATCTGACACCACTTCTGCCCCCGATGCGGCCGCGGCTTCAGATGTGACCCCTGCACCGGACACCACGGTTGCGCCCGACGCTGCCGCTGCGGTCGATGCGGACGCCGTCGATGCGGACACGGCTTCGACCGCACAACCCGAAACCAAGACAGGCCGCTCTGTCAGCGACTTGGGCGGCGGCAGCTTGGGGCCGCTCGACGCCAGCAGTGGCACCAACACCGGCACGGCCAATAGCAAGCCAGCCGGGGGCGACAGTGGGTGCAGTGCGCAAAGCGGCACCTCCAGTCTCGCGGGCCTAACGCTACTGTTGCTCTCCGCCCTGACCGTCCGCCGCCGCAAGGTTGCGTAGCGCTGCGCCTACTCCGTCACAATCACCGTCTTGGGCCCAGGCGTTCCACTTGGCGTCGGACGGTCTGCAAAGATATCGCTGACTTTGACCTTCTTCTTGGCCGGATCCTTGGTGATGTCCAGCGCCCGCTCGGTCAGCGGGAATTCCTCCGTACAGCCCCACTGGCCTTCATTCTCTGGCTTGCCCGAGGTGTACTTGTATTTGAGGTTGCTGCCTTTGGGAAACGGCAGCACCAGTGTCCATAGACTGTCGCCGGCCTTGTCGTCGCCCTCTTTGCCGTCGTCGCGCAGCGCCACCTTGTTGGGCACCCACTTGGCCTTCATGCCCAGCTTCGGGTCGTTGCCGGCGATGTACACGATGCCCTTGCCGTCCGGCGCCGGCAGGTTGCACAGGTCGCCGTACAGGTTGAGCGGCGGATTGCCGGCCTTGGGCCCGCGGGCATCGCAAATGAACGTCACGAACACGGCCGACGTCGGGTCTTCGACCAGGAGCTTGCTCTCCAGCGACGGCGCGGTGTCCACGGTCTTGCCGGCTTGCGAGAAAATCATCTGAATTTCGAGCGGGTCGCCATCGGCAATGCCCAGATCTTCGTAAGGGATAAAGATCTCCAGCAGTTTTCCGCCCTTGGTCGGCCCGGCGACGACGCCGCCAAACGTGCTCGCCGTCAGCGCTTGCCACGACACGGCGGTCGACGTCCACTTGCGCCATTCGCTGGTCGCCTTGCCGCCGCTCAGCGCCATCCACAGCTCGCGCGCCGCGCCCTTGCCCTTGAAGGCCAGCGCACCGCCGTTGCGGTCCTTGAGCGTCGCCGGATCTTCTTGGACCTGCCCCGTCGCGGCGTTGAGGATCTTCTTGTGCGACAGGTACAGCCCCAGTGCCGCATTGTTGGCCGCGCTCAGGTCAAAGTTGTGCTGCACCGCCAAATAGAACCCCGACTTGCTGCCGAACTTGCCAAAACCATAGTAGATCGTCGCCATCCAGTCGTCCGGGTTGGCTAGCGCGCCGGCGGTGTCGCTGTCGAAGAAGAACCCACCTTTGGCGGACCACTCGCTCTCATTGGGCACGAACGCGCCGTCGAGCACCGGCGGCGGATCGAGCGGACCCAGCGGCGCCTGGGGATTGGCTTGGATGATCGGCTTATACACCGGCATCGCGATCTCGGGCTTGCCCTGGAGCTTGAGCGCCGCGTTCATGTGGCTGTACACGCCGGCCAGGTGCAAGCGAAAGTTGGCGTCGAACGGGCTGTCGTCGTTGCTCGGCGAGGTCATGTCGCTGCCGTACCACCAGAACCAATCTGAACCCTCGGCGGCATAGACCTCGTCAAACGCGTACCAGATCTCGCCTTCGAGGCTCTTTTTGTTCGCCGGTGGGGGCTTGAGCGGATCGGGCTGCGGCAGCCCTGACTTGGCCAGATCGGCGCGGGTCTGCAGCAGGTACTGCCACGCCTGGTTTTCCTCGGATTCGCCGATCCAGATGCCAAAGGTGCCGCCGATCCACGATCCCGGAAACAGGGGTTCCAGCTGCGGCATCGCCTCCAGCGGGTGCGCCGGCACGTTGCGCTTGGGGTTGCCGAGGATGTACTCGCTGCCAGTTACGCTGATGATCTCGCCGGCCTGCTGCAGTTGCTCCAACCGTTGGTAGAGCGCGTGAAAAAAGCCTTTGCCGTCGTGCTCTTTGGCAAAGGTCTCCCAGGCGTTCTCGCCATCCAAGATCAGCGTGATGACCCGATCGGGCGCGCCGAACTTGGGCGCCTGTGCGCCGACGTTGGTGACGAGGTCGTCCGTCGCCTCCTTGCCCGTCAAGCCCTGGTACTTGAAGCCGATGTCGTTGCTCATGTTGGTGTTGCGGAAAAACGTGCCCAGGCGGCCGGTGCCATCGCCGCCCTCGCCCTGCTTCTTGGTATCGAAATCGACCTGATACGGGCCAACCGGCGCGCCGCCGGGGTAAAGCCCAGACTTTTCCATGACTTGCTGATCGGTCGCCACCCACAACACCCCGGCGTTGACGAAGTGCTGCACCACGTCTTCCGCGACCGAGCCCTCGCCGGGCCACATGCCGCGCGGCTTGAACCCGAACACGCCCTCCATGTACTGCACCGCTCGCTTGACCTGGGCTGCCGCGTCGCTCGGAAAGCTGTACGCGGGCGACGGCTTGGGGTCGAACGGTTGGCCCTGGCCCATCAGCTCGGTGTTCTGCACCAGCGGCAAAATCGGGTGGTAAAACGGGGTTGTCGCAATCTCGATCTGGCCAGTGTGCGCATCTGGGTCGTAGTGCAGCTGCTTGTGGATCGGGATGACCGCTTTCATCACCTTGTACTGCTCGGCCACCAGGCGATTGGCCAGCTTCTCGTACCAGGCGATGCGGCCCGCTTCGTCCAGCCCCGCCGGCATCTTGAGCGTAAAGCTGGCATTCTGCGGCGCCGAAGCCGCCAGCACGTCGGTCAGGTCCACGCTGTCACCGGTCGGCAGCTTGACCTTGCCGTGCAGGAAGTCGGGGTCCATCCACGCGATCTCGAACCAGATCTTGAGCGCCGCCAGATCCTCCTTGGTCAGCGTCGCCGGGTTCTTGTCGCGCAGCGCCGCGTAGGCCGGGAAGCGGTTCATCAGTACCGGCGCCGTCGACACGCATGACCACGGATCGGCGTACAGTAGCCCAATCTGCTTGGTTGTCGCCGTCTTAGGGTCGGGCGTGTCTTCCAGCAACAGGTCAATCCACGGGTCGGTCTTGCCTTTCCACTTGCCGAGAAACTTGGCCTCGTCGACTGTGTTCTTGACGGTGTCGATGTACAGTTCCTTGCCGGCGACGTCTTTTTCGCCTAGCCGCTCCAGGTAGTACGGGATCAACTGGTTGAGCAGCACGGGCGTCAGGTTGATCGACAAGTGCACGTCTGGATAATCCTGCAAGATCGCGGCCATGTCGTAGTACGACTTCATGGCGTGCTTACGCACCCACGGCGAGGTCAGCTGGTCAACTATCGGGTCGAGGTACGTCGGCTGGTGCTGATGCCACAGGATGTGCACGTACACCGTGCGCTTGACCGGCGCCTTGTTCTTGGTCGGGTCAAGCGCCGCGCCGTCAAACGCCTTGAGGTTCTTGGCCTGGGCCACGTAGGTCAGCGCCGGGTTGATGGCGACCGATTGCGACAGGTTGATCGCGAGAAACAACGGATCTGCGCCGACCTGCACCGAGGTGATCGCCCCGGCTTTGGGCTGGCTGTTCTCGAGCAGCGCAAAATCGCCGACCGGGCCCACGCTTTTCGGGTCCAGGGGCTTATTGAAGCGCAACTTGATGTTCTTGCCGTCGGGTGAAAATGCGCTGACTACCGCCAGATTGCCAGTGGGCCACGGCGAGGCGTCGGCGGGCGCTGCGTCCGCGTCAGTGTCGGATGTAGCCGCGTCGGTGCCGGTCGCACCAGGGTCTGGCACCGAAGAAGCGTCCGCGTCGACCGGACTCTGCACGTCGACAACCGCCCCAGCATCACTGTCGAAACCGACGGGTGCATCACCCGGCACCGCCAGCTCAGCCGTTGCATCCAGGCCCGCGAAATCCGCAATTGGGACATCGAGTTGCAGACTCGCGCCATCGAGGGTCTTGTTGTATGCGGCGGCCGCAGACGTCGCCGTCTCCGCGGCGTCGTCAACGCGCGGCCACGGCTCAGGCGAGCGCTCGCAAGCTACAAAAGCCAGGGCTGACAACCACAACCATGGGCGGGTGCGTAAGCTGTGCATGACCGTGCCTGAATTCGCGTGGCCGCGAGAGGCGGCGGCCCCGGAGTCTAACACAGGTGCGCCGACCGCGGACCTCAGGGCTATCGCTAGGTCGCCGCGCGGCAGCAGCGCAGCACCGATCAACTTGTGAGAGGTCTGGGCGCGTCCCGGCAGGGCCGGGACCGAGCCCTAGTCCGGCCGCGCTGCCGACGCGGCCGGACCGGAGCCCCGTTTCT
>SXRM01000405.1 GCA_005792545.1 Pseudomonadota bacterium | reverse complement strand
CGCGAATACTTGGAGCGAGGAAGGCCGGTCCGCGGCAGCATCTCGGCGGCGTCGAGCCGCGCGCGTCACCAAACCCAGCATCAGCTGCTCTACCAGCTGAGCTATGTTGGCGTCGATTGTGTGCGCAGACCCTTGCCCAGGCGCACAGCCTGCACCTGAACCCGGGACCGGCAAGGGCCGGCCGCGCGAATACTTGGAGCGAGGAAGGCCGGTCCGCGGCAGCATCGCGGCGGCGTCGAGCCGCTCGCGTCACCAAACCCAGCATCAGCTGCTCTACCAGCTGAGCTATGTTGGCAACCGCGCCCCGAGCAGCGCGCAGCCGCCCGGAAGGGCGCGCAGTCTACCGCCAACACGCCGTTACGGCAACCCCGCCGGCAGCCCGAACATCACCAGCCGAGGCTGTGCCCGCCCTTGCGCCATCGGCTCAAAGCTCGCCCGCACGTAGGTCGCCACCGCACCTGCGCCCACGTCAAGCCCCACCTGCCGCACGCCACCCACGCAGAATTCGCCTGGACCCAGCTCACACCGAAACCACTCGTGCGCACCCGAAAACGGCCCGGTTGGCCCGAGCGCCGTCCGCACCATCACCCGATCGCCCAGCACCGGCACGTAGGATACCGTCATCCGACCATCGCCGCCCTTGCGGACGCTGACATCGCCAACACCGACCAGGATCGGCACGGCAGCGTCCGCGTTCGCCGAAAAGCTGTCTACCCCCACCGCATACTCCCACGCCGCCGGGTTGCCGATGGCATGCACAGGCGCCCGTGCAGCATAGCAATCGCGTTGCAGCGGCCCCGAGTTCGCACACCCGTAGGCATACACGCGCTCGCCATCAAACCAGGCCCCTGTCCCGTAATTCGGTCGGTCGGACGTCCACAGCAGACCCAATCGCCTGAATTGCCTTAGTTTCGTATCCCACCGCGCCACGCCCCGGCCGATCACACGCACGCCAAACGGCTGAGTCGCGTCGTGTCGCCACGCTTCAAAAAACGAGAACACTTCGGCTCCCGCAGCCACCACGTCGAGTGGCGTAGCGAAGTCGGCGTTGCTGTTGGTCGCGGGCAGAGCGGGGCGCAATGCTTGCGCAGTCACCATGCAGGGAATCTGCTCTGCATTGCCCTTGAACTTCTGTTCGACCACAACACCATCGGTGCGGCCGCCCTCTGTCGCGCCGGCGAACACCCAGATGGTCGCGCCCTCTGGCAGTTGCACCGCCCGACCCGGGCCCTCCACTGGCGCGCCATCAAAGATCGTGCAGCCTTTCGCCGCCCACACCTCAATTGGCGTTGCACCCGCCCGCGGCGCCCCGTCGTCCAGCGAAAACGCGCACCCAGCCAAACTACCGGCAATCAGCAAGACCGCGGCCTCAACGCGCCAGCGCATGCCGTACCCCCACCATCAACCGCAATTCCCGGCGGTTGACCAGATAGCCGGCGCCACCGCCCGCCTCGGCCGCCACGAACGGCATCCAATCGCTTGTTTGGGCCCGGTACACCGGCCCGGCCAGCAACCGCACCAGGCCATTGCCCCGCGCAGAATCGTCCGCCGGCCACCACCACTCAGCCCGCAACGCCGTGTGCAGAAGCCAGCGGGGCGCCAACGGCACGGACAGCACCAGGTCCGTGTGAGGCGCCTGCAACAGCGCATCGCCCGTGTAGTTGGCGACCGCGCTGCCCGAAGCCTCACTGGCCAGCCTCAGCAGCCCGGCCAGGTGGATGTGCTTGCCTGCGCGCACCGTAGTCGTCCAGCCGCCGGGCCAGGTCCGCCGCCACGCCCCTTCTATCGGCAAATAGGTCCCACCGCCGCCAAACGGGATGCCCGTCGGCGTTGCCAGCGGTTGGGCGTCATAGTCGGCGATCGTCCGCGCGAGCGAACGGAAGAGGCCGACAGAGAACTCCCAATCTGCCCGCCGGCCTGCATCGCGCCAGCCCAAGGCCAACGTCCCGCCAAACGTCGCGCGCAGCAATTCCTGCGGCAACGGGCCGGTGGATGAGGCATTGTCGGCCGCCAGCAAGCCGAACGCGGAGAGCCGCGCACTTGAGGCTGGCTTGCGCCAACGCCAAAGACCAGTCTCGCCGCCAGCCACGACACTCGCTCGCGGGCCGTAGCTCCACTCGATGGCGGGCGCGTCGCGCGCAGCGAGCAGGCCGCGGTCGATCTGCCGGGGCGCGGCCGCAAAGGCCTGCGCATGTCCGGTTGCCGGCAACAGGAGCATCGCTGCCAACGCGAGTCTAGCGCACCCAGTCACGGCGTCACCCAAGTCAGCTTCGCAAAATGCGGATGGTACCAGTGTTTGCGCGGCACACTTGGCACGTCGTTGAACTGCGACGGCACGTACGTCATCGCCAGGTCGGCGCCCAGCAGGTGCGGATGCGCCTTGCCCGCATACACGAAGTTGCCAACGGTAAACGACTCGGGCGGCCGCAACACGGTTTGGGGCGCCGACCACGGTCCTTCTGGCGTCAATGCTGTGCGCAAGGCCAGGGTGGTGGCGCCAAAGCCCTCGCTCTGACCCATCACGTAACGGCCCAGTTTCGGCTCGAAGTGCACGCTGGATTCCGGCGCACCTAACGCAAACACCTCGGCCTGCTGCGGCCCGTCGCGCCGCCAAGGCTGCCAGCCCGACGCCGTCCACACCTGCGGCTGCAAAAAGTCGTCGCGCTGCACGTCTGTCACTGCAAAGCGGGCCACCTTGTAGTCGTGCCAGTCGCCGCTGCGGCCGTAGACGTACCACCAGCCATCGCGCACGAAGCCGGCGGTCCCGACCTCGACCGCTGTGCCATCGCCCGCCAACGGCAATTCGCGCGGCTGCCACGTCGCCGGGCTGGCGTCGGGGTTGTCGATGGCAAACACCGTCGCGCGCTCGCCGGCAAAGCCCCACATGCCCGGCTCTACTTGCCATAACCAGCCGCCAAATACATAGACCTTGCTACCGATGCGGGCGCACGGACCCGGCCAGAACCAGCGCTTGGCGGACTCCGCGAAAAACGAGCCGGCATGTCCGTCGATCTGACCCCAATGGAATGCTATGAGCGCCGTGGTCGGGTCGTAGCCGGTCTGGATGGCCACGGAATTCCGAACGAACCATGCGTCGCCCGGGTCGCGCTTGGCCGTTCGCGCAATCAGCGAGTCACCGAATAGCCAGAGCACCCGACCGCGGCCCTGAGGGTCTGATCCGAGGTCGCAGGAGTAAGCGCCGTCGCCACCGACCCAAGCCGGATCGCGCTGAAAGAGCGCGGTGGCTTCGGGCCAGGCTTGTGCGCGGACAGACAACTCGGGCTCAGGCGCGCACCCCAGCGCCAACAACGCGGACCCCAGCAGCCAACGGTCAGCCATCACCCAAGACCACGTCGTCACGCGCGAACACGGCGGTGCCGCCTGTCGGCAACCGCACCCGCACCTTCTGCACGCCATCGGTCAGCACGCTGCACACGGCCGTAGCACGGTCGCCGGTCGGCAAAAGCACCGTGCGTCCGGCAATCTGGTAATCCAACGCGGCAAAAGTCAGCGGGTCTTCTTGTTCCGTGTCGCAGAGCCCAAGCCACACGTCGGGAAAGTCGCGCTCGGTCACCTTCCAGGTCCACTCGCCCGCCTGGTCTGGTACCGTGCCTGTCACCACCCACGACACCCGGTCCTGCACCTGCAGCGTCGCGACTCGGTCGAGCCAGCCCGCTACAGGCGTCTCGAAAAGGCACAGATGCTCAGCGTGTTCATGCAGCCATAGCGCGGTACGCAGCACCAGGGCGCGGTCGCGCGGCCCCTCCGGCAGGGCCAGCCAGTCGACCAACTGCGCGAGATTGAAGCGCTCCAGGTTCATCATCAGGCCCTCATTGGCCCGTCTGCAGCGAGACCAGCTCCGACACTTTGGTCTTGCCGCTCAGGACGTGCAAGGTCGGCTCGGTGTAGTCGCCGAGCAGCATGCGCCGGGCAAACGCCAGCGTGTACGTGCGCGCAATGCGGTCACCTTCTGCCACCGGCACGCCATCGCACAGCCCGAGTCCAAACAGCTGATGGCAGCCTTTCTTGACATCGACCCACAGCGAGATCGAGTAATTCTGGATGTCTTTGAGCGCCTTCCACTGCGGCGCACCTTGATGGCCACCGTCCGCATCGCCCGTCGCCAGCAGGATCGGCGCCGTGATCGCCGCAAGCCCGGCCGGGCCAAACCACTTGGCATCGCCCTCGCCGCTCATCAGCAACATGGCGGCCACCATGCGCTTGTCGCCGAGCCCTGCCTTGTATTGGGCCAGATCATGCTCGGTACACGCGCCGCCCAGGCCCTTTCCCGCCTTGCAGGCAGCGGTCAGCGTATCCATGTCGAACTCGGCACCCAAAAGCGTCAGCGTCGTGTAGCCGCCAAAGCTATGCCCACTCAACAGCATCTTGTCGAAGCGCGGCGGGCCGTTCAGCCCCGCTTTGGCGCCCAGGCTTTGCACAAAGTCGACAGCGGCCGAGACATCGCGCGCCCGCCACCACCACAGCGCCGTCGGCTTGGGCGTGTCGTTGTCGGCCAGCATGTTGCCGGTATGGTCGGGGGCAATCACCACCCAGCCGTGCGACGCGAAGTGCTCGACCAGCCACGGCGAACTGCCGGCAAAACCGGAGTAGCCGTGTGAGTAGACGAGCACTGGGTAGCCGCTTTCGACCGTCGGCGGCGCCGCACCCGCATCGATGACCGCAACTTTGCTGGGCCATAGTTGCCCATAGATCGGATGCTCGCCGGTCGTCGCCGTGGCCGGGTACCATAAGTGTACGCCGATGGTTCGCGTCGGGTCGCCGGCCGCCGGCACGTAGGTGTGCGAAAACGAACGATAGCCGACGCCGCGCGGCCCCGGTTTGCCGAGATCCCACTCAAAATCGGGCCGCAGCGGAAACGCGATGGCGTCGCCCATCTTGAGCCCGCCGCCTGCATCCCCTGTGCCTGCCACAGGGCCGTCGCTTGCGGCCGTGTCCAACGCCACGGCGTCAGCACCGGAGCCACCGGAGTCGGGTACCGCAGCCGGCGCCGCCGAACCACAAGCAGCAAAGCAAGCACCGAGCAGCACGGCGCGAATCACATCAGGGCGCATGAAACCTCAGTTCTCGGTGGCCGAGACGCCAGATGCGGTACACATCACGGCATAACCGGTCTTGGCGGCAGTAAAGGCGGTCACGATGTTGTCGCACTGCGGGCCGTACGAAACGCTGCCCGGTGTCAACAGCGGCGTCGTCTGCCGATCTGGGGCTACCAGGCCGCCGAGCAGAAACTGCGGCGTGCTGACCAGGGCGCCACACACCCGCCGCAGCCGCATCGCGGCGTCGTCGCCGACCACCTTCTCGTTGAGCTTGGCGCCAAGCAGCGCTTGGACGTGCGGTGTCTCGCTTTCGGCGACAAACGGTTCGCCGATCAGCCGGTCTTTGAGCAGGGCCACCGCATCGCCCCAGCTGGCGTTGGCTGACTCGGTCGCCTTTTCCGCGACCAGGTCGACAAAGTCGTACGCGTTTGGCTTGGCGCAGGTGCCGTAGCGGGCCTCCCACGCCAGACGCGCGGCAAAGTCCAGACTGCGAAAACCGGGCTCAGCATCCTTGAGAAACACGCCGACCGAGAGTTGAAAAGTCTGCTCCTCACCGCCGGGATACTCGGCCGCCATCGGCCAACCAAGCGCGCCGTGCAGCGACCGCCGCAGCTGCCGCGCAGGCAGTGCCAGTACCCCATCGCCGGGGCCATTGTTGCGTTGCGCGGGATCCGAAGCGTGGTTGCTCCAAGCATCCAGCACGCGCGGCCAGGCATAGGCATCGCCGCACCCCGCCTCTGGCGGCGGGGGATTGAACAGCGGCTCCACCGCGATATCCGCCAGCAGGTGGCGCAACGCATACCGCTTGGCCACAAAGCGCGTCGTCAGGCGCTCAAGCGTGTCGCGCTGGGCTTCGGTGCGCGGAAAGTAGTTCGACAGTGTCAGCGGTGCGCCCATCACGTCTTGCCACACCTGCTCGACGATGGTTTGGGCCGTCAGCCACGCCAGGGCGTCGTCAGGATCCACGGTTCCATCGTCCAGGCGCTGCAAGCCAAACTGCACAATGCGGTCCACGCCGCGGTGCAGGCTCGCCTCCAGGTCGTAGACGCTCACAGTCGCGCCGCGCGCCAGGCCAAAATAGCCGTCGTGGCCCAGCGGATCCGGGTCTTTTGGCACCTTGAAGCGGCCGCAGTCCTTATGCCAGCCCCATGGCGATGCCCCGTTCTTGGCATCCACCACGCCGCCGTGCCGCAGAACCGCGTGCGCGCGCAGATCGCTTGGGCCTTTGGTCGCTTCTTCTTCTTGCGGGTGCTTGCCGGTCGGCGACCCGAACAGCGCCGCCTCAAAGTGCCCGAACACCGGCCACGCACGGTTGCGGTGCGGATCCGGGTGATACGTCGTCGAAAACTGACTGTTGTGGCAGCCCATGCACACGAAATCGCGGTGCAGATAGGCCGCGTCGAACACCCGGCCAAAATCCTGCCGGCGCGACCGCTCGAGCTCTTTGGCGCCGACATTGGCGGCTTCGAAAGGCTTGGCGACCATCGCGAACAGGTTGGCGCGCCAGACGACACTCAGGTCATCCTTGCGCAGCGCTGAACTGACCAGCTGACCCAGCGTGAACACGGACGGCGCCGCGTCGCCCGTCGTCGGCGTGTGATCGCGCACGAATCCCGCAAGCTCGCCCTTGTCGTGGTAGTCGTCGCCGGGCTGGGTGTAGCACTTGAGCTGCGCCTTGGTCTCGATTCGGTTGACGCGCAAAGCGTCGAGCACGAAGTCGGTCCAGCGCAGCCGATAGCTCGGCAGCTCGGTCATCGCCAGTGCGACAATTCTGCGGGCCTCCCACACCGCGGGCGACCACTGCACCTCGGTGCCGGTAAACGCCCCGTCGTTGAACTTGTAGCCCCGCGCGCGGCGCACCGCGGCGATGGCATCGGTCCAAGCCAGCACCTCGCCCTGACCCCACGGACGGCGCCCGGCGATGGCGACGATGGCGCGGCGCACCCAGGCCTGGTCGCTACCCTGGCAGTCCTGCCATTGGTGCAGTTTGGTCGGCACGGTTGGCGTCGGCGCTCCCGGCAGCGGCGCTGCGACTGTGGGAAACGTGGCCTGTTTGCTGATGTCCGGGGGCTCGCTGCTGTCACACCCCGCGACTGCGCTCAACGTTGCCGCGAACAGCGACCACGCAAACAGGCGAACGACCGCGACCGTGCCAGGCGAACTTTGTGCGCGGTGCACGGTCATCATCCCTTACGCCCGAGCTGCCGCTGCATCACCAGCTGCACGGCGTGGGCCTCGTTGCTGGCACCGGGCACGTCGGCGACGTTGAAGCTCTCGTTGGCAAACGGCCAGATGCCGAGCGCCAGCAGCGCCGCAATGCGGTTTTCCTGCGGCGTCGAGGCCACTACCGCTTTGCCGTCCGGCCCGCACGCGCCGAAGATGCCCTGATGCTGCTCGCGCACAGGGCCACCCAGAAACACCACCGGAAAGCCATACGGCCAGTGGTTGCGGCCCTTCTTGCCTTGCTGGTACGGCGTGCGGCCGAACTCGCTCGTCAACACAATCAGCGTCTTATCCAAGTCGAGCTTGCCTGGGTCCTTTTCGCCGGGCGCATTGATGATGTCGCACAACCCAGAGAGCGTGTGCGAGAGGTTGCGGGCCTGCGTGTGCGGGTTCTCCTCGTGGGTGTCGTAGCCACCGCCGCCGTCTGCTGGAATCAGCCCGCCGTCGATGAGGCAGATGTAGCGCGCCGGCGCGGTCGGGTGGGTCAGCAGATGCGCTGCCAGTCGCAGGTTCATCGTAATCGCGTCGGTGCCCACCGCCTGACCGCAGCGGTTCGCCGCCATCTTTTCGAAGAGCTTGGGCTTCAAAATGGCCCCAATCTGGTCGGCGTGGCGCACCGCCTCCGCCGCATCCGTCAGATCCGTTAGCCGCGGCGCCCGCAGTGGCGCCGTGTCGCCCGGTCGGGTCAGCCGCGCCCGATAGCGCGAGATCGCATCGGCCACTAAGGCGTCGTGTGCGTTGCGCTTTTCACCGACGGTTCCCCGCGCCAGCAGGCTGGTCAGCTCGCCCGCGCCGTCGACTTTGATCGGCAGCGGTCGCGCCGAACCCGGGTGCAGTCCAATGGCGCTCGCCGTGCGCAGGTTGTCGGTCGGAAAGGCATTCAGGCTCTGATGCAGCAATACCCAAGCCCGCGGCCCGAGCGCAGTTGTGCCACTCAGTTCACCGTAATAGCGCTGGACATGCGCACCCAGGCCCGCGAGCGCCGGGTTGCCGAGCCCCCGGCCGCCGAGCATCTGCGGAATCGCGGCCTCGTGCGGCTCCAAGTCGTGCGCCGTGATGGCGACGCGCATCCGCGCCAGCAGGTCAGGGCGAGCGCGCAGCGGCGCGACGTAGGGTCCCAGGTACACATCTTGATCGAGGGCGTCATAGCCAAAGCGCCCGATGAGCTCCAGGCCCTGCAACGAGCACGCGTCCACCGCCTTTTGGACGTCACCGGTCTTCAAGTACAGGTGCCAGTGGGTGCCCTTGTCCTTGCCATGCTCCGGGACGCAATAGAACGACTCGAACTGGCTGATGCCGCCGTAGAGGAAAATCTCCAGCACACTCGTCGCCCGCTCGGTCGAGGGCAGCAGCAAGTGCTCCTCACCGGCGGGCGCCTGGCCGAAGGCCAACGCGCGTCGCGGCACGAACAGCCCAGGACCGAATGCCGCTGCCCCCGCCGTCGCCAGCGCGCCAGCCTTGATGAAATCGCGACGTTGCAAGTGCAGACAGCGCGGGGCACCCCGGCGCCCGCCGGGCAAGCATACCCGGGCGGGGCGGGTGGGCAAGGGGCTGTTGCCGCGTTGTCCTGCACCCGCGCCTGTTGACGCTACTGCTCGATCGACCCCGCCACGCCGGTTGCACCCTTGACCCACGAGTTCGGGTCCAATTGGTCCGCAACCTCTTTGCTCGCCAGCCGGCCGCTCTCGTCGATGCACCAGGTGCCGGAGTCCAGCTTCCACGACTCGCCGTCCCAGCGGGCGCGCGCATACGGATCGAGCGCAAGGCACAGCGCAGGAGAAAACCGCTGGGCCAACATGGCCATCCGCGGCATGTCGTCGAGCGCCAGCCGCTTGGTCGCGTGCGGCAGCGCCACCACGTCGGGCGCCATGCCCAGGCCGATATCGAGCACCTCGGCGTTGCCTGGTCCCTCGGGCGGACGGTCGTGGAACAGCACGACGCGGTCGGTCAGCACCATCGCCCCCGCGGACCAGGCAATGACGGGCTTGTCCTTGAGATGGCTGGCGATGTCGAGCAGCCGCATGCGCCCGAGCAGCGTCGCCACGTGGCCGCCGGCGATGGCCACGGCGTCGCACCCGTCGATGATGGCGCCAAGCTCTTCGCGCGCTTCGCGCAGGACTTTGCGCTCATGGGGCCGAACGCCGGCCTCAAAGCGGTCATGGATGTCTGCAATGAGCTTCAAGTGGTGGGTGTCCAACTCGCGCAGGGTGCGCACCGCATCGTCGCGAAGCACCGCCAACATCGCCTCGTGGTCTTGGGCGTCGTCGGCCTCGTCGCCCATCCGCGCCGCAAACTGCGCCGTCGAGGCGGCGTAAGTGCGATACGCAAGGGGCGCAGCGTGCGGCGAGTGGTGAAACAACGCTTTGGCCGCCGAGATATAGGCGTCGAGGCGCACATTATAGAGATCGCGCAGCAGCCGCAGCTGATCCTGGCGCTTGCGGTGGGCAGCAAACAACTCGCGGTCTTCGGTGAACACCGCGTCGGTGCGCCGGTGCAGGTACAGGTTGACGCCGCGGTGGCCGATTGCGGTCTGCAGGTTGCCGTCGTCGTCTTCGCGCTCTTGCCAGCCAGCCGTGATGAGAGCGACCTTGCCGAACGCGCCCAACGATTCCAGTTCTTCTGCGACGGTGATGGCGTTGCGTTGCGGGCCGAGCAGGATGAGACGGGGCTGAACTTGTGGCATGCGGGGGCCTTTTCGGCCCTGCGCGCGCGCTTGGGCCGGGCGCGCAACTGTGCCATACTCCGCCGCCGCGTTCGACCCCCGCGCTCGCTTTTTCGCGCGCAGCAGAACGCGGCTCGCGGCACGCATCCGCCGCTCCCATCGCGAACGCCCGTCGCCGAGGTCGCCATGCACGTCATCCTGGTCGCGCCGCACTTTCCCACCAATCAGCGCCAGTTCGCCCGCGCTCTCAAGCAGGCGGGCGCCTACGTCACTGGCGTTGGCGAGGCCAGCGTTCAGAGTCTGCCTGGCGAAATCAAAGGCTATCTCGACAGCTACGAGCAGGTCGGCAACGTGTGCAGCGAAGACATGCTGCTCGAAGCCGTGCGCAAGATTCAGCGCCGTGGCCCTTGGGTCCACAGGCTAGAGGCCACCGTCGAAGCGCACATCCTCTCCGCGGCGCATGTGCGCGAACTGACCGGCATTCCTGGGCTTTCGGTCAAGAACGCAATCCTGTGCCGCGATAAGCCCACCATGAAAGAATTCCTGCGCGACAACGGCATCAGCTGCGCGCAGTCCACCGGCGCGGACAGCGCGGAAGAGGTGTATGCGTTCGCGCAAAAAGTGGGGTTCCCGCTCATCCTTAAGCCGCGGGCAGCCGCAGGAGCCGCCGGCACGGTGCGCGTCAACAACGCCGAAGAGCTCAAACGCGAACTGCCCGCCTACAACCTGGGCCGCGGCGGTTCCTGCGCGGTCGAGGAGTTCATCGAGGGCCACGAGGGCTTCTACGATACCCTGACGATCGACAACAACATTGCGCTTGAGTTCGTGACCCACTATTACCCGGGCGTGCTCGAAGCCATGCGCACCCGCGACGTCTCGCCCTACTTCATCACCACCAACCGCGTCGACTCGCCGGGTTACGCCGAGCTCAAGCAAATGGGCAGCAAGGTCATCACCGCCATGGGCCTGGGCACCACCGCAACGCACATGGAGTGGTTCTACGGTCCACGGGGCTTGAAGTTCAGCGAAATCGGTGCGCGTCCTCCGGGCGTCGGCACCTGGGACCTGTACTGCGCGGCCAACGGCTTTGACCTGTACCGGCAATGGGCCAACGCGGTTGTCCACGGTAAGGTCGGCGATCGGCCGAGCCGCCAGTTCGCCGCGGCCATGGTGGCACTGCGCCCCAACCGCGACGGCCGCATCGCCGGTTACTCGGGCTTTGACGAAGTGCAGCAGAAAATCGGCGGCAACCTCATCGACTGGCATCTGCCGGCCGAAGGCACGCCGACCCAACCGGTCGAGGCTGGCTACATGGCCAACGCCTGGATCCGCATTCGCCACCCGGACTATGACACGTTGCGGCAGCTTGCGGAGTGGGTCGGCAAGACCGTCAAAGTTTGGGCCAGATAGCCACGCGAGCGTCCGGCGGCCAAAGCCGCAGGCAGCCTCTACCAAGCCCGGCCTGCACCGGTCTGGAGTCGACCTTCCATGCGCGTCGCCTTCATCAGCCCCAACTACCCGCCCGAGATGCCCGAGTTCACCCGCGGGCTGGCCGAGGTCGGCGCCGAGGTAATCGGTATCGGCCATGATGCGGTAGAGGCCATCGCGCCGCAGGTCCGCCAGTACCTGTCCGGCTACGTTCGAGTTCCCAACCTGCTCGACCTGGACGTCGCGGTGCGTCACGCGGTGCCGCAGTTGCAGCGGCTGCGGCTGGACCGGATCGAGTGCCTGTGGGAGGTCGGTGTCGAGCTGGCGGCAGCGTTGCGCGAGGCCCTGAACGTGCCGGGCCAGAGCAGCGAAGACGCCCGCGCTTTCCGCGACAAAGACACCATGAAGCAACGGCTGGAGCGTGCCGGCCTGCGCGTACCCAAGCACGGCCGCGCGACCAGTCAGGAAGAAATCCTCGCCCACGCTGAGCGCATCGGCTTTCCGCTCATCATCAAGCCTATCGACGGTGCGGGGACGCGCGACACACACCGCGTCGACAGCGAGGCGGAACTCGCCAATGTCGTCCGCAAGGTCGCGCATTTGCCCGAAGTCAGCGTCGAGGAGTACATCGACGGCGAGGAATACACCTACGACACCGTCTGCGTGGACGGTCGGCCAAGATTCGACTCCATCGCGCAGTACCACCCCCGCCCGCTCATCTCGCGGACGCAACAGTGGGTGAGCCCGGCGCAAATCGTGTTGCGCGACCCGCACATTCCGCAGTTGGCCGATGGCGTGCAGTTTGGCCGCAAGGTGCTGCAGGCCATGGGCATGGGCACCGGCTTTACCCACATGGAGTGGTTTCGCAAGTCCAATGGCGAGATTGTGTTCGGCGAGATCGCCGCGCGCGCTCCCGGCGGCCGTCTGGTCGATCAGATGAACTACGCCAACGACTTTGACGTCTACCGCGAGTGGGCCCGCTGCGCGTGCTGGCACACCTTTGATGCCACTGTTCACCGTCGCTACCATGTCGCCGCAGTGTTCAAGCGCGCCATCGGCGAGGGCCGGATCAGCAATGTCACCGGTCTGCAAGCGGCGCGGCGCAAGCTTGGAAAATCACTGGTGATTGAAGATTTGCTTCCGATCGGTGCGCATCGCCGAGACTGGAAGCAGACCCTGCTAAGCGACGGTTGCATGATGGCGCGTCACCCCGACTACGCCACAGTGACCGAGATGATGCGGGTGCTGGTCGAAGACGTGCGGCTGTACGCTCAGTAGACGGTCCCTGCGCTCAGAGGGTGTGGCCAAAATCCCACCCAGCTACGGCCAAAGATCCTGGACATCTCGCGGCTTACGTCCTCACTCCCTCGGTCGGTCGCTCCGGGCGCGCTCGCGATCTGCCTGCAGGCTCTTCGACCTCGCCGCGGGCGTGATTTAGCCACACCCTCTTATAGGGTGTTTACATCCAAACACCTACTGCGCGTAACCCGTCGATGAGTTCGCAGGACTCATCGACCCCGCCATGCTTCGTTGTCAGCCCCCTTCCTCCCTGCGGCGCACTGCTAGTGCGCCTCAGTCGTCACGAGGCCTCCGCCTCGCCTTGCGGGCGCCTG
>SXRM01000404.1 GCA_005792545.1 Pseudomonadota bacterium | reverse complement strand
GCCACCTTCCAGTCGGCGGCGCGGATGTGTGCGGTCTCAGGCAGGAAATCGGGCAGCGCGCCGGCATCGAAGCGGGCCTGGCGCTCAGCGCGCGCGGCCAGCAAGCGGTTGCGCTCGGGGCGAAAGCGGCGGTTTATCGCAGCGACGAAAGCCAGCGCTTCCGGAGTCAATACGGCATCCTGGCCCGTCACGGCGGGGCCGCGCAGTTGCAGGTCATGGTCGGTGCGGACAAAGCTGCTCATGGTTCTCGTCGGGCTGGGCGCGTGGGTGCGGGGCAGGGCATTCGGCCACCGTCGTCGGTGTGTGTCAATGATTGACAAAAAGGTTCACGCCGGCAAGGGGCAAGCCTGCATTTCGCTGTCAATGATGTACAAACCACGACGACTTGATTGTAAAGTTGTCAATGATGTAAATTCACAGGCGCCGCCCACTGCGGCTCAACGGAGCCTCTCGTGCCCGATTTTCCCAAGCTCGGCGGCAAGGTGCGGCTGTTGCGCCGCCAGGCCCGCTTGACCCAGGCCGAGGTCGCGCGCCGGCTCGACATCTCGGCCAGCTACCTCAACCTCATCGAGCACGACCAGCGGGCGCTGACTGCCGAACTGCTCATCAAGGTTGCGCAGATCTTCCAGGTTGACCTCGCGGCGTTTTCGGCGCCGAGCGACGACCGCAAGATCCAAGATCTCATCGAAGTGTTCAGCGACCCGCTTTTCGAGCACCACAAGCTCATGGCGGCCGATGTCCGTGAGTTCTGCGTGCAATCGCCCGCCGTGGCCCAGGCCGTGCTGACGCTGTTCGAGCAATTTCGGGCCGCGCGCGATTTGACGGAAACGCTGGCGGGCGACCGCGACGACGACGGTGAAGACAGCCCGACCGCGCTGGGTCGGGTGCCGAGCGAGGAGGTCAACGAGTTCGTGCAAGCGCACATGAACTGGTTTGCACGACTGGAGGACCTGGCTGCCGACCTGTGGCAGCAGGCCGAGCTAAAGCTCGACGAACTGGAGGTGGGGCTGACCCTGTGGCTGGAGCGCCACCACGGAGTCGACGTGCTGCGCGCCCGCGGCGACCACAAGGGGGCCATGCGCCGGTTTGACCCCCAGGCCAGAAAGCTGTGGTTGTCTGAGACCCTGGAGCCGAGCGCCCGTCGATTTCACCTGGCCGTTCAGGTCGCGCTGTTACAGCATGGCGAGATCCTGGAAGAGCTGGCCACCGACCGCGTACTGACCTCACCGGCCGCGCGCACGCTCGGGCGCATCGTGCTGGCCAACTATTTCGCCGCCGCCGTGGCCATGCCCTACGACATCTTCCTGCACACCGCCAAGCAGCTGCGCTACGACATTGAGCTGCTCGGCCATCGCTTTGGCTGTAGCTTTGAACAGGTCTGCCACCGCCTGACGACGCTGCGCAAGCCGGGGCACGAAGGCGTGCCGCTGCACATGGTGCGTGTCGACATGGCTGGCAACATCAGCAAACACTTCAGCGCGTCGGGCATTCGCATCGCGCGCTACTCGGGTGCGTGTCCACGCTGGAACATCCACGCTGCGTTCTTGACCCCGGGGCTGATTCGTACTCAGGTTTCGCGCATGACCGATGGCGCGGTGTACTTCTGCATTGCCAAGACGGTGCCAAAAGGTCGGGCGGGCTGGCACGCGCTGCACACGCTGCAGTCGATTGGCTTGGGGTGCAACGTGCGCCACGCACGGCAGCTGGTGTACGCCGATGGCATTGACCTGGACCAGTTGGACAACGCGGTGCCGGTGGGTGTGACGTGCCGGCTGTGCGACCGGACGGATTGTGAGCAGCGCGCGTTTCCGAGTCTGCGTCAGGGGCTGGACTTGGATGAGAATTGGCGCGGGGTGTCGTTGTATATGCCGGTGCGGCGGGGTTGAGGGTGCATGTTGCGCCAACCATGGCGCCGAACCCGTCGCTGCAAGGCCGCGCTGGCGGGGCGATCGTTCGCGACTAGCAGTGCCGTGTCTGGCGATTGACGCGCAGCGCGCATTCATTCACGGTCCCGCCACAAACGACGCCCGCCGGGCACGGAGGAACAAGCGATGGCAACCCGGCGGTGGACTTGGAACGTGGCCCGGGCGGCAACCGTCGTTTCGGTAAGCTGGGGTAATAATGGGCAAACGGGGGGGCGGCACTTCTCCGCCGGCCGGCGATGTAGCGACCGAAAACGGGCTTGGTGGCGATGTCGCGCATACGAAAGATGTCCAGTTCGCAACCCCGGCGGGCAAGGCCCTGATCCCAGCCGGCAAGTTCATGATGGGGTGTTTGTCGGGTGATGGCGACTGCACCGTCGATGAAAGCCCGCAGCATCAGATCGACCTGCCGGCGTACTACATGGACATCACCGAGGTGACGGCTGCGGCGTACAAGAAATGCGTGGATGTGGGCAAGTGCACCAAGCCGGACTCGTCGTCGTATTGTAGCCCAAGGTACTATGGCACGTATGGAGCGAGCGGCAAAGAGCAGCACCCGGTCAACTGCGTCAACTGGTTGCAGGCCGACACGTTCTGCAAGTGGACGGATGCCAAGGGCCGATTGCCGACTGAATCCGAATGGGAAAAGGCGGCGCGCGGTGGGTTGCACGGCAAGAAGTATCCGTGGGGCGATCAGACGCCGACGTGCACGCCGGGACAGCCGAACACCGTCGTCTGGGGCGATGGAAGCAACACGGATGGCTGTGGAACTGACAGCACCTGGGCGGTGGGCACTGGCAGCAGCAAGAATACCTATGGCTTGTACGACATGAGCGGCAACGTATGGGAATGGGTCAACGATTGGTACGGCGACAGCTACTACGGCAGTTCGCCAGCGAGCAACCCGCAAGGGCCTGGCAGCGGTTCCGTTCGGGTTAAGCGCGGCGGCAGCTTCGACGAAGTGACTTCGCTGCGCGCGTCTTCTCGTGACGTTTTCAAGCCGTCCTACGTCGGCGGCAGCGTCGGCTTCCGCTGCGCCAGGTCCTTGCCTTGACGAGCACAGGCTAAGCCCCCAGCCGCAACCGCTCAACAAACTCCGCGGGTGACAACACAACCAACCCCAGCCCGCGCGTCCAGGCAAAGTGTCGTTCGTTCCCGGTGACAATGGCGTCGACCCGCGTGGCGGCGGCAACCTCAATGAACATCAAATCCTTGGGGTCGGGTGCCGCGTCGGCGACTGGAAGGACAAGTGTCGGCCCAACGACGATCCGCTCCCCGTCACTGGCCAGGTGAGCGAGCACCCGCTCTACGGTCGCCACCGACAGGCCAAGTTTGGGTCGCCGCAAAACGCCCGCGTACTCCGCGAAAATCCGGTCGTCTAACACAGCGGTGACTCCAAACGACCGCACCGCGTCAACAACGAGTGCACAGTTGCCGCTTGGCCGCCAAAGCCCAGACACCAGGACGTTGGTGTCGATGACGACCCTGATCATCGCTTTGCTTGTTCATCGCGATAAGCGGCTATTTCTGCTGCGATTTGCTCGTCCGTCCAGCGATCAAGCCCAAGCTTCGCTGCCTCGGCGCGCATGTCTGATACAGCCTGTTGGGCACGCGCTCGACGTAACATTTGCAGTGCAGCGGTCAGGTCGCCTTCAATCGGCACCAGCAGCGCGATTGGCTCACCACGGGCGGTCAAGACAACGTCGCCGCTGCGCCGCAGCAAGTCTTGCACCGCGTTGGGGGTGTTGCGCAGGCTGCGCACCGGCACGAATTGCATGGTCGGCCTCGCCGCTGGCAAACGCGCCAGTACGGCTACATTATGGCTACACCGGGCCACCCGTCAAGGCGAACCGCCGTTGGGCGGCGGCCATATCACTGCCGCTGTCGACACTGCGGGTTGTTGGCCATGACGGCCCACGCATTTGGTTCATGTCATCCCGGCAACGGGTCGTGCCTTCCACCCCCGCCCACTCTGTGCTACGTGACCTACGCGGTTGGGCCACTGCGGTTCAAACCGCCCGCATCGCCGCGCCCCTGAACGCCCCGCGCCCGCCCGGCTTCTCCGCCCCCATGGAGGTCCCCGCATGAAGGCCCGTTTGTTGTCCCTGACCGCCGCCACCGCGGTCCTGGCTGTTCCCGCCGCCGCCCGATCGCCCGATGGATCCGCGCACACCCAGCCCACCGTCGTCGAACTCGCTGGCAACCTGGCGATTTTGCGCGGAGCGGGCATTGGGCAATTCGCCCCGCGCATGCCGCTTTTATGCTCCGAGCACACCGGCGACCGCGCGGGCCTCGTCACCTTTGAGGCCACGGTCATTTCAACTTCCGCCGACACGGCCTCAATTGCGATTGCCGACGAGCATCGCGAGCGCGCTCGCCTGGGCGCCATTTGCGAGCCGCGCTTCGTGGTCGAGGCCCGCACGTATCGCGCCACCCTCAAGTCCGGGCAGCCCGATCCCAGCCGGCCAACTGACTCATCGCGCCCCGCCGAACCCAAACGCCCTAAAGTCCGCCATCGCCCGCCGCACAACGCCCCGTACGGCAAGCCGATCTGGCTGGAAGCGGTGCTGAGCGGCCCCGCCGACAAGCTGTTCTGCTACTGGCGTATGGGCGAAGAGGGCGCCTTCAGCGAGCTGCCGATGGAGGCGCGCCAAGACGGCCTGTTCGTGGTGTCGCTGGTGCTGACCCAGAGCGATCCGCCGCCGCGGAGCGTCCAATATTACCTGGTTGCCCAGGGGCCCGGCGGTCGCTTCCCGGTGTTTGGCGACCCGGCCGAGCCGCGCAGCCTGCCGCTCGACGCGGTGCCCGAGACCCACGACGAACAGCTCGTGGTTCACGCCCCGCCCGACCGTGCAACGCACCGCAAGCCCTTGCTGATTTCGGCCGAGATCAACAAGCGCTTTACGCGGCCGATGCTGTGCTACCGGGCGCGCGGCTCGGGGCTCTACCTCAAGGTGCCGATGACGCCGTCGGGGCCTGACCAGTACAGCGCCGAGATTCCGGCGCGCGACGTCGTCACTCCCGGTGTCGCCTACTACATCGCGGTCATGGACGAAAAAGGCATCGTGCGCGAAGGGTTTTCGTCGGCGCGCTCGCCCTGGAACGTGACCGTGCTGCAGCCCCAAATCCTTTCGGCAGAGTCGAATCGCAACCGCCTGTCATTCCAGTACGCGCGCGCCAACCACGGCGCCGACAACGACCACTGGCAGAACTTCGACGCCGGCTTGGAGCGCTTGTTCTTCGGCTTTCTGGTCGCGCGCCTGTCCGCTGCGGCCTGGCTAGGTGAGTCGCCGAGCGGCATCAAATCCGCCGCAACAGGTTCCGATCCGGTGACGCTGCCACACGCCGCCTCAACTCTGCCCATCTACGTCGGCCGCGCCGGCCTGGACCTGAACATCGGCGACTACGTCGGCATCACCGCCGACCTCGACATGGGCACTTTCAAGTCCGGCGCCGGGTTGGGCTACCGCGCCAGCGCCCGCATCGGCGACGAGCACGTCGCCAGCATCGAAATCGGCATCGAGCAAATCTGGGACATCGACGCCGGCAACCTGGTGTTCGACGTCAAGAAGGGGACCTTGCGGATCCCGTTTGGCGACGACTGGCGCATCGTGGCGACCGCCGCCCAAGACCGCATCCTGACCGACGCTCCCAAGGCCATACGCATCGGCGCCGGTGTCGAAGTCGACCTCGGTAGCCACTTCGCGGTGTCGCTGAGCGGCGGCGCGGCAGGGCGCAAGGATCAACTGGGGATGAGTTTGAATTCCGGGGTGGCGCTGCGGTTCTGACCGGTTGCACGCGATTCAAACTTGGTCCTGGGCCGTTGCCCTCGGTTACTCCTTGCCAGGCAGTGGCAGCGCAAGCTGGCCATGCGCCACCAGACCGCCGTCACGCTCAAACGCCAGCAACGCCCGCTTGCGCTCCAGGCCACCCGCAAAGCCGGTCAGCGACCCGTCAGCCCCGATCACCCGATGACACGGCACCGCAATCGCCACCGGGTTGCGCGCGACAGCCCCCGCAACCGCGCGGATGTGCAGCGGCGAAAGGCCCAGGTTGGCCGTCAGTTCGCCATACGTCGTCGTCGTGCCGTAGGGCACGGCTTGCACGGCAGACCAGACCTGGCGTTGCAAGTCGGACCCCGCGAGCGCGATAGGGATGCCTGCGCCGCTGGCGCGCTCGCCGGCAAAATACGCCGTGAACCAGGCCGCGACAGCAGCACATGCGTCCGCGTCAGCGGCATTCTGCGGCAAGTTTGGCGGCGTTTCGGCGGCGTCGACAAACCACGCATGGCAGACCGCACCGTCGCGGGCATAGAGCGCCAGCGGCCCAAGCGGCGTCACGAGGCGCACACCTGCCACGCCAACTGGTGCGCTGCTTTTCACTCGCTGCGCTCGAGAATCACAAAATCCACCCGCCGGTTCTGGTGCTTGCCTTCGTCGGTGGCGTTGTCGGCCAGCGGCCGGGTATCGCCAAAGCCCTGCGCGGTCAAGCGACCTGCGGCTATGCCCTTGCTGACCAGGTACTTGCGAACCGCAGCCGCCCGGTCGGCGCTCAGCTTCAAGTTGACCGCCGGGTCGCCGACGTTGTCCGTGTGGCCCTCAACCAGCACCTTTTTGACGTCCAGGTTCTTCTTCAAGATGCCAGCGACCTCGTCCAGCAAGCCGTGGCTTTCTTTCTTGATCTTGGCCTCGCCGGTCTCGAAATAGACCTTCTCGGTAATCGCGATTTTCTGCTTGGTCACCACCACGCGCTGCTCGGGGCAGCCGTTGCGCTCTTTGGGTCCAGCGACATCGGGACACTTATCGACCGCGTCGAATAGCCCGTCGCCGTCGCCGTCGGGCGGGCAGCCGCCTGCTGCCTTGTCACCCTTGTCTTTTGGGCACTTGTCTTCCAGGTCAGCTACGCCGTCGCTGTCGCCATCCGGGCAGCCAGCGAGTTCTTTCGGTCCTGCCACCGCCTGGCACTTGTCTTCGTGGTCGGCCACGCCGTCGCCGTCGCCATCGCTCGGCGTGCAGCCGCCGTACAGGGCCACGCCGCTCTGCTCCGGGCACTTGTCATCGAGGTTGGCAATGCCGTCGCCGTCGCCATCGGGGCAGCCACGCAAGGCCGCAGTGCCTTTTTCGGCGGGGCAGCGGTCCTGCTCTTTGCCCACGCCATCGCCGTCGACATCAGGATTGCACAAGGCAGGGTCATTCGGCAGCCAGCCCAGGCCCAGCGTGGCGCGAAACGCTGGCGCGCCAAAGCCCTGCACAAGCCCGCCGCCGGCCGCCGCCGTAACCGCAAGGTCGCCGAACCGCAGGCGCGCGCCGCCCAAGCCGTCCAGTTGCCCATCCTGGTAGTTGCCAAATGGGCTGCCGCCGGCCGTGCGGCCTTCAAGAGACCCTACCACGTCGACCTTGCCGCACATCAGGTTCAACTGCCCCGAGGCGCCGAAAAGCCACTGGTTGCCGTAGGTGCGGCCGAGCACCGTGACTGCCTTGCGCGCCGCAAAGCCCACGTTGACCGCGACCTGCAGCGGGCCGACTGGCATGTCGGCCACGACGCGCGTCTCCGACGTCACGCCGTCATCGCCTGAAAAGTGCGCCGCAGTCGCGGTCGGCAGCCCGACGTCCTCGGCCAGCGCCAGCCCGAGGCCCTGGCCCTTGCCGTCTTGCAGCACATAGCGCAGTGACACCCGCGCATCGCCGAGCGAGCTGCCGTCTGGCTGTTGCAGCCGCAACTCAGCTGGCAGCTTGTCGCCGCTGGAACTGACGAAAACCGGCAGGTTCAAGCCCACCGACAGCCGGTCGAAAAGACCCAGCGCCGCGTAGACTTCCGCGACGATTTGCCGCGCCACCAGCCGCACTTCCGCGCCCGACGCCACGTCGCTGACCTTGAGCGGCTTGTCGTTGTAAACGAACCACGCGCCGCCGGTCAGTTGCCCCGACTTGGGCGCCGTCGCCGCGTGCACACCAAACACATCGCCCGCGTGCGGCGTCGGCCGAAACGTCAGCGCATTGCGCTTGGGGTTGTCCGCCGCGCCCGCACCCGTCGCGACCAGCAGCAGCGCCGCCATCCATGCCAAAGGCTTGGTGTTCATTCGAGGACCGCCTTGCAGGTCTTGCCGTCACCTTCAAACCCGGGCTTGCACGCGCAGTCGAAGCCACCGGGTTTGTTGCTGCACGTCGCTTTGGCATCGCATTTGGCGGTGCCTAGCGCGCATTCGTCGACGTCGTCGCACAGCTTGCCGTCGCCAACGTAGCCCGGGCCGCACATGCACAGGTAGTCGCCGTCCATGTCCTGGCACGTCGCGACCGCGCTGCACACGAACAGGCCCGCTTTGCACTCGTCGACGTTGGCACACGACTTGCCGTCGCCTTGCCAGCCGGGGCCGCAGGTGCAGTCGTAACCGCCCGAGAAGTTGGCGCAAATCGCGCCAGTGACGCACGCAGGCAGGCCGGTCGCACTGGGCGTCGCGCACTCATTGAGGTCAATGCACGCCGAAGCGCCGGCCATGGTCAACGTGGCAGCCCAGCCCAAATCGCAGGTGCAGGTGTCGGGGCCAGGCAGGTTGATGCAGGTGGCGTGGGGGTCGCAGACCAAAAGCCCGAGCTTGCACGCGTCCTGGTCGATGCAGCCGCCAGTGCCGTTGGGGACCCAGCCGGGCTTGCACACGCAGTCATAGCTGCCGGCGGTGTTGCTGCAATCGGCGGAAAGTTCGCATGAATTGGTGGTGGCGGTGGCACATTCGTTCAAGTCGAGGCAACTGAAGCCATCGCCAGTCCAGCCGCCCGGGCAGCCGCAGGTGTAGCTGCCAAAGACGTTGGTGCAGTCGGCGGCGGGGTCGCAGGCGTTGCTGCCGGTCAGGCACTCGTTTTCGTCGGTACAGGCCTTGCCGTCGCCGACAAAGCCCTTTTTGCAGGTGCAGGTGACTTCGGCCGTCTGGGTCGGCGTGCAGTTGGCAGAGAGCGCGCACGGGGCTTCGGTGTGGGCGCAGCCGTCCAAGCCGCCGAGCGTTGCGTCGGTGCTGGTCGCAGGCCCGGCGATGTCGGCACCGTCGCTGACGAGCATGTGGCAGCGCACCACGTCGCCAGCGACGACCGCGATCAACTGCTTGAAGGCCCCCGGCTTTCCGTCCTTGCCTGGCACGAACTCCGCCAGCTTCAAGGTGCCTTTGTTGCCAACCTCGCTCCACGGCTGGCCGTTTTTGGTCCAGCTGGCCTTGAAAGCGAGCTCCTGGCCGTCAATATCGGTGGCGGCCGTCGGCATGCCGCAGACCAGGGTGTCCGCGACGGTCGGCTTTTCGGGCTGCACCGCCAGCTTGGGCAAGACCGGCGGGGTGTTGCCAATCGTGACCCAAGCGATGCCCGGCGGGCCAGCGGCGAAGCCGTCGAACGCGCGCACCGACACCGACCACACCTGCGCGGCCTGGGTTTTGCTGGCGGGGACGACAGGGCCGGTGACGTCGCTTGGCAGGTCGTTGACTCGCCACTCGTAGAGGTAGGTCTGCGTCGCGGTCTGGCCGAGGTCGACGTCCTGGCCCGGCGCGGTGACTTTGGCGGTCAGGTCGTCGGCGCCGCCTGGCTTGGCGGGGGTGATGGTGACCTCCGGTGTGCCCGGTGGTGTGTCGACATACAACGAAACGCCGATGACCGTGGCAGGGTTGCCGCCGTCGAGCACACGCAGCAGCACCGTCACCGGCCCAGGCGGCAACAGCGACGTGGTGAAGGTCACTTTGCCACTGGCGTCGGCCTTGGGTTGCACGAAACCCGGCAAGGCTCCGGTCGTCAGCGTTGCCGAAATCATCAGGTCGGTCGCGGCCACAAACGGGCTCGACACCTCGGCGGTGAAAGTGACTTCCTGGCCCAGCGAGACGATGGTGCCGTCTTTGGGCGCAAGCCACTTGGCCGTCGGCGGGGTCTTGCCGATGTCGGGGTTGGTGCCGACGATGGTGTCGGTCGCGACAGCAACCTCGCCTGTGACCTCACCAATCGCGGCGGCGTCACCGGTCCCAGCGTCGCGGCTATCGGGCCAGGGGGTTTCGGAGAGGGTGGCGCAGGCTGCCAGTACCGCCAAGCCCGCCACAGCGAATCGATAGACCCAATTCATGGACACCTCGGCTAGCGCACGCACAGCACGGACATGATTTGCGCCTGCCTGGAGTTGAGATCGTACGGGTTGAACTGATAGCGACAGGGGTCGGTGCCACCGGTTGCCGTGTTGCACAGGTTGTTGGAGGTAAAGAACGACTCGCCAGAATAGCCGTTACTGCCGCCCGGTTGCTCGACAGCGGGAAACAAGTCTGTGTCCCAGTAGGGCGGCGTCTTCTTGCCAAAGTCGATGATACCCATGATTTCGTGAATCGTCGGAACGCGCCAACCCGTCTGACCGGCGACATTGACCCCGTCGCAGTAGCTCTTGGCGGTCAGGTAGTTGGGGGCCTTGTAGTACTTGGTGCGGTACCACTGCTTGCCCAATCCATGGTCTTTGACGACCTGGCCGCCGTAGATCAGCTCAAAGCGCGGATTGGGCAGAGCCGGCGGAAAGTCGTAGTGGCGACGAACGCAGTAGACCCCGGCGTTGGCAGGGTTGCTATAGCCACCCGGAAATACCGCCTGCTTATTGGTCCACGTCGGCGCGGTGACATTGAACATGGTCCATCCCCAAGGATCAATGACCATAAGCGAGTTAGGTTGCATGGTTCCCATGTTGTTCTGGTACCCAGGGAAGGGTGGGCTGATCCGCGTAGACGTCATGATCGCCGGGACCTCGGCATTCTTGGGCGGGTACCACAGCTCTCCAAATGGGCCATCGGGCTTGGCCGGCACGGACATCGACTGCTCTTTGAATGGCATGACGCTGACCATCTCCGGGAATGTCGGCACCCGCCAATCGTCTTTGCCGCCCTGGGTTTGATCGTCGCAAACTGCAAACATGAAGTCCGAGTTTAGCCCGGTATTCATGCCATAGGGCGTGCTGATGAACTGATAAGGCTGGCACTGAATCACGCCGCCCCCTGCGTCATAGCAGCCGTTCTGGTAGACGTAATTCTGGGCGCAGACCACCGATTTGCCGGCAGCCTTGACCTTGCTCGCAATGTGATACTGCGGGCACCCGCACAACTTCTGCCCGCCATTGCCAGTGTGGCTCACGCACACGTTCGCAAGGCAGTCGGCGTCTTTGGTGCACGTCGACCCATCCTTGCATCCGCTGCCGCAACTTCCGCCACAGTCCTCGCCCAGTTCATCGCCCGACTTGACCCCATCCTCGCAACTCGTCGCCACGCACTTGCCCGTCGTCGCATTGCAGAACCCGCTCTTGCAATCGCCGCCGGCCTTGCACAGCTTGCCAGTCGCGCACTTGCCGCTGCACACGTTGCCGCCGCAGTCCACGTCGGTCTCCGCGCCGTTCTTGACCTCGTCGGCACACGGCGTCGCCACGCACGCAAGGCTCACCGCGGCGCAGTAGGTGCTCACGCAGTCCTTGGCCAATGCGCACCCTTGGCCGTTGTCGCAAGCCTGGCTGCAAGTGCCGCCGCAGTCGACCCCGGTCTCACCGACGTCTTTCTGCTTATCCAGGCAGTGGTCGCTCACGCACATCTTGCCGTCGCAGTAGCCACTCGCGCAGTCCGCGTTCTTACCGCACAGCTTGCCGACCACGCACTTCTGGCATGGGCCGCCGCAGTCCACGTCGCTCTCGGACTTGGTCGGGTCGCTGTTGACGGTCTGGGTCTCGTCTTTGCACAGGTCGACCACGCAGATCTTGCTGACCGTGGCACATAGGCCGCTCTGGCAATCGGCGCTTTCCGCGCAGCCCTTGTCTTTTAGGCACTTGGCCGAGCACACCTTGCCGCAGTCGACGTCGGTCTCGCCAAAATCGGTCTTCTTGTCGTCGCAACTGGTCGCCACGCACACCGCGCCGTCGCAGAACGTGCTTGAACAGTCGCTCGCCAGCGCACAGCCTTTGCCGGTCAAGCACTTGGCCTGACAGCTGCCGCCACAGTCCACGTCGGTTTCGTCCAGATCCTTCTGGTTGTCGACGCAGGGGTCGCTGACGCACGCCTTGCCGTCGCAGTACGTCGTCTGGCAGTCGCCGTTGGCTTTGCAGCCCTTGGTCGCTGCGCACTTGGTCGAACAGACGCCACCGCAGTCGACGTCGGTCTCGTTGGCGTCGGCCTTTTCATTCAAGCAGGCGTTGGCCACGCACTTCTGGCTGTTGACCGCACAGGCGCTGCTCTGGCAGTCACCGTCGAGCTTGCAAGCCTTGTCGGTCGCGCACTTGGCCGCGCACGGGCCACCGCAGTCAACGTCGGTCTCGTTGACGTTCTTCTTGTTGTCGGTGCACGCCGTGGCCTGACACTTGCCGTCGCCGCCGCCCGTGGCGTCGCAGAACGTCGACGCGCAGTCTGCTTCTTCTTTGCAGCCCTTGCCGACCGCGCACTTGGCCGAGCACGGCCCGCCGCAGTCGATGTCGGTCTCGTCTTTGCTCAGCTTGCCGTCTTCGCAGGCCCCGCCGACGCACAGGTTCTTGGCGCTGCAAAAGCCCGCGTCGCAGTCGGTGTTGGCTTTGCAGCCCTGGCCGGCCGTGCACTTTTGGGCGCACGCCCCGCCGCAGTCGATCCCGGTCTCGTCCGCGGTCAACTTGCCGTCGTCGCAGGTGGTCTTGACGCACTTGCCGGCCGCCGAGCAGATGCCCGAAGCGCAGTCGGCGCCGTCTTTGCAGCCCTGGTCCAAGGCGCAGGCTTTGGCCTTTTGGCACGCGCCGCCGCAGTCGACGTCGGTCTCGCCGGGGTCGATGTGGTTGTCTTCGCATTGCGTCGCCACGCACTTGTTGGCCTTGGCGTCGCAAAAGCCACTGCCGCAGTCCTTGTCGAGCTTGCAGCCGACGCCGACGTCGCACTTCTTGGCGCACGAGCCGCCGCAGTCGATGCCCGTCTCGTCGCCGTCTAGCTTCTTGGTTTCGCAGGCGGTGGCGACGCATTGCGCGCCGTCACAGAAGCCCGACTTGCAGTCGCCGTCGAGCTTGCAGCCCTTTTGCAGCGCGCACTTGGTGGTGCAGATGCCGCCGCAGTCGATGTCGGTCTCGTTGCCGTCTTTGATTTCATCCAGGCACGGCGTGGCCACGCACGCCAAAGACACCGACGCGCACACCAACGACGCGCAGTCGGCGCCGCCTTTGCACTGCTTGCCGACCAGGCACGGCGTGCCACACACACCGCCGCAGTCGACATCGGCCTCGCCCGCGCTGATTTTGCCGTCGTCGCACGCCGTGGTGACGCACACGCCCTTGGTGCTGCACTGCTGGCTCTGGCAGTCGGTGTTGTTGCCGCACTTGGCGCCGGTGCCACACTTCTTGGTGCAGGGGCCGCCGCAGTCGAGGTCGGCCTCGCCCGGGCTCAGCACTTTGTCGCTACAGAAGTCGCCGACGCAGACCTTGCCGTCGCAGTACTTGCTGTCGCAGTCGGCGCCCGCCTTGCAGCCTTTGGCCGTCGTGCATTTGGCGCTGCACACGCCGCCGCAGTCCACGTCGGTCTCGTCGGCCGTCAGCAACAGGTCCTTGCAGGTGGTGTTGACGCACAAGCCGTTGGCGGCGCAAATCTTGTCGGTGCAGTCGCTGCCCGCCTTGCACTTGAGACCCAGCGCGCAAGTGGCCTTGTCTTTGCAGCCGCCGCCGCAATCGAGATCCGTCTCCGTGCCCGAGATTTTCTTGTCGACGCAAGAGGTCGCCACGCAGTTCTTGCCGTCGCACCAGCCCGATTCGCAGTCCTTGTCGGCCTTGCATGCGGCATCGATGGCGCACTTCTTGTCGCAGCTCGGCCCGCCGCAGTCGATGTCGGCTTCGCCCGGCGACAGTTCCTTGTCTTTGCACAGATCCAGGCCGCACACGCCTTTGATGCATTGGTTGGTGGTGCAGTTGTCGTCGGCGCTGCAGGCCATGCCCTTGAGGCACTTGCTGGCGCAGGCGCCGCCGCAGTCGATGCCGCCCTCGTCGTCGTCTTTCTTGCCGTTGAAGCACTTGCCGGCGCACTTGCCGGCCAGGCAGCCGCCCGACTCGCCGTCTCCGCCGTTGACGCACATCTTGTCTTTGCCGCACTTTTTGGCGCATTTGCCGCCGCAGTCGACGTCGGACTCCGTCTTCTGGTCCCACTCGCCGTCGAAACAAGCCAGGGCGCACTTGTTGACGCCGCCGGGGGCGGGCGCGCACTTGACGCCATCCACGATGATCGCTTGACCTTGGTACGTCGTCGGGTAGCCGGTCGCACAATCCGCTGAACTGCCGCACTTTTGACCCAGCTTGCACAGTTCGAAAGCCACCTTGCCACCAGCACACTGAGCGCCGCAATCGACGTCAGCCTCCCAGCCGTCGTGCTTGCCGTTCTTGTCGCACAGGCTGCACGCTTTGCCCTGGCCGGCAGAGACCTCCGTGCATGGCGCGCTGTATTCGCAGTCCACGCTTGTCTTGCATCCGCCATCGATCTTGCATTTGTAGGGGCACTTGCCGCCGCAGTCGACGCCGGTCTCCCACGGCTGTTGCTTGCCGTCTTTGCAGTCCAGGTTGATGCACTTGCCTTCGTAGCAGGCGTTGCTCAGACAGTCGCCGTCTTGCTCGCATTTCTTGTTCAGGCCGCATTTGACGGTCGCCAGGCCGCAGGTCTTGTCGATGAGCAGGTTGTCTTTGCCGTAGTGGCAGGCCTCGATCGGCAACTGGTTGATGACGCGGGCACACACGCCGCCGCACATCACGTCGGTCATGCCGGCCTTCTGGCCAAAGTTGTTGGTGGTCCACCAGTTATCCAGGTCGCACGAAGCCGGAACGCAAGCGCCCGTGTAGTAGAACGGCTGCACGCTCGACGTCTGGCCGCGACAGACATTGCCCCCATCGCAGTCCTTGTCGAGCTTGCACAACTGCCCATGGCCGCACGGCTTGCAATACTTGCCGCCGCAGTCGACGTCGCTTTCCCACCAGTCTTTGACGCCATTGTCGCAGGCCTGCGGCCCGCACTTGCCGAAATCGCAGTTGTCGCTCTCGCAGTCGGCGTTGATTTTGCACTTCTTGCCCAGCTCGCAGACATGGCCGGCGCTGGCGCACAGGGCGCCGCAGTTGACGTCGGTCATGTAGGCTTCTTGCTTGCCGGTCTGGCAGTTCAGGTTGCCGCACTTGCCGCCCTGGCAGGTGACCTTGGAGCCGGAGAAGTTGCAGTCCTCGTTGGTCTTGCACGTCTTGCCATATTCGCATGGCACGCACGCGCCGATCGACGACTTGCCACCGCAGTCCTGGTCAGTCTCATAGCCGTTCTTCTGGCCGTCGTGGCACGTGGTCGGGCAAACGCCAAAGCCAAAGTTGATGGGCCAGGAATTCTCCCACAGCGTCCACCACTGCTCGATGAGATCCGCGCTGAACTCGGTGCTCCAAACCTTGAGATCCAGCGTGAAGCCGACGGTCGCCTTGATGCCAATGTCCACGAAGGCGCTGATTTTGCCCGATGCGTCTTTTTCCTGCTCGATGGTGCCGGGGTCGGGGCACACGCTCTCAAACTTGGCGCCGGCCTTGAGCATGCCCTTGGCTTCGATGAAGGGGCCGGCGACGTTGGCGAACAGCCAGTCGATACGCGGGCCGATTTCGCAGTAGATCTCGGCGCCGCCTTCGGCCTTGTCGACCTTCCAGCTGAATTCCTTCTCGAAGCCGCCGGGTTCGATGGTGCCCCAGTTGCCGTTCTTGTATTCGACGGCGTACATGGCGTCGTAGGCCACTTTGGCGACCGCTTTGGCCTTGAGCTCGCCGTACAGCGTGAAGTCGCACTTGCCGGTCAGGGTGAAAACGAACGTGGTCGGGATGCCGTAGATGACCGGACCCTTGTAATACTTGGGCTCGCCGAACTTGAACTTGCTGCCCTTGTCGGCTTTGCCGCCCGGCTTGGTGGCCTTGCCTCCGGTCGGCTTCTTGACCGGATTCTTGGTCAGGCTGCGCTTGGCGTTGCCCTTCTTCTTCTCGGTCTTGGCTTTCTTGACTTCGGGCGTGTCCTTCTTCTCTTCCTCGGTCTCCGGTTCCAGGCTTTTGGTGATGGTAAACACCGCGTCGATTTCGGCCCCGAGGCTCAGTTCGGCCTTGCCGCCGGCGCCGGCGTACAGGTAGTCGAGCTTGGGCCACAGAATTTCCCAGCCGACGTTGAGCTTGAGCACCGCGCCGACGAAGAAATCCGCGACCGCGCTGATGTTGGCGGTGCCTTCGAGGTCCGCTTCAAAGCCGCCGAGCTCGATGAGCTCCTTCAACGCCAAGAGGTCTGCCTTGAATTCGTTCAAGAATCCATAGCCAAATTTGGATTCGATGTCGAGCAGTGGCCCCTTCTTGCGGCCCCACGCTTTGGGCTTGGCTTCCGGGTGGACCTCCTGAAACGACGGCGGCATGTCAGGGATGATCTCTTGCAGGTTGACCTCGTCGCCGATGTTCAGTTCCTCCGACGCCGGCGGAAAGCTCAGCGCTGCCGCGCCAACCACGACGTCTTGCAAGCCGGCCGGCTCGGTCACGACTACGATTTCGCCGTTTTCCTATTTGACCTCTTTGACTTTGCGCAGGAAGCCAAGGACATTATTCGACTTGCCTGCTGCGCGCGACTTGTCGCTGGCCGGCTGACCGATGAACGGCGCACCGGGCTTTAGCTTGAGCAGGTCGGTGTTGCCCTCGATTGGAAAACACAGCCGATCCGGCTCAATGCGCACCTTGTCGGCGGCCTTGGTCGGGGCGGTGACGACCGTGGCCTGGATCTTGACGTCGTTGAAGTCTTTGCCCGACTTGAGCTTGTCGGCCCACATCGCCGACTCCAGAGCGGACGGTCGGTAGTCTGGCGCAGCGACGGGTGCCGTGACGTCTGCGGCAATCGGAATCGGCTTGCCGGCCTTGTCGAGCTTGACGGCTTTTTGCTCAGGCGGCCCGGCCACGCGGTGGTCGTAGTCGATGTCGCCGCCGGTGCAGGCAACGGCCAAGAATGCGGTGGTAAGCAGCGCCGTCCGCGCCCAATCGGGCCCAAGCTGCCGAAAAATAGCCGCTTTCACGCAGACCTCCCCGAGCCCGGCGGCCGCTGCCGGCGGCCTTAGTGCCACGGGATTGTCACAAGAGTCGCCGCCGCTGTACAGGTGCAGCGCTCAGGGGGCGCAGATCGCAGAGAGTGCGCTTGACCACGAAGGCATAGCTAGCAGAATCAACTGGTTGGCGACATGCCTGTTAGGTTATGTGTGGTCGTCATGTAAGGCCGCTGATTTACAGACACTTTGAAGGCAGTCTGGGCG
>SXRM01000403.1 GCA_005792545.1 Pseudomonadota bacterium | reverse complement strand
TTGTTGTTTGATGAATTGATTAATTATTTTGATTTGATTATTTGTGAAGTCTTGGAAAACGCCCTGTCCGAGTTCGAGGGCACGGTCGTCATCGTCAGCCACGACCGCTACTTCATCAACGCGGTGGCGACGCGCATTCTCGAAGTGGAACCCGGCGGCAAGACCACGCTGTGGGACGGCGACTACGACGCCTGGCTGTATCGCAAAGCCGGCGGCGACCCGGCGGAGCTGGAGCGCCTCTTGGGCGGCGGTGTGGTCGAGCGCGCGGCCGGGCAGGCGCAGATGCACGTAGAGGCGGTCGATGCCGGCCAGGGCACGCGCGCCGAAGACAAGCAGCGCAAGCGCGACGAGGCAGAGAAGCGCCAGGAGCTCGCCAAGCGCACCAAAGATCTGCGCAAACGGCTGAACGATACCGAAGCCGACATCGCGCGCTGCGAGGCGCGCTTGACCGAGATTGGCCACCTGCAAGCCGATCCGGCGCTGTATGCGGACGGTGAGCGGGTGCGGTTGATGCTCATCGAACAGGCCGAACTCAAGCGCAAGGTAGACGAGGCGATGGGGCAGTGGGAGGAGCTGTCACTGCGCATTGAGGGCATTGAAGAGGCGGTTTTGGGGGCGGGGTAGGCTTGGCGCGGATACCCTCGCCGCCGACAGCACGACCGCAGCGGGGCGGGTCTACCGCGCCCTTTCCGTTGCCTGCCGGGCGCCGATTGCATCCGCCTCGTGCAACCAAACCCCTACCCGCCCGCCCCCCAGCGCGCTATGCTGCGGCCGATGCCGACTGCGCCCGCCCAGCTTGTTCGCCAGCAACCCTGCAGCGTGGCACTTTTGCTGGCGACGCTGCTGGCGGCCGTGGCCTGCAAAGACCCGGCCGCGACAACTACCCCGCAATCGCCTGCGCCGACCGCCGCGGCTCAGCCCGCAGCCGCGGGCCAACCGCCAACACCTACCGCGCCCACCCGCGAACCTGCTTTGTGGGGTTGGTTTGCGCCTGCCGCCTCCGGCCCCGTCGATGTGCTGCTGTGGGCCCCGGCACCCGGCCGCACCGCCGCCGAGGTCGATGGCGCGCTGGCCGGCTTCGTTGCCGCCGTCCGCAGCCGTCCAAAGCCGCCCGACGTGTGGACCGTGGGCGCCGAAGGGCAGTTGCGGGCAGTCGCCCGTTTTTTGGACTCGGATGCTACACTCGCGCAAGCCGCTGTACTGGCCGCATGGCAAGCTGCAGCGCCGGCAGGTTTGGCCGTGCCCATCGTGACGGCGCTACCGCCGGGCAACCGCGCGCGAGTCGCTTTCGCGTTGACGCATGTTCAGGGCGAGGTGGCCGCGACGCTCAAGGCCGAGGCCCTGGTTCCCGGCCTGCAAGCTGCCATGAAAGGCCACGCACGCCTGGCGCTGACCGGCGCCGTCCGACCGGCCCTGTATGCAGACGTGCTGACCCGCACGCTACGCGACCGCCGCGTCGAACTGCCGTTGGTGGTCGAGGCGGCCGCGGCGGCGCTGGCACACCCTGGCGTCATCATCGCCGACGAGGTCGAGCGCCAGACCGCACTGCACGCGCACTGGAGCAAACCAGCCATCTTGCCCGCGCTCGGCCAGGGCAACGATGCGGTCGCGCTGACCCAGTTGCTGGCGCTGCGCCGCGGCCTGGGCGAACCGGTACAGCCAGCCTTCGTCGGTCGCAACTCGGCCCCCGTGCTGATGGTCGAGGCCGGCGCCAACGCCTACGGGGCGCAGCTGCCAGAGCGCGAGTCGGCATGGCGACGCGACCCTGGCCACAAGGCGCAACTGGGCGAAGCAACGCTGCACCCCCAGTCGGTCGAGTCAGCCTACCGCTTGCTAGTGACGCGTGAGCAGAGTCGACCACCGCCGACGCCCACGGAGGTCGGCGCAGCGTTGCTCCGCCTGCGGCAACTGCCCAACGTCATTGGCGCGCTGGCCATTGCCGGCCACGACGGCATACCGTATTCGCTACAGCCAGAGGCGCGCTCAGGGACCATCTGGACCGTGTGGCTGTCGACGTCAAGCAACGACGAGGTCGGCGCCAATGCCGTGGCCGAAGCCCGCGCGGCGCTGACCGAGCTGGGCTGGCGCGCGTCGCTGCTGCCACCAAACTGGGATACGGCGCTCGGCTGGGCGCTCGGTGTCGCGGGCTCGGCGGGAACGGTGCTGACCAGTGCCGATGGTCCAGCGCTACAAGCGGCAGCACAGAAACTCGGCGGTGCGCTGCGCGACCGACAGACCGTGACCCAGGTGCAGCTGCTGCCGGTGCAGCGGCCGGCCGACCCGCGCTTTGCGCGCTGGAATCGCGCTGCGATGACCGATGCGGGCCTCCATGCGGCGGCGTTCGCGCCGGCCGACGCGCTGCTGCAAGGTCCAGTTCACGTCGGGTCGTTTGCAGGCGCGTCGGTGTGGCTGACGCTGCCCAAGGGCGACATGATGGCCGAACAGGGCACACTGCCCGTGGGGTGGCGCGGCCAGGACCGCGGCCGCCACCTGGTGCTGCTGCAGGACCTGCTGCATACCCCGCCGCCCGAGCAGACGGTGGACCGCATCCGGGTCAACGGCGTGCCGGCGATGGTGGTCATCGCCGAAATCGCTGCGGCGCAGGCGCAGCTCGCTGCACGGACACTGCGCGACGCCCTGGATCGCAGCGGCCGCCTGGGGCCCGTGCATGCGTGGTCGCTGACGCTTGCCGATCCCGCGCTGGCGGGTGAGCGAAGTACGCCGTGATCGGGCGATTTCGCCCGGTTGCGGTCCTCCCGGCGGCTAAAGCCGCAGGCTTAATCTACAAAGCCCGGCCTGCGCCGGGCTGGGTTACGTCTAATGCGTCAAGATATTTCATTTTTTGCGCACTGGCGTGGACAGTAGTGCCATCATGCGGCGCCGACGACGCTTCGGCCCCGCCCGATCCGCCGCGAACGCACTGCAAGACCATCGACGAACGCCTGGCGCCGCTGGCCAAAATCGCCGAGTCGGGCAAGACCCAGCACATCGCACAGGTCATCCGCACCCGCCTGGATCCGGCGAGTCAGAAGGCCTTCGTGCAGCTGCTGCTGTCGGTCGCGTACGCGCTGCCGGCCGGCACGGCAGACAAATTGCCGCAGTTGCTGGCCCCGGAGGGCATCGGCGCGGTGCTGCCGTTCATTGTCGCGCTGTTGGAGACCCTGCCCGGCGACCCGACCGCCCAGCCGCCGCTGCCGCCGCAAATCGCGGAGCTGACCGCCTTTTCAGCCGTAGCCCAAAAATGCCTGAGCGGCGAACTGTTCGTCCTCGGTGCTCGCGTGTTTCGCGACACGCGCACTGCGCCGGCAGTCGATGCGCTGTTGAGTGCGGGTTCGACCTCGGCCAAAGAGGTGCTGAGCCTGGGCAACGTGCTCAACAGCCTGCAGCAAGGCGGCGCGCAGGGCCGCAAGGGCTTCGTGACGCTGGTCAACAACCTCGCCACGGCGCTGAGCCTGCCTGGGTTTGATGGCCGGCCGCTGCTGTTGACGCTCGACCACCTGGTGGACCCGCAAAAGCCGGGTGCGCTCGGCGCGTTGCGCGATCTGCTGGCTGTCGCCGTGCTGGGCAGCAAACCAGCCGACGAAGAGCAGGCGCGGCGGGCGCTGCAGCAGTTTGCGATTTGCCTGCTGCGGTTGGACCCGGAGCAGCGCATCGCCGGGCACCTCTACGACGTGCTGGTCACCATCGACCTGCAAAAGCGCATGCCCAAGGGCCCCGTCAACAGCGAACCGTTCCTGACGCTGCTGGCCTATTCGACCGACGTGCTGGCGACGCAACCGGCGGCGACCGACGCTTGGACGCAGCTGTTGGGCCTGGTGCTGCGCCCTGATGTCGCAGTCGAGGCGCTGCCGGAATTGGTAGGTTTGCTGAAATCCGATGCCTTGCCTGGCCTGTTTGGCCTGCTTGGCGACCTGGTGGCGCAGCCGTGCAAGCCCAAGTCGTAGCCCTTGCGGTCGCAAGTTCGCTGTTCGCTGGCGTAGCGACCGCGAGCACGTTTGAGCTTTTTGGCGCAGGACCGCGCGGCACCGGCCTCGCAGGCGCACTGACGGCGGCATCGCAGGGAGGCGAGGCGGCCTTTCACAATCCGGCGATGCTGGTCGATGCGCCGCTCGCAGGCGCCTGGCTGGGCTACGGCGCCATGCAGTCGGGTCTGTACGTCAAGCAGCAAAAGCCCGTGTGCACGGGATCGTACGCGGCGTGCAGTCTGCAGCACCCAGGCGGCTTCTCGTTCCGTTCGGCGGCGCTGCCGCAAGACACCCAGGCCTTTGCCCTGGGCTGGAACTACCCGTTGGGTGGCGTGCTGCGCAACCGCATGGCCGTCGGCGTGGCGCTGGCGTTGCCCAATGGCCACCTCATCCGCATCTCGGGCCCCGACCCGCAGGCGCCGAGCTTTCCGCTGTACGAGGGCATGTCGGACCGGCTGGCCTTTCTGTTTGCCCTAGCCGGCAAAGTGACTGACCAGGTGTGGCTGGGCATCGGCGTGCAGGTGCTGGCGTCGCTCAATGCGGAAATCGACCTGCGGGTGAACCCGACCAACCACAGCATGGACCGGGCCTCCATTGGCATTGGCTTGGAGCCGCGGGCGCGCCTGACCGCCGGCCTGGGCTTCGCGCCGCATCCCGCCTGGCGTTTGGGCTTGAGCTTTCGGCAGCGCATTTCGCTGAGCTACGGCATCCCGAGCCAGGTTGCGTTTGGCGACAACCTGGGCCTGGGCATTGGTCTGGCGCACGAGACGCTATTCACGCCCGACATCTGGAATGCCGGCGCCGCGTTTCGGCCGACGCGGACGCTGCTGCTGACGGCCGACGTCACCTTTGCGCGCTGGTCGCAGGCTCCGGATCCGTCGCCGCAGGTGTTCTTGGACGTGCACGGCAAGGCGTCCGAGGCTTTCGGCCTGCAAGACATCCTCGACGTCGGCACGGACACACCGCCCTTGCAACTGGGCTTTCGCGACACCTGGTCGCCGGCCTTGGGCGCCGAGTGGCGGGTGGCGCCGGATTGGCAACTGCGCGCGGCCTATCGATTTCGTCCGACGCCGGCGCCGCGGGCCAGTGGCCCGTTCAAGTACCTGGACAGCGACACCCACGTTGGCGCCGGGGGCATTCGCTATCGCTTCGGGTCGTTCGCGCAGCGTCTGGTGGACCAACTGGCCGCCGCGGGCCGCGACGAGGGTGACACGCCGGGGGCGCTGCACATCGACCTGGGCTTGCAGCTGCAGGCGGCGACGCGGCGTTTGGCGCTGGCGAATGACCCCAATGACCCGGTCGGCGCTTTGGAGCACGGCGGGCGGGTGTGGTTTGGGCAGGTGGCGTTTGGGGGGAGTTTTTAGGGTCCTAGACGTCGCGGACGCAGCGAACGCGGCCAGTGCCGTCCACGCCATACTTGTGGTAGTGGCAGTGAATCAAGCTGACATGCCAAACGCGCGCGCCATCGCCACGGCACGGTGAACCTGACCAGTACCAGGCGCCGCTATTGCGAAAAAGCGTTCGGACGTTCGCAGTGGATTGGGCCAATGCCAAAAGCTCGAAAAGAGTGGGAAGTCGCCAGCCAGCCGCACCGCCTAGTCGCAGTTGAGCGGCATAGGCTCGCGCTTCGCGCCAATTCAGTTCCGCGCCGCAGTCGTGCACCTGCCACACCAGTCCGTGCGCGGCATCGGTAACTGTGGCATTGTGGTTATCGATCCAGGTCGCGGCGGCCCGTTTGACGCCATGCCATGCCTCGATCTGGGCTGCGGTCACCGCTTCGTTGGGTACACCCAAGGCCAGGTGCCTTGACGCAACACCTGGCGCATCAAGGGCCTCCAGTTTTGCCGAACGCTCGTCTTTTGGAGGTTCGGCGCTTCTCCCAGCGGGTGATCGTTGCTGCAGATTGCCACGAGTGCTCGCTCCGACACCTGTGCGAGTACAGCTGCTGAGTGCTCGCGCCAGCGGCGTTGCATCCATGAACCGCTCACGCACATCGACCCGCAGCGCCTGATCGACCGCCGCGCTCACTGTCGGAGACACCCCCGGCAGCACATCCACCAGCCGCGGCACCGCGACCATGCCCTCGTACAATTTGATTATCGCAATGTTGTCGTTAGGATCCACCGGCAACCGCCCGGCCAGCAACTCCCACAACATCACGCCCAGCGCCCACACGTCGGCCGCTGCCGTCACCTCCTTGGCGTTCTTGAACTGCTCGGGCGCCATGTACCCCGGCGTGCCCATCTTGGCGTTGGTCGCGGTGCCGACGTTGCTCTCGCCAATCACCTTGGCAATGCCGAAATCCGCTACCCGCGGCACGCCTGGAAACGGCCGATCGCCCGCAAAATCCAGCAGCACGTTCTCGGGTTTCAAGTCGCGGTGCACCACCGGCGAACCGTCAATGCCTTCGCGGTGTGCGTAGGCCATGGCGTCGAGCACCGGTTTCATCACGGCCATGACCTCGGCGAGCGGCCACGGCCCGCGACGCTCCAACATGACCTGCGCCAGCGTCTGGCCTTCGATGAGATCCATCACCAACGCCAGCGCGCCGCCGTGCTCAATGAAGTCAGTCACCTGTACAATGTGCTTGTGGCGCATGCGAAACTGCGCGCGCGCCTCCTGGCGAAAGCGCTCGACCACCTTCGGGTTCATGGCGTAGTGGGCGTGCAGAACTTTGAGTGCGTGACGGGTACCCATTTGGGCGTGCGCGGCCGCGTACACGGTTGCGAATCCGCCGCCGCCGAGCGTGGATAGAATGGTGTAGCTGCCGAAGCGGTCGCCGGGGTTCATGAGGCCTCTAATTGGCAGAATTCACCACGTTTCATGTACCGCTCCGACACGGCTGGCACACCCATTCTAGAATTCCCGCACCACCTGCCAATCGCCGCCCACGCGCTGCGGCCAGCCACCTGAACCGGTATGTGGTAGGGCAAACTTCGCCGCAATCTCGGGCTTGGATTTGCCGCGCGAATTGGTCAGTCCGAGGTCGGCGCCAAGCTGCAACACGCACTCGCTGGTCGAAGCCTCACTGTCCACATGCATCCACAGAAAGTGCCCATCGCGCAGGTCGCTGTGCAGTGCCGGCGCCATTTGCAAAACGCGGGTGGCGTTCTCGCTGCCATGCAAGCGCGTCAACGTAGCGGTGGCGGCATTGCCGTCGTGCCAAAAAGCCGCGACCCATTCCAGATCAGGCGACGGTGACCACGACTTGACAGTCAACAACTCGCCAGTGGCTGTGACCTCGAAGTCGCGTGCGCCCTTGAACTCAAGCTTGGACCCGATGGTTCCGTTGTTGGTGCCACGAAACGATGTGTAGGCATGGCTGCGCCCGATGAAATCTGACGCGATGACTTCGCCGACTTGCAGCCAGCGCGACTTGGCCGAAATGGACCACGCACAGGTCAATGCACTGGGTGCAAAGACCGCGGCCGTCGGCACGGCAGATTCCGGCCCGCCGCTGGGACCTACGGCAGGTGCGCGTGGTGGCGTTGCCGGGGCCGTTCCGGCGGACGCTTCGTCGACTGGGCGCGCAGCTTCGTCCTTGGCGGTACGACCCAGGATCAGCACCCCGACCGTGATGACGACAGCCACAGCGACCGCGGCGATCAACCAAAGGGCAAGCGGTTCCAGTTTGTTAGGCAGTGCAACGGCTGCCGGTTTTTGGGCGGGTCCTGTCGCGGAGGAACGCGCGGCAGCCGCCACTTCGGGCACGGGCTGCGACGCCACAGCCGGTACTGACTTTGGCGCTGCCACCTCGACTGGTTGGCCACCACTTTGCACCACCGTCCGCATTTCGCTGGCCGAGGCAAACCGTTGTTCAGGTGCCCGCGCTAAGGCTCGTCGCACCACACGCGCGATGTCAGGCGAGCATTTGCCTTGCAGCGGCGCCAAATCAGCGTCTACCTGAACCCGCGCCGCCAGCACCTCGACCTCAGAGTTGCCGCCATGCGGCCGCAGCCCGGTCAGCAACTCGAAAAGAATGAGACCAACGGCATACAAATCACTGCGCTGGTCCACAGCGAGGCCCTGCGCTTGCTCAGGGCTCATGTAGTCTGCTGTACCGAAGCGGGCGCCGTGCTTGGTCTTTTCGCGGGCAATCGGATCGTGCGCCACGCCCAGATCGGCAACCTTGCACACGCCTCTGGCTGACACCAGGATGTTTTCGGGCTTGATGTCGCGGTGAACCAACCCCTCTGCATGAATCGCGACCAGGCCAGCCAAAAGAGCGTCAACCAAAGCCAGAGCGCGGCGCTCGCCGCAACCACCTGCGACCACAAACTGGCCGAGGTCGCCACCGGTCACCAGCTCAAGCACCATCGCCAATTGGGCGCCGTGGTCGAAAACGTCAAATACCCGCACCACGTTTTCATGGTCAATGCGCGCAAGAGCGTTGGCCTCCTGGGTCATGCGCCGCCGCGCCGACGGATGGGCCACCAGCTCGGCTGCCAATAGCTTGACCGCGACCTGTCGGCTCAACCGCTGGTCCGTCGCTTGATACACCACACCCATGCCGCCACGGCCCAGCTGCTTTTCGACAAGGTAACGGTCCTGCAGGGCCACGCCGACGAGCGTTGTTGGCTGAACTGCACCGACACGGCTGCCGCAGCGCGCGCAAAACTGGGCGTCAGGCGGGTTGGCGTTGCCGCAAATGGGGCAGTAGGACGCAGAGGTCGTCATGGTGCCGCCGATTAGGGGGATTTGGCCGGTGGCGTCGCCGCAGTGGAGAGCTCGGCGGGCGGTGGCCGCGCCGAAGACAGCGCACTTTTGGCCTGCACCTTGGCATCTGCGGCCTTGCCTGATTCCTTCTCGGTCGCCATCGGTCGTCCAGCGCCCGTAACTGCGTCAGCCTTGCCGCTCGCTGCGTCTTTTACCGATCGCGCGGGCTGGGCCACCGCTGGCGCTTTGGTGCTGCCTGCGTCGGCAGCCGCAGCAGGTTCCGCATACTCGGTCCCAGTGGCGGAGTCAGCGGCAGCTGATGTGGCGTCCGTGCTGTCTGAACCGGCACTTGCGTCGGTCGGCCTGCCCTCCAGCTTGGCACCGTCGACAGGGCCGGCGCGGCACATCCAATGGGTCGCCACCGCTGCGACCACCGCCCCTAGGCAGAACGCCACGGCCAGGTACGGTGCCAGTGTGCGCCACGCCAGTGACTGCGTGGTGCCTTCGCGGTCGGCTGGCTGACCCGCTTTGGCCGTCGCGGCAACGGTTGGCGCCGCCACGCTTCGCGGAGCCAAGGGCAAAGGCGTTGCTTGTGGTTTGTCGACATCGAGGCATCGACCAATCACCACCGTCGTGTTGTCCTTGCCATCCAGTTCGACCGCATAGCGCACCAAGTTGGCGGCCGCATACGCCGGATTGATGCCTGAAGTCAGTTCAGCCAGCTTGGCAGGCTCCAGGCAGTCGTACACGCCATCGCTACACAGCACCAAGTAGTCGCCTTCCACCAACTGAACTTGCGCCAGGGCTGGGTCCGGGTCAGAAGAGACCTGACCAAGGGCCATGTAGAGCACGCCCTTTTGTGGGTGCGTCGCCAGTTGGTCTTGGCTGATGACACCAGCGTCGAGCAATTGCTGGCCCTTGGTGTGGTCTTTGGTGACCTGTTGCGCGCGGCCATCGCGAATCACGTAGCCCCGCGAATCGCCGACGTTGGCAATGGTCGCCATGCCGCCTTGCACCAAGGCGCAGACGATAGTGGTCCCCATGCCGTGCTTGTCGGGCGCGCCCGCCGCGTGGCGAACACGTGTCTGTGCTGCCGCGACCGCCTGTCGCAAGATCGCCTCGGCGTCGCCGCTTTGAGAGGCCAACACCGAGGCCATTGCAGCGTCGCGAGCGATTTTGGACGCCACGTCGCCGCTGGCGTGCCCCCCCATGCCATCGCATACCACCAAGAACTCACCGACCGACGCCCTCAGGTAGCCGTGGCTGTCTTCGTTGACTTCGCGCACCTTGCCGACATCGCTTGCGGCGCCGACCACGAACTTGCTTTCGTTCATCGGCTATTCCTCCAATTGCGTCCGCCCTCGGCTTGGCCCGCTGGGTCCCGCGTCGCCTGCCAGGGTGTTCGCGGTGTCGCCGCCCACGAGGTTCAACAGCACCCGCTTGGAAATGGCGATTTCGTCACCGACCCGCAGCTCGGTTGGGCTGTTGGCGGGCAGCGGCGCGCGGTTGAGCCAGGTGCCGTTCGAAGAACCGAGGTCCACCAGGGTCGCCCTGCCGCTGCGGTCCACCGTCAACTGGGCATGGCGACTGGATACACTTCCGCCGGACACCACGATATCGGCCGGCGGTTGGGCACCGATGAGGTAGGTGCCGGCGCGCAAGTCGTGGCGCAAAGGTACCTCCGAGTTGGCGGCCGAAACCAGACGGAAAAGCACCGGGTTGGCCCTGGCTGCGGCATCTTGGAGCTTCCGATCCTGTTCTGCCCGCAGGGCCTCGACGGCAGCCGCCTGGGCAGCGGCTTGCTGGCTGGCCTGGGCCTCGAGACCCTCGCGACGACGCCGTTCGTCGTCCAGTTGGGCCTGCATCGCGGCCTGGCTGCTGGCTTGCGCCGCCAATCGTTCGGCTTCTTGTCGCTGGGCCTCAGCACTGGCTGCCGCTTGCTGCTGTTGATTTTTGCGCCGCCGCGCCAGGCCCACGAAAAGCAGGCCCAAAGACGCCATGGCTGCGAGGGCCCACGGCGCATAATCGCGCAACTGTTTGCGTTTTCGGCAAGTGCCGGCATCACAGGTGCATGCCGCGTCGCAGTCGGCTTCGCCCTTGCACACTTTGGCGGTACAGCTCCCGCTGGTGCAGGACTCACAGAGTGGGCACGGCCTGGTCGGGTCGCAGACGGCGCCCGATCCGGCAGGCTGACCTTTGGCGTCGCCGACTCCAGCCGCACTGGCGCCAGCGCCACAAGCGCCAAAATCAGTCGAACTGACCTTGAGTTGCACGACTGGTTCGCTTTTGCTGTGCGCTATTTCCAACGCGTTCTTGCGCAGCGCCATGTCCACAAGCATACCGTCTGCGCCCCCGAGGGTACCGCACAGCGAACAAGTGGTACGTTCGACTTGAGCGTATAACCCGGCAAGCTCCTTGAGTGTTGCGCGCAGCGTCGACTCCAGTAGATTATCTGCAGCGACGAGACGAAAGGCGCCGTTTGTCTGGTTGGCCAGTTTGAGCATCGAGGCTCGGCCTTGTTGCCCGCGCAGTTGGGCGTCTTTGGCACGCCCCAGTTCACCGGCACGATCCACTGTGACGGTCGTCACCGGTATGCCCCGTGCCTTTGCTTCGTCGATAACAGTCTGTTGGCTCGGTGACTCGCCCTTTGGGTCGGCCGGGTCTACGCCGTCACTGATGACGATAACCGCCCGCAGACGCGTATCGCCGTCCAGCAGCGCCAGCCCGAGGTTGGTTGTGCCATAGACATCGGCCCCAGACCCGGCGGGCGCCGGCAAGGCGTCCAGAAAGGCCTGAATCTCTGTATGGTTGTCAGTCGGCTTGAGCTGCCTGGGCGTCTCGCCCCGACCGGCCGAGTCGACAATCGCCACCTTGTCGCCGGTCTTGCGCCCCAAAAGTTCGGCCGTAAACCGACCTACCGCGCCCTTGACCGCTACGCTGTACTGGCCCATGCCAGTGGTCGGCGTCCCGCCGCGGTCTAGAACGAGCAACACCGCCAGCTTGTCGCCGCCGCGGCCAGGAATCAGGGACTTGGCGGGCACGGGCGCGCACGGCTTGCCGCCGACCGTAATGTGCACGCTCGCCGAAGCCGCGCCCTCGACGTGGTCGTGATACAGGTGCAGCTCACTGCCCTGCAACGTGACTTTGCGAATCGTGAAATCCGCGGCAAGCGCCGGGCCGGCCACAAGCGCAACCGCTGTGACCAAACAGAGAATGCGATTCATCACTACCTGCCTTTGGCGGGAAACACTTGAGGCCACAGCTGCACGCTGCGCTCGGATTCCACCAAGAACACCAAAAAAGTGCTGTCGCCAAAGCGCACGCTGTCGCCAGACTTGACCGCACTGGTCTCGCCGATACCGATGTCGTCGCCGTTGACGAACGTGCCATTGCTGCTCGTCTCGTCTTTGACGGCGCAACGGCCGTCGCGCCAGAGGATCGTCGCGTGCCGCTCGCTCACTTTGCGGTCAAAAAACAAAGACACCGGGTTGTCGCGGCCCGATCCCACGGCATTCTTGCCGGCCCGCAAGACGTATTCCTGCCCACTTGGATTGTGGTCGTAGGATACCATCCAGCCGACAATGCGCGCTTTGTCACCGATGGCCACGGGGCCGCTCGGCCGTGCACCGCTGGGCGCGGCATGGGATGTCGAATCGCCAAAGGATGGGCCCTCGTCCAAGACCGTTTTGCGCACGCCACCGGATTGCGGCCGCATGTTCAAAGGCTGGGTAGGCCCCGCTCCAAAACCGCCACCTTCGTCCAACTGCGTCTTGCGCGCTCCGCTGGGCGCCGCCCCGTCGGTCGCCAGCGGCTGGCGCGGCAGCGGCGGCGGGACGCCGAACCCATCATGCTCGGCCGACTCGGTCTTGCGCGCCTGGGCACTGCCCCCCAGTTGCTTGACCTCGACCGGACGCGGCACGCCAAACAGGCCGTCGTCGCCCACAGTCCGGCGTGGCTGCGCGCCGCCACCACCCCCCGCGGGAGTGCCGCAACGCACGCAAAATGCCGCGTTGGCGGCGAGTTCTTGAGAGCATTGCACGCACTTTGCCATATCGAACCTCCGATTGCAGGTTGTGGTTTTGCGCCTATTTGCGACGCAGCGCAAGCGACGTCCCGACCAGCGCCAAAAGCGCCAACACCCCATTGGCCGCGGCCGACCTGACCGGGTGGCTACCGTGGGTGCGGTCGGCTTTGGCCTCAGTTGGGTGGACTCCGTGGTCCTGGTAGAAACTACGTTCGCACACGGGCTTGAACGTCGCTGCGCCAATCTCTGCAATTCCTCGCGCGACGACAGTGTTCGGGTCGGTGTCGGCCGGACCACACAAATCGCGATGGGCGACCAGACCCGACAGCGCCCAGCGAGCGGTCATGGGCGCCGCCGCGGCTTTCAACCAACCCGAGCGGGCGCCGCTACCGTAGGTGACGTGCATGGGCGCGAACACCGCAAACACCACCTGCACAATAGCGTAGAACACCGCCATCACCACCACACCCGACGCCGAACGTGCCACTGCCGAGGCCAAAAGGCCAGCGCAGGCCGCAGCAAAAAACGTCGGTGCCAGCATTGCAGTGTAGCCCAGCCAACTCCCGGTCAATGCACCGTTGCTGAGCGCCAGTGCGGCGGCTGCGGCAAGGCCTGGGAATGCGATTGCCGGAATCGCATACAGCGTCGCCTTTGATGCCACGTACGCCGCCATCGACACGCCGCCTCGCCGCTCGCGGTGTACAATCGGCAGCTCGGCCACGATTTCCAGCGCCGCACACAACGCGCCAAACAGGCAGCACATGATGGTCAGGATGACCAGCCATGCATGCCCGGTCTCGGCGCGCTCCTGCGTCCAATCCGTGCCTTCGAACTTGCTGCCCAACACGGCGGCGAAAAGCACTGTGATGACGACTGGCACCACGGTTGTCAGGCCAAAGAAAAAACCGTCGCGCGACTTGAGCAAGAGCGCCCGCGCCATCAGGCTCGCCCATTGCCCGAGGCCACCGGCCTGCGCGACCGGCTGAGGCGGACCGCCGTCGTGGGGTAGCACTGCGCGGCCTTCAACAAAGCGCTTGCGCAGGTCATGCTGGGCGTAGACGCTGGCCCAAGGGCCCGGCGCGTTTGGATCGCGCTTCCGCGCCATGCGCCCAAGCAGTGCCTCAGGCTCGCGGTCTGTTACGCCAAAATACTCGAAGCTATCGATCGCGGTCGGGCCAAAATACGCAACATAGCCGCCCTCTTCCAGCACCAGCACCTGGTCCATTTGCACATACGCGGCGTAACTTGGTTGGTGGATTGTCAGCAGCACCGTGCGACCACCGTCGGCCAATTGCCGCAACAGCAGCATCAGGTCGGCTGTGTCATGGGCGCTAAGCCCACTGGTCGGCTCGTCGAGCAGCAACACCAGCGGGTCAAGCACCAATTCCATTGCAATGTTGACGCGCTTTTTTTGACCACCAGACAGCGACTTGTCCGTATCGTGGCCCATGCGCACGTCGGCCTTGCTAGCCATTTCGACGGCGTGCAAGGCTGCCTCCGTACGGGCCGCAATTTCGGAATCGCTCCAGGTATGCGGGCCGCGCAGCCTGGCGCTGTAAGCGACCACTTCGCGCACAGTCAGCGCGCCGTGGCTCACGTCAAATTGGGGCGCGTGACCGACCAGCGCGGCAAGGCCGGCGTCCAATTCGCCGCCAGGGGCAAACAACCTGCCGCCGCCCAAGCGTACCTCGCCTTGCGAAGGCCGGGCGAATCCGGCCAATACATTGAGCAGCGTGGTCTTGCCCGACCCCGACGGCCCCATGATGCCAACGACCTCGCCGTCCAGCGCGGTAAACGAGACGTCGCGCAACAGTTGTAGCGGCAACCCGGTCTTGGTGTTGGTGACGGTAACGCCCAACCTGGCGACATCGACGCGGCAAGGCTGCACCGCGGCGGCAGCACGTGGCGCCTGCGCGAATCGAAACACTTTGCTGCCCACCTGCACGAGGTCGCCCGCACGCAAGGGCGTGCCGCGAAAACTCTGCCACTGGGTCTCGCCTGACCGACACACGAAAGTGCCGTTGCGCGAGCCCAGATCCTCCAGTATCAGCCGCCCGGCACTGCGAAACACCCGAGCGTGTTGCCCCGACACCCCGGCTTCGGCCACCACCACCGTGCAATCCGATTCGCGGCCGACCACGACCATGCGGTCCTGCACCACCACATCTATTGCGGGCGCGCTCGCAGCGACAGTCAGTGGTTTTTGCACGACGGGCTGCACCGGCACCGGCTGCGATGGCCGCGACTGGTCGGTGCGCGGCGGCACGGGCGGGGACGGCGCCTTGCCCATGGCCAACAATTGACGCAGCGTTGTCTGATACGACCCCAAAGCAAGCGTCGAATCCAAAAGCGCCTCGCCCTCTTGCACGGCGAAACCGTCGATGCGCGTCCCGTTGGACGACCCCAGATCGCGCACGTAGTAGCGACCACCAACGTGGCGGATTTCGGCATGACGGCCCGACACCGCTGACGCGGCAATTACGATGTCGGCCGGCGGGGCTGCGCCGACAATGACCGATTGCCCCTCGCGTAACGTGCCTTGCATGGGCCGCCTCAGTGTGGACGTTCAGGACCAGTTAGTCTTTCCGCGAGGTTGGTCGTGCCGACGTAGAATACGTCAAAGGTCGTATCGCTGCGCCAGGTAGCAGCGAACGCGTTTGCGCGCGCACAGCGTGTGCCAGGCGGCGGATGCGTAGCCAGCACCGCTTCAAGTCCGCCCAGGACGCCACCGAGCAAGCCGCCCGCCGGCCGACCACCATTGGCACCATTGGCCATTCGCAACCAAACGTCGCGGGCAGCGTCCGGTGCATATTGGCTCCTTGCCGCGATTTCAATGCCACGGCGGTCGGCCTCGAATTCGTACTCGCTCGCAATCGGCATGCTCAGCATCTTGACCAGCACCGCAGCGTCGTCGGCACTGTCGCCCAGTAGGATCTTGGCGTATTGAAAGGCCGCGACAGGGTGGCGCAACTCGACATGCGCCAGTTCATGGCCCAGCACCGCTGCCAGTTCGGCCTCAGTTTGCAAGGCATCCTTGCCAGTGAAAATACCGGTGTGGGCAAACAGCACCCCGCCAGGCATTGCCGCCGCGTTGAAGGTGTCGTCGTGCACGACGTGGATGCGGTGGCGAAGGCCCGTGCGCTTGCTTTGCTTGGCGAGCAACTGAACAACCTTGGTCAAGTAGCCACCATAGCGCGCCACGTCGTCGGCGCGGTCCCATTTGCCCGCAAAGGGAGCGGCGCCACTGGCACTGCGCTCGAGCCGGTCCCCGATCCGGGCCTCGTCCGCGTCCGATAGCGCAGTCGCTGCGCGCAATTCGCGCTCGCCGAGGATGGCCACCGACTTCGCCATTTCGATCGGATTTGCCACCTCGACGCACGGAGAATCGGCACGCGTCGTCGCCGGCAGTTCGTTCCGGCGGCGTACTTCGCGGGCTTCGGGCGGTATCCAGCCAGCCCGGGTCGGTGCGCTGGCTGCGGTAGATGGTGATTCAGTGCCGCCAGACGCCGCCCCACCACCGCCTGCGGATCCGGGGTGCGTGACTATCTCCGTGCGGCCCAGCTCGGGTTCTGGTGCGTCGTCAATGGCCACTAGCCAGATGCCGCCGCCGACCGCCAAGGCGACCAGTGCGATGCCCGCCATTTGCAAGCCGTCGCTACCTTGTCTGCTCATGGTGGTTTCCCCGATGCGCCGACATCGACGCGTATATCGCGCAGCGGCAACATGAAATCTTGGTCCACAGCCACGCCCAAGACCGACCCATGGGCCGTGCCGCGGATGTCGATTGTTGCTTCGCCTGTCATCACGGCACCTACACCGGCCGCGCCGGCACTTGCGAGCGGCACGGAGGCGAAAATTGGCAATTCACGCGCGGCGTCGGCACGCAGTAGTAGTGGCTTGCCGTCGACAGGCAATGTACCGCTAGCGGCGACCGAACCATTGAGCGTCGCGCGCCATTCGACTCTCAGCAAAGTGACGTCCAGCCAATTTCGGTTGCGCAGAGACATTTGCACGGTCAAATCGGCGGTAGCCGTTAGCAGGTCAGGTAGCGAGGTAGGCAAGCCTACTGGCCCCGGCCGGATGGCGAGCAGCGCCAGCCCCGGTTGCAGTTCGATATTGCCAGCGATGCGGGCCACCAGCCGCGGCAACGAGACAACGACGACTGCGATGCACGCCAGCACGAAGGCGAGCAACCACAGTCGGCCCCGTCGCGATTGATCCGTCCTTTGAGACATCCCGGTCTGCATCGGCCTGCATTCCACCCAGTCGCCGGCTTTGGTAGCATCGCGCGCATTTGCGGTCAAGCACCGCGCGCTTCGGTCGCTGTGTCGTTTGCCCACTGCCCGCACTGCCAAAACCTCATGCCCCTCGATGCGGGGTTTTGTCCGCGCTGTGGTCAGCCTATGCCGAACAGACCGGCTGCCCACGGTAGCGCGGGTCAGACAATGGCCAACGGTACGCGCGTCGACGGTGGCCGCTTCGTCATCGAGTCGGTGTTGGGTGTGGGCGCGACGGGAGAAGTCTACCGCGCTGCGGACAGCAAGCTAGGCCGCGCTGTCGCACTTAAGGTCGTGCACCGGGCACTGCTGCCGACGCACAATGGCATTGCCCGCGCCGAACGCGAGGCGGCATTGCTCGCCCGCATTGACCATCCCCATGTTGTTGCGCTTTTCGACGTCGTGCACATCGATGGCCGCCTCACACTGGTGCTCGAATACCAACCTGGCGGGTCACTCGGTGGCGAGTTGCGTCGCGCAAAGCTGCACTTGCCCGAGGCACTGCGCCTGGGTAGCGAGATCCTCGACGGCCTTGCCGCTATCCACCGCGCTGGCGGCGTCCACCGCGACCTCAAGCCGGAGAATGTGCTGCTTGATGGAAAGCGCCGCGCCAAGCTGGCCGACCTCGGCATTGCCCGCGACCTGATGGACCGCCGCATCACCCAACTGGACGCGCGTTTGGGCACGCCCGGCTACATGAGCCCTGAGCAATTGCATGGCAACGGCGAAGTCGATGCACGCAGCGACCTGTATTGTGCCGGAATTTTGTTGTGTGAGCTGGTGGCCGGCAGCCAGCCCGACCACCTAGGGCGCCCGCCACTCGCAGAGTTTCGCGCCAAGGTCGCAGATTCGGCGGTCATCGACCGCGCTTTGCGCATCGAGCCGGGCGAGCGATGGGCTTCTGCCACGGAGATGGGGCAGGCGTGGCAGCAGCTTGCTGAGGCACACGGACAAAAGGTGACTCACAGTCCGCCACCGGCCCCAGCTACGGCCCAGACCTGGCGGTTGCGTGTGCACAAGGGTCCGGCCGCCGGTGACGTTGTCCAGGTCGCGAACAAGCTGCACGTCGGCCGGGCGGACCCGGAATTGCGCGCGGCAGACAATGAGCGACTGGAATTGGACGATCGGCAGGCGAGTTGGTCGCATTGCACTTTTGTCGTGCTGGCTGATGGCGGCTTGGTGGTCTACGACGACGGCTCGCGCAATGGCACATTCGTCGATGGTGTCCGGATTGGCGACGGGGCGATGTTGCGCGCGGGTTGTGTTGTGCGGTGTGGCGCGACGGAGTTGGTGGTGGAGGCGGAACTGCGCAAGTGAGCCCTCCTGCCCCGCGCAGCTGGAAAACGACAAAGATGATGCGGCTGGCCGGGGCGGCGTTTGGCGCGCGCGGTGGATTAGGCGGCGGATAAGCTGGCGGGCCGCGCGCAATGGGTCGAAGGGTCAAAGGGGCGAAAGGTCGCCCGTCCCAGAACCACCTATCGAACACAGCGAACGCGGTAGGTGTCGGTGATTCTGCTTTGGCCGTCGGAGCCGTAGTCGAAGTTGACTCCCCGCGGGTCCGACGAAAGCACCCGCGAAGCGGACCAGTAAAAAAATCCGCTGTTGGCAAACACCGCGGCAATGCGCTCACCCCTTGGGCGAGATCTGTCCAATGTCGTTCGCAACTCAAGCACGGACGGCAGCCGCCAGCCGCCGTTGCCGGCCAACGCCAACTTGGCGCAGTATGCCTTCGCCTCGGCCCAGTCCAAGTCCGCGCCCGAGTCGGCCCGCTGCCAGGTCAGACCGTGCTCGGGGTCGGCGACCGTTCCATTGCCGTTGTCGGTGTAATTGGTCGTGTTTCGATCTGGGATTGGCTGGGCAGCCACTTGTTCGGGCGAGAGCGGGGTGTCACTGGGGATCCGTTGGCCGGCGGATGCCGTCGCTGCGGCCGGAATTGGCGGCGCCGGTGGCGGGGCGGACGCGACGACCGGTTGTGGCGGTGGCACAGTGGCCAGTTGTCTAGAAATGGCGAAAACAAGGACGACGAGCAGAATCCCGAGCAGCCAGCGTTTCTGGCTAGCAGGCCGGGGATCAACAAGCTGCGCGTCTTCGTCTTCGTCCGCAACCGGCACGTTTGACACCACCCGGACCACCGGCGTCACTTCTACCTGCGGCTGGCGCGGGCGCGCGCGCCCTGGCGGCTGCGCTGGGCTCGAATCCTGGGCACGCATGGCATTGCGGTGCAGGGTTTGGAGCAGTGATTCCCGACCGGCAATGAGCGCCGCAGACGGGGCAACCACCTCCACGGGCGCCTGCGCCACCGCCACCCACAACCGCCCCAACACCGTCCCCAAAGGCCCCGCATCCAAAAACCGCCCCTCCCGTCCAACCTCCAACGCCTGCGCC
>SXRM01000402.1 GCA_005792545.1 Pseudomonadota bacterium | reverse complement strand
CAGGCATCTGCGGCGTCGAGCTTCTCTTGCAGTTCGCCCTGGCGTTCGACCAGCGCCATCATCGCGTCGTCGTCGGTCACTTCGCCCAACTGCTCGCCGATGCGCTCGAACTCGCGCATCAGGTCCACGGTCGCCTGCACGCCCTGCTCGACAATCGACCGCACGGTCGCGCTAGCGTCTAGCTGCGGCTCCTGCTGCAGATAGCCGATGGTATAGCCCGGCGAAATCGTGGTCTGGCCGACAAAGTCCTTGTCAACGCCGGCCAGGATCTTGAGCAGCGAGCTCTTGCCGGAGCCGTTCAGGCCAAGCACGCCAATCTTGGCGCCGTAAAAGTACGACAGGTAGATGTCTTTGAGAATCGGCTTCTTGTCGTAGTACTTGCCGACGCCGATCATGCTGTAAATGATTTTGTTGGGTTCGGTGTTGGCGGCCATGTGGTCCTCAGGCGGGCGAAAGGGGCGCCAAGTTAGGCCGACGTGTGCGCTCGGGCAAGGGGTGGTCAGGCTCCGCGCAGACCATCGAGGGCGTTAGGACCGATCGTGGGCGGGTGCAAGACCGAAGTGAATTCATCCATCTGAACAAAGGTGGGGTCCGTGTCTGCCGCCGTGCCAAGCCCATCCAGGTAGCGAAATGGCCAGGGATGTGCGCCAACTGGCCTACCGAACAGCCACCTGCACGTGATGGACTGAAAACCAAACGCTTTTTCCCAGCGCTCGAAACCGCGCTACTTCCTCATCCGCGCCCTTGGACGCCCCGCCGACGCGCAAACACCCGTCGCAGCGCTCGACCAGCGCCAGCGCCAGCGGCATCGCCAACCTCGCGTAAGCCCCTTCATCGCCTGCGGCCTCGGCCATCGGCAGTGTCAGGTTGACGCCAATGATGGGCACGTGGCCAAGGGCCCACACGGCCAACGCGGCCTGGTTGAGCACGCGCAAGTTGGCCTCACGGGTGCGGGCATCGGCACCGTTGGACGAATATGGACCGGCAATCATCACCCACAGCCGGCCGTCCGCCATCGCCTACTTCGCCTCGAACAGCACGCTCACCGTAGCTTTGGGCGCCGGTCCTAGCTTCAAGCGATAGGTCGCGACATCCAGAGCGTACACCGCCTGCGCCGCCACTGCCGCGCAGGCGGCCTTGGTCGCTCCCGCCACTGGGTCGAGCGCCTTGCCCCCGGAATCCAAGAGCGCGAACGGCACCGCAGCGTCGGCAACCACCAGATACTGCCCCTTGGCTGGCGCCAAAAAGCGCACCGTGCCAGCGTAGGTACCACTGGCGTCAGCCGGCAGCGTCACCGTGAACTTGGTGTGCGCCTTGCTGACGTCGGGCGCCTGGCCAGGGGCTTTGTCGTCGACAGCGGTCACCGCCGTGGCCAGGCTGCCGCCCAAGTGCTCGCAGGCTTCTTGCTCGGGGGTCTCCTCGGCCGGTGCGGGTTCGGTCGACGCGCAAGCAGAAAGCAGCGCGGTGGCATACACAAATCGGGCGGCGGCGAACGTCACGAATACCTCGGGCGCAAAGCGCGGTGGGGCGGCGATGGTATCCCAAGCTTAGATCCGGCACAAGCACGAAGGGGGGCTTTGTTCAGACGCATGTAATCACTAGATAATGTCTCGACGCCGTGATCGCAGCGGCACGCCTCTTCCCGCGCCTGCGCGGCCGCGCTACCCTGCTCGACCGCCGCGCCGACGCGGCCCGAGGACCGCTGCCGTGATCAATCCGCAACGCACCATTGACGACCTGAAAGAGCTGCGCGCGCTGACTGCCAACGATCGCGGTGCGCAACGCGTGGCCTGGACCGACACCTGGCTGCAGGCGCGCGCGTGGTTCAAAACCAAAGTCACCGAGATCCCAGGCGTCCAGGTTAGCGAGGACGCGGCGGGCAACATCTGGGCGGTGTTGCCCGGGGCTACGCAGCAGAGCCTTCTGATGGGCAGCCACCTCGACTGTGTGCCCGGCGGCGGCTGGCTCGACGGCTGCCTGGGCGTCGTCGCCGGTATCGAAGTCCTGCGCCACTTCGCGGCCATGGACGTGCCGCCGGTTACCATCAAGGTCATCGACTGGGCCGACGAAGAAGGCGCGCGATTTGGCCGCAGCCTGCTCGGCTCCGCTGCGTTCGCGGGCAACCACAGCATCGAAGCCGACCGCGTGCGCACCGACAAAGAAGGCGTCACGCTGGAGGAAGCGATGCGACGCTGCGGAGTCGAGATCAGCCGCGCGGCCGAGGCGACTAGTGGCCAACACAACGCGGCTGCGTACATCGAGCTGCATATCGAACAAGGGCCGGTGCTCGAGCAAATGGGCCTGCCGCTCGGCATCGTGACCGGCACCAAAGGCGTCGAGCGCCACGCCATCACGTTCTTTGGCCAGGCGGTACACTCGGGGGCGACGCCGATGCCGCTGCGCAAGGACGCCCTGGCCGCTGCCGCCAAACTAGCCTTGGAAATCCGCAATATCGCCGGCAAACATGAGGACGCTGTGTGCACGATGGGCAGCGTCAAGACGTTCCCGGGCATCGTGACCGCAGTTGTCGGGCGCTGTGAAACCACGCTCGACCAGCGCGACCTAGACTCCGGCAACTTGGCGCAGATGTACCGCGAGGCCAAGGAGGCCAGTGAGCGTTTTGCCACCGAAGAAGGTTGCACGGTGCAGTGGAGCCGGATCTGGGACATCGAGCCCATCCCGTTCCACCCCGAACTGCTTGACCTGTGTGAAGAAGCCGTGTTCGAAGCCAGCGGCACCCGTCATCGCCTGCCTTCCGGCCCGCTGCACGACGCCGCAGAAGTCGCGCGCTGCGGCATCCCGACGGTCATGATCTTCACGCAGTCGCTGCTCGGCATCAGCCACAACAAGATCGAAGACACCCGCGAAGAGCACTTGCGCATGGGTGTCGACGCCATCGGCAGGCTGGCGGACAAGACGGCGGCGTGGATTCGGGCGCGCCACGCCTGACCACGGCTGCGCAGCGCGACCCGGCCCAGCCCGCGCTTAGGCCGAATCATCGAAAACCGTTCCCTCAGGCAAAGCTCGAGTTCCGCCCCTACCGGGTTCGCGGCACCGCGCGTACAATCGCCGCCCCGCAGCCAGGAATCGAGACCATGACGCCTCCCGCTCCCGTGCAATTCGACGCCCGCATCGACGCTCAGCAATGGTCGATTCGCCAGGATCCGGACCCGGTCGAAACCCGCGAATGGCTGGAGTCGTTGGATGCCATCCTGTCGTCAAGCGGCGCCGAGCGCGCGCACTTTCTGTTGCGCCGCCTGCACGAGTCGTTGCAGGTCGACGGCGTCAAGCTGCCGTACCTGGTCCTGTCGCCCTACGTCAATACGGTGCCGTCTGATAAACAACCCGAGTATCCGGGCGATCTTGCGATTGAAAAGCGCATCCGTCAGATCATCCGCTGGAATGCCGCGGTCATGGTCCACCGCGCCAACAAGCAGTTTGAAGGGCTCGGCGGCCACCTGTCGACGTACGCATCGGCCGCGATGCTGTACGAGGTCGGCTTCAACCACATCTTTCGGGCGCCAAACGTTGACCGCTCGGGCGACCTGGTCTTCTACCAAGGCCACGCGTCGCCCGGCATGTACGCACGCGCCTACCTGGAAGGTCGCATCAGCGAGACGCAGCTGGAGCACTTTCGGCGTGAGGCCTTTCCCATCGCCGGCGTCGTGCCAGACCCGCGCTACATCGGTCAGGGCACGCGCGGCCTGTCGAGTTACCCACATCCGCGTTTG